>CAZYRM010000038.1:0-44795 GCA_964649705.1 uncultured Planctomycetia bacterium
TCCCGATCGCCTCGGCGTACCTCGCCGAGAGCGCCTCGACCTCCTTCCGGCCCTCTTCCACCTTGCGGACGGAGGACTGGATCTCCTCGTCCCTGTGCCGCACGAAGCGGAGCACGGGGTCGAACAGGAATCGCTTCAGGAGCAGGTAGAAGACGACGAAGCCCGCCGCCTGCGCCAGGGCGACCCTGGGGTCGAAGAAGAACGGGAATTGCTTGAGCGTCTCGCCCACGGCTGTCTCTCCGGAGGGCGACTACTTGGCGCCGAAGGTCATCTTCATGACGTCTTCCGTGCCCGGGAGCTTCGTCCAGAGCAGGATCGCGACGAGCAGCGAGTAGATCGTGAGGGCCTCGATGAGGGCGCCTCCGATGATGAGGCTCGTGCGGATGTTCCCCGCCGCCTCGGGCTGCCGCCCCGTGGCCTCGAGCGCCGCCGCGGTCGCCTTTCCGAGGCCGTACGCGCTGCCCATCGCAGCGAGCGCCACGCCGAAGCCGATCGCCACGGCGAGCAGTGCCAGATACGTTCCGAGCATGTCTATCCTCCGAAAAAAGGAGTCTGGAAGATCCTAGTGAGCGTGCTTTTCCTCGTGCCCCTCGTCATGTCCGCCATGCTCTTCGAAGGCGCCGACGGCGCCGCCGATGTAGATCGCCGAGAGGAGCGAGAAGACGACCGCCTGGATCAGCCCCGCCAGGAGCCCCAGGAAGTAGAGCGGAAACTGGTACGGCAGCGGGACCTTGATCAGCGTGAAGAGGAAGGCGCCGAGCGACACGATCACCGCGATGAGCGTGTCCTCGCCCATGATGTTGCCGAAGAGGCGCAGGGAGAGCGACAGCGGTCGCGCAAACTCCCCCACCACGTGGATCGGGAACATGATCGGCGCGAGCCACCAGGGGTCGCCGACGAAGTGCTTGAGGTACCCTCCCAGGCCGTGGGCGCGGATCCCCTCGTAGTGGGTCACGAAGAAGACGACCATCGCGAGGCCGACCGTCGTGGACAGCTTGCTCGTGGCGGCGCCCATTCCAGGGATCATGGCCCAGTAGTTCATCAGGAGGATGTAGAGGAAAAACGACCCGAGCAGCGGGACGTAGCGGTGGGCGTGCTCGCCGCGCACGCCGTAGAAGAAGTTGCTCAGCCCCTCGACGATCGACTCCGTGAAGCTCTGCGCCCGCCCGGGGACCTTCTCGAGCCTGCCGGCGACCATCGTGGCCCAAAGGACAAGCGCGACGCCGACGAGCAGCGACATGACCACCGGCACCCAGACGACCCAATGGTGGTACTCTTTCTCTCCCAACAGGAAGAGGATGAAGTCCGGGTTTTCCAGCTTGATGTCCATCGACTTCGCCTTGACCGATGGGTCCCGCCTGGGACCTCGGGGTCACTTCGTCTGGCGCGGACCGATCAGGAGGATCGACGCGACCTTGAGGATCGCGACGAAGAACCACACCGAAAGGCCTGCCACCATGGCAAATACGTTCACCTTGAGGTAGACGAGGCTCCCGTACATGGCTGCGCCGATTACGGGGAGCTGGAGGACGATTACTGCAACCAGGAGGCCAGGGCGGCGAGGCTTCCCCTCCTCGGGCGTGCGGATGACGCTCCGGACGCCCCAGATGAGGACTGCGAAGGCGGCGATGATGATCGCGGCGCCGGCGGCGAAGCCGATGGAGATCGCGTGCCGTTCGAGGAGCGAAGAGGCCTGACGGCGGATCTCCCAGAGGAACATGAAGACGCAGACGATGACCGAGAACAGGATGGAGGTGCGCGTCGTGCGGCCCGGGAAACCCTCATCCACGAGGGGCGGGAGGACGCGGGGGGTTTCGCGTTCTGTCGTCACCATGGGGACCCAGGAACCGTTGGAGGACGCGCCATGCTTCGAGCGCGGCCCCGGCCAGGAAGAGGATCATGCAGGTGAGGAGGAGCCAGGGAGCGGTTCCGAGCTTCTTGTCGAGCCACGTCCCGGCGAAGTAGCCCATGAGGACCGCGGCGGCGACGATGAACCCGATGTTCCCCAGGAACGCGAGCGCCTGGAGAGCCTGGAACTGCTCCTTCCGGTCCCGATCACCTTCCGCCGCGACACCCTCCCCCCGCGGGACGAGAAATTCTATGCGGCCGGCGACCGGTGTCAACGATTCCGGTCGACGAAGAGGACAGCGGCGCACCGAGGATCCGGGCGCGTGGGACCGCTACTTCGTCTCCAGGGCGACGACGCCGTCCCAGCCCTCCGGGAGGCTCTTCACGGAGAGCTCGGCGATCCGGGAGAGGTAGAACCGGGAAGGGCCGTCGAGCGGCGCCAGTTCCAGGACGCCCCGGAACCCCGCCGTCGCCTCCTGCCAGTTCGCCCGCATGAAGGCGTCCAGCGCCCCCTCGAATCGCTCGCGCACCGCCCGCTGGGCCTCGGAGAGCTCCCCCTTCCTCCCCAGCAGCTCGTGGATGACGACCGGCTGGTCGCGCCCCTGCACGCGGACCTTCCCCAGGCTCCTGACCTCGATCACCTCGCGCGCCGACTCCCGCGTGGCCTCGCTGATCAGCATGGCGGTCTGGAACGACTTGTTCGCGCCTTCCAAACGGCTCGCGAGGTTCACGTGGTCACCGATCACCGTGTAGTCGAACTTCCGGTTCGAACCGAAGTTCCCGACAAGCACATGCCCGGTGTTGATCCCGATGCGCGTGTGCATCAGGGGCAGGCCCTCCTCCAGGAACCTCCGCTGAAGGACCTTCAGCTTCTCCATCATCTCGATCGCCGCGAGGCAGGACTGCACCGCCTGGTCCCCCTGGGAGATCGGCGCCCCCCAGCACGCCATGATCGCGTCCCCCTCGTACTTGTTCAGGTACCCGCTCCGCTCCAGGATCGGCGTCGACATCTCCTCGAGGTAGGAGTTGATCAGGTCGCGCACCGTCTCGGCCGGGAGGCGCTCGCACTCCGCCGTGAACCCGCTCACGTCGGAGAAGAGCGTCGTAACCAGTCGCCGTTCCGCGAAGATGCGCTGCATCTCCGGGTGCTTGAGCATCAGGTCCACCACGCCCGGGGAGACGTACTGCCCCCAGAGAGCCTCGACCTCCTTCCGGTCCTGTGCTGACATGAGCCCTCGGTGGGCGATGATCCCCGTGTAGCCCAGCGCCGCGGCCAGGATCGGCCCCACGAAGTCGACCCACAGCCCCTGCTGGAAGAACACCCAAGAGCCCGCGACCAGGTACACGAACAGGACCCCGAGACTCATGAGCCCCGCCCGGATCGGCCCGGCCGAGATCGACACCAGGGACACGAACAGCCCCACCAGGAGGACGGCCATCCGGCTGACCGAAGGGGCCGCCCGGCGCAGACGGGACCGGCTCTCCACCATGTTGAACAGGCTCGACTGCAGCGAGACCGCCGGAAACTCCGCATAGAACGGCGTGGCCTTGATGTCCGTGCTGCCGAAGTGGCTCGCCCCGATCACGCACACCTTCCCGCGGACCCTCGATCGGAGCTCCTCCTCCAGCGCCGCGGCCTCCTTCCGGATCCCCTGCACCGCCGCAAGCGCCCCACCGACCGCCTCCCGCGCCGCCTTGAGGAAGCTGCGGTACGCGCGACCGCCGCCCTCCCCGAGCCCCGCGATCTCCTGATCGAGTCGCCGGACCTCGGCCTCCACGGCCGCCTCCATCTCCGCCTCGAGCTCCCGAATCCGTGAGAGCCCCCGTTCGCCCGACGTCACGGAGTCTGACGGGTCGCGCGCCTCGCCCGGCGCGAGCGCCGAGATCCTCCGCCGCCACTCCGCCAGGTCTACCGGGAGCTCCTGGCGCAGGATCGCCGACTCGAGGAGCCTCCCAATCTCCACGTGCATCCGGGCGAGGCTCACGACGCGGCTGTACGGGAGATGGGGGCCGTAGAATCGCGCCCACTCCCCGGGGACCCAATCGACGATCGCCTGGCCCAGGTCGTCGAGCGGCAGCCGGACCTCAGGGGCATCGGCGGGCTGGAGGACCAGCGTCGGCCCCTCCTCGATCCGCACGCCCTCCGGCGGCACCCCGAGGACGTCCATCGACACGCCGAGCATCAGGTGGGCATGCACCCGTCCATCCGCCTCCCAGAGGACCTTCAGCCGCCTCATCTTCCCGTCAAGCGGGTCGGCGCGGACGGACACGAACCCGCCGCCCCGGGCCGCCTCAGCCAGGCACGGCACCGGAGCGAACGTCCGGCGAACCGGGAAGGGCTCCTCCAGCGCCTCGGTCGGGATCGGCAGCGTCGCCTTGGTCTCCATGAGGCGGACCGCGCGCGCCATGCGACATGCCTGGCGCACCACACTGGCGTTGACCGAGCCGGACGAAAGCGGCTCGTCGCTCCCTCCAGCAAGCCCCGCCCAGATCGCCTCATCCGTCAGCGCGACGTCCTTGCGCAACGCCTCCAGCGCGTAGCCGTAGGCGATCTCCTCGCGCACCAGGGTAATGCAGCGCTCCACCTCGTCCGCCCCGATCCCCAGCTTCCCCGCGATCTCCGGGATGCCTGCGCGGAACTGGGCCGTCACGAACCCCTCAATCCTGCGCATCCGCTCCGGATCGAGCGCCGGACTCCCCTCGGGCTCGAAGGAGATGGGGAGATAAACGTTGCCCGCGCGGGCGATCGCCCGGGCGAAGACCCGGTCGTCGTCGGTCTGGGCGCGTCCGACCGCCGTGACCATCGCCTCGCGCGCGGCCTCGGACTCCTGGCCGAGCTGGACGAGCCCCTGGGAGATCGACCGCAGCGTCGAGTCGACGTTCTCGCGAAGGAGGACCGTGTCGTAGGAGGGCTCCGACGGGTCGGGGAACTCCACGTCGAAGACGATCGCCCGCGGGTCCAGCTCCGCGAGCGTCGAGACGAATGTCGCATGCGTCCTGCGCGGCCACGGCCACCGCCCCAGGGCGTTCACGCTCTGGTCGTCGATGTCGATGTGCAGCAGGCGGTCCGTCTGGGGGACGGGGGGACGGAGCGCGAAGCGGACGTCAAGGAGCCGGAGCTCGAAGGTCTGGTAGGTGGCGATCCCCATCCCCAGGAGGACGACGAGCGTCGCTCCCAGGCCGATCGCCAGCCCGGTCAGGCCTCTTTTCGCTCGTTGAGACATCGATGAAGGACGTCAATTCCCCGTGGCGCTTGCGGCGTCATTGTCGACCTTGTCGAGCGTGTCGTGAAGATGATTGTGCAGCGGCGCGATCGGGTCCTGCTGGCTCGGGTTCTGCTCGACCCCCATGTTCGCGTGCCAGAGGTCGTCCATGGTGTCCTGGTACCCCTGGACGAACGTACCGAACGGTTGAGTCGCGAGGTTCGCCGCGAGCGGGTCGATCACCTGCGAGTGGAAGAGGGCATGATCGTGGTCGTACGAGCCGGGGAAGTCCCCCTCCGGCAGGGCATAGTTCGCCTGATGCCAGCTCACGTTCTCGGCGGCGATCATCATCTGCCCGGTCTGGGCCTCGGGGACCGTGCCCAGGTGGGACGCGTCGGCAAGCGTGCGCGTGTTCGCGGACCAGGCGTCGAAGCCCAAGCCCGAGCCGTCGTCGTGGAAATCGGCCTCGCGCGCGGCGAACAGGGCCGCGTTGGCCGCGCCCAGCCCCGCGGGGTCGGCGTGGAGGTCGTCGTGGGCGTCCTGGATGATCCGGTCCACCATCACGCGCGCGCCGCCGCTCTCTTCGTGGAGGGTCTCGTGCCAGGAGACGAGGTCCGCCTCGTTGCCCTGGCCGATCGGGTCGAACTGCACGTGCCGGCCGACCTCCGCCAGGTCCAGGACGAGGTGGCCGAGGTCATGCTCCGACGTGGGCAAAACGGGGGGAGGCGGACCGCCACCGCCCCCTTCGGGCCGCCCCGTGCCACGCTGGGGGGAGAGGTCGCTCGAGATGACCTCCGCGCCCTCGTTGACGAACGTCCACTGGTAGGTGTTGCCGGTTTCGTTGATCGTCGCGCCCACGGGCGAGATGCTCGCCAGCGTCCCCGCGGTGGCCACGTCGACCGGCGCCGCGTTGTTTGAGTTCGACGCGGCCCCCTGGGTCAGCGTGCGCCCCTGGCCGGAGCCCGTCCCCATGGTCCAGGTCCCCTCGCGGCTGTCCGCCACGTCGGGGACCTCGTCTCCGTACGCCTCGAAGTGGCCCACCGAACCGCGCACGGAGGCCGTCAGACGGGGCGTGGAGACCTCGAAGTTGGTCCTGTACTGCGGCAGCTCCTTGACCGAGACCTCGCACACCCCGGGGTTGATCTTCACCTGGGCGATCAGCTCGTCCCCGCGCAGCTCGAACGCGATGACGGTGAGCATGGAGAGCTCGCGCACGATCGCCGCGCTGCCATCGCCGAACGAGAGGATCACCTCGCTGGAGACCCCGGTGCAGACCTGCGAGCCGGCGCGGAGCTTCTTCCCGGGCGCCGCGGCCTCCCAGGGGGACTTGGAGTCCGTCCGGAATTCCACCTCCTCGCCCTGGACCTGCTGGATGGTGATCTCGGGACTGGGCCCATCCAGGGCGGCCAACGGCGCGGCCGCCAGGACGAGGATTGCGAGCGTTCGCATGGTTCCCCTCACTTCGGCGTCGGGAATCTACCGGATGTTCCCGACCGCCGGCCAAGTCTCTCCGTTCAGGTCGTTGTAGTCCGGCCACTGCACCCTGCCCCATCCCTGGAGCGCGAGTCCGCCCAGGAGATCGTTCAGCACGGCGAAGTTGCCGCCGTTGGACGGGAACGAGGCGAACCCGACGACGATGTCTGCGAGGCCGTCCCCGTCGAGGTCGCCGCATACGGGGTGGGTCTCGCCGACCGCATCGTTGTAGGCGGGCCAGTCGATCTTCCTCCACGCCAGCCCGACATGGCCTGCGACGGCGTCGTCGAAGATGCGCATCCTCCCGCCGTCCGTGGGATAACGCTCCGTCCCGACGACGATCTCGGCCCGCGCGTCGGCGTCCAGGTTGCCCGCGGACACCCACACGCCCCCGTCCGCCGAGTTGTACGCCGACCAATCGAGTCGCAGCCAGCCGGCCAGGGCGTAGGCGGTGGACGCATCATCGATCTTGGCGATCCACCCTCCGCTGGGCGTGTAGGTCCCCGTCCCCACGAGCAGCTCGTCGCGCCCGTCCCCGTCGATGTCGCCGAGCGCCGGACGAGTCTCTCCGTTCGTCAGGTTGTACATCGTGTGGGGGATGCGGAGCCACCGCTGGAACAGGAAGCCTGCCGCGGCGTCCTCGAAGACCGCGACGAGGCCTCCCGCGGGGGGGAAGGCGTCGAGCCCTACGGCGATCTCCGCTCTCCCGTCCCCGTCGAGGTCCCCGCACGCCGGCCTCGTGGCCGCGACGGCGGAGTTGTAGCTGCTCCACGGGAGCCTGATCCACGCGATCAGGGCGTGATCGAAGCGCGCGTCGTCCAGGATCGCGATGAATCCGCCCTCGGTCGTGTACCGGCCCAGCCCGACGACGACCTCATCGAACCCGTCCCCGTCGACGTCGCCGCAGGCAGGACGCGTCTCGCCGTTCTGGGCGTTGTAGGCGCCCCACGGCAGGCGGTTGAAGGTCAAGGGGACGCACTCCGCGGGCGCGTAGCGGAAGGTCTCGAACCACCCGTCGTTCGCCACGTCCCCAAGGCCGACCACTATCTCCCCCGCCGCCGCCGATCCTACGATGAACACGTTGTCGCTCATGTCGCTCGCTGAGTTCCCCGCCAGGTCCGTGGCCGTCAGCCGGACGCGGACCGCGGAGGAGTTGATCGACGCAACCGTCCATGGGTAGGCGCCGTCGTTCGCCTCGCCCGTCGCGATGGGTGTCCACACGAGGCCGTCGGTCGAGTACCCGAGCGTGATCGGCAGCGGCCCGAGGTTCGCGTCCACGATCGAGGAGTTGTTCCAGGTGATCGTCACCACGGACCCGCCTTGGAGGTCCTCCCCGCCGTTCGGCGACACGACGGCATTCGCGGGCACCGTGGGGGCCGTCTGGTCGATGGTGAACTGTCGGATGGCGCTGTAGCCGCCCGCGTTGCCGGCGCGGTCGCGCGCGCGGACGCGCCAGAAGTGGGTCCCCTCCCCCAGGGGGCCGGTCGTGGCCGTAGAGGGCGACACCGTAGAACCCCATTCAAGGGGCAGGGAGAAGGCGCCGGCGTCGTCGACCTCGGCGTCGTAGTCCAAGATCCCGCTCGGGTCCGCGGCGTCGGTCCAATCGAGCGCGGGCGCAGCGGCGCCCAGGACGGCGCCATCCACGGGCGTCAGGAGCGCCGGAGCCGGAGGCGCGACCGTGTCCGTCGTGAAGCTCCGGGTCGAACTCCAGGCGGAGAGGATGCCTGTGCCGTCGCGGGCCCTCACCCGCCAGAAGTGCGCCCCGTCCGGCAGCGCGCCGGTCGTCGCGAGCGAGACCGCGGGCGCCCCGCTCCACTCGAGCGGGATCGAGAAGGTGTCGACGTCGTCGACCTGCACCTCGTAGTCCACGATCCCCTCAGGGTCGGTCGAATCGCTCCAATCGAGCGTCGGCGACGTGGCGCCCAGGATGGCGACGTCCGCCGGAGTGAGCAAGACGGGCGTCGTCGGCGCCGTCGCATCGTTGCGGAAGCTCCTCGCCGGGCTCCAGGCCGAGAGGTTTCCCACGACGTCCCTCGCACGGACCCGCCAGAAGTGCAGCCGCTGGGGCAGGGCCCCCGTCACCGCGCTGGAGGGGATGACTGCCCCGCTCCACTCCTGCGGGGCCGTGAAGGCCGCATCGCCGTCCACCTGGACGTCGTAGTTCTGAATGCCGGAGCCGTCCACCGCGTCCCCCCAATCCAGCGTCGGCGTCGTGGTTCCCAGAATGGCGCCCTCGGCGGGGTCCAGGAGCAAGGGAGCCGACGGCGCCGCCGTATCCACGGTGAACGTCCGCGTGGCGCTCCAGCCGGAGGTGTTTCCGAGAGCGTCCCGCGACCGCACGCGCCAGGACCAGGCGCCGTCGGCCAGGGGGGCCGTCGCTGCCGTCGAGGCCGCCACGGTCGTCGACCCGTTGACGCTGCCGAACAAGGGGTCGTCGTCCACCTGGACGTCGTAGTCCTGGACGACGCTCAGGGCGTCCAGCGAGTCGTTCCAGTCCAGGGTCACGATCCCTGCGCCGAAGAGCGCGGCGTTCGCCGGCGACGCGAGCACGGGCACGGTCGGCGGCGTCGAGTCGATCCGAAGCGCCCTTCCCTCGCTCGGGATCCCGTTCACGAGGACGAAGAGGAGGTACTGTCCGTCGCCGACGCCTGCGGCGGGAGGCAGCAGGACGCTCGCGCCGGTGCCGGCCGACCAGCCGGTCGCTGACAGGACCCAGATCCGCTCGTCCGCGCCCCCCCAGCCGTTTCCGTCGCGGGAGCCGAGCCCCCGCAACAGGACGACCGGATGGTCCGACGCCGAGTTCCGGCCGCAGGCCCCCCCGCTCGCCTCGGAGATGCCGCGGAAACCGGAGCCCGCAAGGACGATGGCGCTTCCGGATGCGACACCCACCGGGAAGCTCGTGGACCCGTTCACGCTCGTGACCACGGATCGCGAGCCTGGCGGCACGGCGCCGACGGAGTCGTACAGCTCGCAGGTCGACAGGGGGCCCGGGTGGCCCCCGGCCACGAACACCTTCCCGCTCGGAAGGAACGTCGAGGTGTGCGCGTATCGCGCGATCGCCATCGGCGCGCTCGCCGACCAAGCCCCCGTCGCGGGGTCGTACTCCTCGCAGCTCGAGTGGATCGTCGAGCCGTTGTCCTTGCCGCCCGCGGCGAGGACTCGCCCGTCCACGAGCAGCGTCGCCGTGCACTCCTGCCTGGCTGTGTTCAACGCCCCGGCGGGGGACCACGTCCCGGTGCCCGGGTCGAACGCCTCGCACGAGGAGAGGTGGCTCGCGCCGTTGTTTCCACCGATCACAAGGACGTCCCCACCTGGCAGGAGGACGGCCGCGTGACGGTCCCTGGCGGCGGCCAAGGCCCCCGTGGTCGACCACGTCCCCGTCGCCGGGTCGTACACCTCACAGGAGGCCCTCCAGGCCCCCGAGTCCTGTCCGCCCGTGACCAGCACCCTCCCGTCGGGAAGCAGCGTCGCCGTGTGGAGAAGACGGCTCTGGGCCAGCGGGCCGGTCGCGGAGCAGGTCCCCGTGGACGGGTCGTATAGCTCGCACGTGGTCCCCGCCCCGATTCCCCCGGCGACAAGGACCCTCCCGTCGCGCAGCTTCGTGGCGCTGTGATAGAACCTGGCGACTCCGAGCGGCCCCGTGGGCGACCAGGTCCCGGTCGCTGCGTCGTAGACCTCGCAGCTCGTGAGGGAGTTGGCCCCGAACTGCCCGCCCGTGACGAGCACGTCTCCGTCGGCGAGGAGCGTCGCCGTGTGGAGGTGCCTCGCGCCTCCCATCGAACCGGTCGCGGCGAGCGTCCCGGCCGACGGGTTGTACAGCTCGCACGTCGAGAGCCCCGGGTCACCCCCGCCGGCCACCAGAACCCGGCCGGTCGCTAGCAGGGTCGCCGTATGGGCCTGTCGGGCGGCGCCGAGCGGGCCGGTGCCCGTCCAGGCGCCGCCATCGGGGTCGAACAGCTCTGCGCTCGACAGCGGGCCTCCGCCGCCCCCCCCTGCGACCAGCACTCGCCCGGTCGCAAGGAGCGTCGCCGTGTGGACGTACCTTGCCGTGGAGAGCGACGCCGTGGCGGCCCAGGTGCCGCTCGCGGGGTCGTAGAGCTCGCAGCCCTCCAACGCGGGACCCGCCTTGCCTCCGGCGACCAGGAGTCGTCCGTTGGGCAGCAGGGTCGCGGAGTGCTCCCCGCGTGCCGTGGAGAGCGCGCCGGTGGCCGACCACGTGCCGATCGCGGGATCGTAAATCTCGCATGCCGCCAGCGGGCCGGGCGAGCCTCCGACCGCAAGCACCTTCCCGTTCGCGACGAGCGTCGTCGTGTGCTGATACCGCCCGGCGGTCAGCGGTCCGGTGCCCGACCAGGTGCCAAGCGCGGGGTCGTACACCTCGCAGGCGGTGAGGGGCGTCCCGCTCGAGTCCTGACCGCCGACGACGAGCACCTTTCCGTTCGGCAGCAGGGCGGCGGAGTGAATCGACCTGCCCGTAGCAAGGTTGCCCGTCGGCGACCACAACCCCGTGGACGGGTCGTAGACCTCGCAGCCCGCCATCGAGCTCCCCACTCCTCCGAGCTGACCTCCCACGACCAGCACGCGTCCGTCGCGGAGGAGGGTCGCCGTGTGGAAGAGCCTCGCGCCGGTCAGCGGGGCTGTCGCGCCCCACGTACCCGTCGAGGGCTGGTAGAGCTCGCAGGAGGAGCTTGCGCTGGCGCCGTCCTGCCCCCCGACGGCCAGCACCCGGCCGTCTGGAAGCAGCGTCGCCGTATGGAGGTGCCTGGCCGAAATGAGCGGGCCGGTGGCCGACCACGCGCCCTTGGACGGATCGAAGATCTCGCAACTCGTGAGCGCGTTGAAGCCGTTCGCATTCCCCCCGGCGACGAGCACCCTGCCGTCGGGAAGGAGCGTCGCGGTGAGGTAGGATCGGGTCGCCGCCATGCTCCCCGCGGAGTTCCACCCGGTGCGCACGGTCACGCCGTCCGAACCGGCCATTGAGGTCGAACCGGCTCCGTTCGTTGCGCGGACCGTGACGAAGTAGGTCGTGCCCTGGACGAGGCCCAGGCCTCCGTTCGTGGCGCTCGCCGCGAGGCCGATGGAGATGAAGCCCTGCACGTCGACGCCTCCCGGCGTCGTCCCGATGGCCCACTCGTAGCCCGTGACGCCGCTCTGGGCGTCCGAGAAGCCGGACCAGCTTGCGTCGATCCTGGACGTGGACCCCTGCGCATCGATGTCCGCCCCGACGCCGTCGTTGACGCTACCGGCGATGGGCGCTGTCGTGTCCACCCGGAACGACCGCGTCACGCTCCAGGCCGACACTACGGCCGCGTTGTTCCTGGACCTGACCCGCCAGAAGTGCATCCCCGACGGAAGCGTCCCGGTGACCGCGGCCGACGGGACGACCGTGGAGCTCCACTCGGACGGCGCCGTGAATGCGGCGTCCGCGTCCACCTGGACGTCGTAGTCCTGGATCCCGAGCCCGCTCGTCGAGTCCGACCAGTCGAGCGCGACCGTCGTCGCTGACAGGAACGCCCCATCGAGGGGTGAGACAAGGTCGGGCACGGTCGGACCGAGGTTCACCGTGAAGCTCCGTGTCGCGCTCCAGCCCGATGCGTTCCCCGCGGGGTCGAGGGCGCGTGCGCGCCAATAGTGCAGGCCGTCCGTCAGAACGCCCGTCACCTCGGTCGAGGGCGCCACGGCGCCGGTCCACTCCTGGGGCGCCGCGAAGGCCGGATCCGCGTCGACCTGCACGTCATACACCTGGATCCCGTTCGCGTCCGTGGAGTCGGTCCAGTCGAGCGTCGGGGCGGAGGTCCCCACGAGCGCCCCGTTCGCGGGAGAGACCAGGGTCGGGATGGTCGGCGGAGTCCGGTCGACTCCAAAGCTGCGCACGGCGCTCCACGCGGAGACGTTTCCCGCGCGGTCCCGCGCGGCCACGCGCCAGTAGTGCGTCCCGGGGGCGAGCGGCCCTGCGACGATCGTCGACGCCGCCGGCGTCCGGCTCCACTCGTACGGAGCCGTGAACGCGGCGTCCGCGTCGACGTGGACCAGGTAGTTCTGAATGCCGTTCAGGTCTGCGGAGTCCGTCCAGTCGAGCGTCGGCGTGCTCGTGTTGAGGAGGCCCCCATCCGGGGGGGTCAGGAGGGCGGGCGCCGGAGGCGCCGTGAGGTCGGTCGTGAACGTCCTCGCCGCCGTCCACGCGGAGGAGTTCCCGGCGCGATCGAGAGCCCGGACGCGCCAGAAGTGGGCCCCTTCGGCGAGCGCGCCCGATACGACCGTCGAGGGAACGGGCGCCCCGCTCCACTCCAGCGGGGCCGAGAAACCGGCGTCCGCGTCCACCTGCACCTCGTATCCCTGGATCCCGCTCGCATCGCTGGAGTCGGACCAGTCGAGCGTGGGTGTCGGCGTGTTCGAAAGGGCCCCGTCCGACGGGGTCAGAAGCGTCGGAACCGCGGGCGCCGTCGTGTCGATCGTGAAGCTCCTGGACCCGCTCCAGCCCGATACGTTGCCCGCGTTGTCCCGGGCCCGCACGCGCCAGTAGTGAACGAGCGTTGGCAGCGCCCCGGAGACCGCGGTCGACGGAACGACCGTCCCGGTCCACTCCTGCGGCGCCGAGAACGCCGAATCCAGGTCGACCTGGACGTCGTAGTTCTGGATGCCGTTCGCATCCGCGGAGTCGGTCCAGTCGAGCGTCGGCGTGGAGGTCCCAACGGCCGCCCCGTTGGCGGGCGAGACCAGGGTCGGCACGCCCGGCGGAGTCGTATCGACGACGAAGCTGCGCACGGTGCTCCACCCCGAGAGGTTCCCCGCGAGGTCCCAAGCGGACACGCGCCAGTAGTGCGTGCCAGAGGCGAGCGCCCCCGTGGCCGTCGTTGACGCCGCCGGCGTCCCGCTCCATTCGTACGGAGCCGTGAACGCCGCGTCCGCGTCGACGTAGACCTGGTAGTTCTGGATACCGCTCGGGTCCACCGAGTCGGCCCAGTCGAGCGCAGGACTGGTCGCGGTCACCAGACCCGCGTCGGAGGGCGTCAAAAGGACCGGGGTAGGCGGTGCCGTGAGGTCGGTCGTGAAGGTCCTCGCGCCGCTCCACGCCGAGGCGTTGCCGGCCACGTCAAGCGCGCGCACGCGCCAGGCATGGGGTCCCTCGGGGAGCGCGCCTGTGACCGCGGTCGACGGGACGACCAGCCCGCTCCACTCCAGCGGGGCGGAGAACAGGGTGTCCGAGTCGACCTGGACCTCGTATCCCTGAATCCCGCTCGAATCGACGGAGTCGGTCCAGTCGAGGGCCGCCGTCGCGGAGTTTCCGAGCGAGCCGTTCGCGGGCGACACCAGTGTCGGCGCGTTCGGTGCCACCGTGTCGATCACGAGCGCCTTGCTCGCGCCGAGGGACCCGGCCGCGCCCGGAGCCGGCAAGGTCAGGGTGGCGTTGTTTAACGCCGCGTCGCGGATCGTCCCCCCGTTCGCGGAAAGCGAACCGGTCGCCAGGTAGTCGAGGTCCGCGGAGTTGTGACCGGCCGCCACCGTATACGCGAACGTCAGCGTGTTGGTCCCCGTTCCCGAGCTGTAGTTCACGATCGTCCCGCCGACGATCGCGAGCGTCAGGCGCGGTGTGCCCGTGACCGTCACCACCTCCGAGAACGTCACGGTGACGGGGATCGAGGTCCCGGCCCCGTAGACCCCGTTGGCCGTAGGCGAGGAGACGTTCACGACCGTCGGCGCCGCGGTGTCGACGACGATGGCGCTGTTCGCCCCCAGGGACCCGAATGCGCCCGGTGCAGGGAGTGTCAGCGTCGCGTTGTTTTCCGCAGCGTCGATCATCGTCCCCCCATTCAGGGCGAGAGACGTCGACGCCTGGTAGTCCAAGTCGGCTGAGTTGTGACCGGCCGCCACCGTGTACGTGAACACCAGTGTGTTCGTCCCGGTCCCCGACGTGTAGTTGACGGGCATGCCCCCGCCGACCGCCAGCGTCAACTGCGGGGTGCCCGTCACGTTGACGACCTTGGAGAAGGTCACGGTGACCGGGATCACGGACCCGGCTCCGTACGCGCCATTCGCCGCCGTCGACGCCACGTTCGTCACGATCGGCAGGACCGTATCGACTGTGAAGCCACGCCCGACGCTCCACGCCGAGAGGTTCCCCAGGACATCACGGGCGCGGACGCGCCAGTACCAGGTCCCATCCGCGAGGGCCCCCGTAGTCGCCGTGCTGGCGACGGGAATCGAGCTCCAATTCAGGCTCCCGAAGCCGGGGTCGTCGTCCACCTGGACATCGTAGTCCTCCACCGCGCTCGCGTCGGCGGAGTCCGCCCAGTCGAGCGTCGGCGTTGCGGTGCCTACCAGGCCTCCGTCGCCGGGGGAGAGCAACGCCGGGATGGACGGCGCGAGGGTATCCACAGTGAAGGACCGGACGACACTCCAGGCGCTCAGGTTGCCGGTGTTGTCCCGGGCCCGAACGCGCCAGAAGTGCTGGCCCTGGGCCAGCGCGGCCGTCACGACGGTGGAGGGGGCCGCTGTCGTGCTCCACTCCAGCGGCACGGTGAACGCGGCGTCAGCGTCCACATGGACGTCGTAGTCGGTGATCCCGTTCGCGTCCGTCGAGTCGGCCCAGTCCAGCGTGGGGGTCGTCGTGGTGAGGAACGCGGCGTCGACCGGCGTCACGAGCGCCGGCACCGTGGGCGCTGTCGTGTCCACGGTGAAGGTCCACACGCTGCTCCAGGCCGACAGGTTGCCGGCGAGGTCCCGCGCGCGGACGCGCCACGAGAATGTCCCTGTGCCGAGGGCCCCTGTGGTCGCGGTCGAGGTTGCCACGGTCGCGGTCCAGTTCACGCTGCCGAATCCGGGGTCGTCGTCCACCTGTGCGTCGTAGTCTTGCACTCCATTCGCATCCGTGGAATCAGTCCAGTCAAGCGTGGGCGTAGCCGTGCTCACCAGGTTGGCGTTCGCGGGCAAGAGGAGCGTCGGCACCGTGGGCGTCGTCGTGTCGACTGTGAAGGTCCACACGCTGCTCCAGGCGGACACGTTCCCTGCGAGGTCCCGTGCGCGAACGCGCCACGAGAATGCCCCTGTGCCAAGTGCATTCGTGGTCGCGGTCGAGGAACCCACCGTCGCGGACCAGTTCACGCTGCCGAAACCGGGGTCGTCGTCCACCTGTGCGTCGTAGTCTTGCACTCCATTCGCATCCGTGGAATCGGCCCAGTCGAGCGTGGGCGTTGTCGTCGTCACGAAGGCCGTGTCGGACGGGGTCAGCAGCGTGGGCACCGTGGGCGCCGCGCCATCGACGACGATCGCCTTCAGGTCGGCGATGTCCTGGCCGGCAGGGATCGGGAGCCTCACGTCGTTCGAGTCGGTGTCGCGCAACGTCCCCGCGGAGAGCGCCAGGGGACTCGTCGCCGTCAGGTCCCCCGAATTCTGCCCAGCCTCGACCGTGTAGGTTCCGCTCGCCGCGGCGGCCGGTCCGAACGGCGCGATGGCCACCACCGCGCCCGTGTCCAGCGTCACGAGGAGATTGCCTCCGGAGAGCGTCACCGCCTCGGAGAAGTTCACCGTGACGTCGATGTTCGCGCCGACGCCGTAGAGTCCATTCGCGCTGGACGACGAGACGCTGGTCACGACCGGCGAGGTCGTAAACTGCGCGGCGGAGGCCCCGGCCGGCGAGAAGCTCCCTTCGCCGCCGTTCGTGTCCCAGAACTTGATCCGCCAGTAGTAGCGGGTGGAGAAGGAGAGGGCGGCGCCTGCATAGGGGATGTCCAGGCACCGCGCCCCGTTTGCCGTGGCCGTCATCGCCGTTCCCGCGGCGCCCGAGTCCCAGTGCGTCACGGTGGAGAAGGTGTTGTCGGTCGAGACCTGGATCCGGTACCGGTTCGCCGCGTCGCCGAACGGATCGCCGTGGACGGCGCTGAAGGCGGGCGTCAGGTCCGGCATGTCCGCCACCGGCGAGGCCTGCCCTGACTGCGCACCGGACGCCGTGTCGTTCAGGAAGAGCGAGGTCGGGGCGGACGGAAGGGCGTCATAGCTTACGATGATGCCCGTCACATCGCGGGCGTTCGTGGCGTCGGGGTTGATCGTCACGGACGTGTGGTCCTTGAGGGTCACTCGGACCCAGACGTACCGCGCCGTCGCGGCGACGTTGACCGGGGTCCCCAGCGTCACCGGGTCCACGACGGTCTCCGCGCCGAAGACCGCCGTCGCCGAAGGCGCGAGGCGGTACTGGAGCCGGACCGTCCCCGTGTACGCGGCGGTCCCATTGATGCGGATCGAGTTGACGTTGACGTCGGCGCCCAGGTCGAAGAGCTTGCTCCAGACGGCCACGGCGGCGGGGGTCTGCAGCGTCGCGACTTGGACGTCGTTCAGGTAGCCACCGGCGCCCCCCCCCCCGATGATGTACAGCCAGCCGTTGTACACCACCGACCTGTGGTACGTGCGCGCGGTCGTGAGCGCCGTCGTCGCGGCCCAGGCGCCCACCGTCCCATTCAGATTGATTGGCGCGACCTGGACGTCATTCAGGAGGGAGCCGCTGTTCCCCCCGATGACGTAAAGATAGCCGTTGCACGCCGCCGAAGTGTGGCTGTAGCGCGGGGTCGGGAACGCCGTCGTCGCGGTCCACGCGCCCACGGTCCCATTCGCGTTGATTGGCGCGACTTGGACGTCGTTGAGGTTTCCCCCAGCGCTACTTCCGCCGATGACGTACAGATACCCGTTGTAGACCAAGGAGGCGAAGCTGTCGCGCGATGTCGTGAACGCGGTCGTCGCGGTCCACGCGCCCACGGACCCATCCGCGTTGATCGGCGCGTACTGAACGTCGTTCTTCTTGCTGACGCCACCTGGGCCACTTCCCCCTAGGACGTACAGATACCCGTTGTAGGCCACCGAGGTGTGCCCTTCGCGCGCGGTCGTAAACGCGGTCGTCGCGGTCCACGCGCCCACGGTCCCATTCGCGTTGATCGGCGCGTACTGAACGTCGTTCAGAGAACTGCCGAGACCATTGCTCCCCCCGAGGACGTACAGATAGCCGTTGTAGGCAACCAAAGTATGCCCGCTGCGAGGGGTCGGGAACGCGGTTGAAGCAGTCCAGGTGCCGACGGTCCCGTTCGCATTGATTGGTGCGAACTGGACATCGTTTACGTTGCTGCCGGTCCACCCCCCGATGACGTACAGATAGCCGTTGTACGCCACGGAGCCGTGGGCGAAGCGCGCGGTCGGGAACGCCGTCGTCGCGGCCCACGCGCCCACGGCACCCACGGCCCCCGGATTCCTAAGCGGCGCGACCTGGACGTCGTTCAGGTAGCCACCGGCGCTCCCTCCCCCGATGATGTACAGCCAGCCGTTGTACACCACCGACGTGTGGTACGCGCGCGCGGTCGTGAGCGCCGTCGTCGCGGTCCAGGCGCCCACCGTCCCATTCAGATTGATCGGCGCGACCTGGACGTCGTTCAGGAGGGAGCCGCTGTTCCCCCCGATGACGTACAGATAGCCGTTGCACGCCACCGCCGTGTGGCTGTTGCGCGGGGTCGGGAACGCTGTCGTCGCGGTCCACGCGCCCACGGTCCCATTTGCATTGATCGGCGCGACCTGGACGTCGTTCATTGGGGGGCTCCCCCCGATGACGTACAGGTACCCGTTGTAGACCAAGGAGGCGAAGCTGTCGCGCGCGGTCGGAAGCGCCGTCGTGGTAGTCCACGCACCCAGGCTCCCATTGGCGTTGATCGGCGCGAACTGGACGTCGTTCTTCTTGTTGCTGCCGCCAGAGTCACACCCCCCCAGGACGTACAAGTACCCGTTGTACGCCACCGAGGTGTGGCCGTAGCGCGCGGTCGTGAACGCCGTCGTCGTGGTCCACGCGCCGACGGTCCCATTCGCGTTGATCGGCGCGTACTGGACGTCGTTCAGTACGCTGGCGCCGATACCTCCCCCGATGATGTAGAGGTACCCGTTGTAAGCCACCGAAGTGTGAAGCACCCGCGGGGTTGTGAACGCCGTCGTTGCGGTCCACGCGCCAACGGTCCCGTCCGCGTTGATTGGTGCGAACTGGACGCCGTTCTGCTCGGTGCCGCCTCCGAAAGCCCCTCCGATGACGTACAGATAGCCGTTGTAGGCCACGGAGGTGTGGCCATTGCGCCCGGTCGTGAACGCCGTCGTCGCGGTCCACGCGCCCGCGGTCCCCAGGTCCTCGATCCGCGCGACCTGGACGTCGTTCTGGTTGCTGCCGTTGGTCCCCCCGATGACGTACACATAGCTGTTGTAGGCCGCACAGTCGTGGCCGGCGCGCCCGGTCGTGAACGCCGACGTCGTGGTCCACGCGCCTACCGTCCCATTCGCATGGATCGGAGCAACCTGGACATCGTTCAGGAAACCGCCAGCGCTGCCCCCGCCCATGACGTACAGATGGCCGTTGTAGACCACAGAGGTGTGCGCGCTCCGCCCGGTCGTGAATGCTGTGGTCGCGGTCCACGCGCCCACGGTCCCATTGGGATTGATCGGCGCGTACTGGACGTCGTTCAGGTTGCTGCCGTCAAACCCCCCAATGACGTATAGATACCCGTTGTAGGCCACCGAGGCGTGCGACGAGCGCCCGGTCGTGAGCGCCGTCGTTGCGGTCCACGCGCCCACGGTTCCATCCGCGTTGATCGGCGCCACCTGGACGTCGTTGAAGTTGCTCGCGCCATCCGTCCCCCCGATGACATACAGGTATCCGTTGTAGGCCACGGAGGTGTGGTTGTCGCGCCCGGTCGCGAACGCCGTCGTCGCGGTCCACGCGCCCACAGTCCCATCCGCGTTGATCCGCGCGTACTGGACGTCGTTGAGGCTGGGGACGCCGCTCCAAGACCCGCCGATCACGTACAGATACCCGTTGTAGGCCACGGAGGTATGCTGCTGGCGCGGGGTCGTGAACGGCGTCGTCGCGGTCCACGCCCCAACAGTCCCGTTCGCGTTGATCGGCGCGAACCGGACCTCGTTCAGGTAGCCGCCGCTGTACCCCCCGATGACGTAGAGGAAGCCGTTGTACGCCACGGTGGTGTGGCCGTATCGCCCCGTCGGGAGCGCCGTCGTCGTGCTCCAGGAGCCCAATCGCCCGGCGGTCGGCGTGCCGCGCGTGAGCTGTCCCCCGCTGGTCGACGTCATTCCCTCGTTGTTCCCCGTGTTGAAGTCCGCCGACAGCACCTGCACGCCCAAGGTCCAGACCGCGCTCCACGCCGAAACGTTCCCTGCGTTGTCCCTGCTCCTGACGCGCCAGGAGTAGTTCCCGGGTGTGAGGTCCCCCGTCGTCGCCTGGCTCGAGACGACGGTCGCTGACCAGGTGACACTCCCGAACCCGGGGTCATCGTCCACCTGCACGTCGTAGTCCTGGATCCCGCTGGCGTCCGTGGAGTCCGACCAGTCGAGCGTGGGGGTCGTCGTCGCGACGCTCGACCCATTCGCCGGCGTCAGCAGCGTCGGCACCGTGGGCGGGGTCGAGTCCAGCACCACGCGGAAGTCCGAATCCCCTTCGTCGTTGTTCCCGAAGGCATGCCAGCGCGAGAAACTGCGCCCGTCGGGGAACACGACACGCGCCCGCCACCTCTTCGCGCCACTGGTCAGTCCGGCGACCGTCACCTGGGCGGTCTGCCCCGCGATGAAGGGCGCGCTGGTCGTGAGCCCCGCCCCGTTGAACGCGGTGCCGACCGGCTTCACCTCGACCTGCAGGCGCACGCGTCCGCCGCTCGAACCGGTGTTGATGAGCCTCCCCTGAAGGACGACGCTGTCTGCGGTGGTCCTGCCTCCCAGCGGCAGGATGGTGCTCCCGTCGGCCAGGTACTGGCGCAGAAGGAACCGATTCCCGATGATCCCGTCGTCGCCGAAGCCGTAATACACGTCGGCTCGGCCTTCGTTGGCGAACCCTCCATCCCACATGTAGGAACCGACCACGATGTCCGAAAAACCGTCACCGTTGAGGTCCCCGCCCCGTCCCGTCCCGAGCCCGAAATTGGCCCCGAGCTGGTCCGTCGGATGCACCGACCAGGAGGGAACGGCCGAGGGACCCGTTGGCGACCCCAGGTAGAGGTACACACGACCCTCGCCGGTGGCCTCCCCTGTCCAGTTGTACGCCGCGACGACGAAATCACCATACCCATCGCCGTTGACGTCTCCGACCCGCGCGAGGGCGTCCCCGAACGTGCTGTACCCCTGATCGGTCGGGTCAGAGGTCCAAGAGGGCGTCGCCGGCAATCCGCTCGCGGAGCCATAGTAGAGGTAGGCTCGTCCCTCCCCATTCGGGAACACGCCGTTCCAGAACGGCGCCCCCACGAGCAGGTCGGAGTAGCCGTCTCCATTGACATCGCCTGCGCCGGACACGCGCGCGAAGTAGGAATCGGCCAGATCGGCGGGGTCGTTGGTCCAGGAGGGAACGGCTGGCAATCCGGCAGGGCCGCCGTAGTAGACGTAGGCGCGCCCTTCGTTGACCGCATCGCCATCCCAGGCGCAGCCCAGCGCGACGTCAGAGTAGCCGTCGCCGTTGAGGTCGCCGGCCGACCCCTCGATGATGAGCCCCGTGCCGGACTGGTCCGTCGGATCGGCGGTCCACGCGGGGGTCGCGGCCAGACCGGTCGAGGTGCCCAGGTACAAGTACGCCCGCCCTTCGCCCACCGCCTCTCCGTCCCAGTCACGGGCGCAGATGACCACATCGCCGTATCCGTCGCCATTGACGTCGCCCACGCCGGTCATCGCCTGGTAGGAGAATACGGCGCCCGCCTGATCGGTCGGGTCCGCCGTCCAGTCTGGCGCGGCCGAGAGCCCAGTGGCCGATCCCAGGTAGAGGTAGGCGCGGCCCTCGTCCGCCGCCTGACCATCCCAGTTGCCCGCCCCGATGAGGACGTCCGCGTATCCGTCTCCGTTGACATCGCCCGCGCCGGCCACGGCGATTCCGAAATACGCCACCGCCTGGTTCGTCGGATCGGCAATCCACGACGGGACCGTCGAGAGGCCGTTGACAGCACCCAGATAGAGGTACGCGCGTCCCTCCTCGGCGGCCTCCCCCGACCAGGTCATGGCCCCGACGACGACGTCGTCGAAACCGTCTCCGTTGACGTCGCCCACGCACTCCGTGTCGTAGCCGTAGCGGGCACCAACCTGGTCGGTCGGCTCCGTGTTCCATCCCGCGGTCGTTGACAGCCCGAGCGAGGAGCCCAGGTAGCAGAACGCCCCGCCCTCGTCCGTCTGGCCGTTGTCGAACAGAGTCGCTCCGACGATGATGTCGCTGTACCCGTCCCCGTTCACGTCCCCCGCCGTCGAGACGGGGGAGCCGAAATAGGCGCCCGCCTGCTCGCTTTCGGCTGTCCAGGCTGCCGTGGTCGAGAGCCCCGTCCCCGACCCAAGATACACGTACGCCCGGCCTTCGTCCGCCTCCCCGTTGTCGAACCAAGGCGCCCCGACGATGACGTCGCTGTACCCGTCGCCGTTGATGTCCCCCGCCGTCGATACGGCCTGGCCGAAGTAGGAGCCCGGCTGGTCGCTCTCGGCCGTCCAGTCCGCCGTCGCCGACAGGCCCGTCGCCGAACCGTGGAAGACGAACGCCCGCCCCTCGCTCACCTGGTCGTTGTCGTAATTGAATGCCCCGACGATGATGTCGTCGTACCCGTCGCCGTTCACGTCCCCGGCCGCCGTGGCGGGGTCGCCGAAGATGGCAGCCTCCTGATTACCCTCGGCCATCCAGTTCGGCGTGGTCGAGAGGCCCGTGGCCGACCCGTGATAGACGTACGCCCGCCCCTCGTCGAATTGGCCGTTGTCGTAGACGCCCGCCGAGACACAGACGTCGCCGTATCCGTCCCCGTTCACGTCCCCCGCCGCCGAGACGCGGTAGCCGAAGCTGCTAGCCTGATCGTCTGTGACCGTCCAGTCCGCCGTGGCGGAGAGACCCGTCGCCGACCCGTGATAGACGAACGCCCCGCCCAGGCCGAAGGCGTAATTGTACGCCCCGACAATGACGTCGCTGTACCCGTCTCCATTCACGTCCCCCGCCGTCGAGGCGCCGTTGCCCATTCGTGCGCCCTCCTGGTCGCTCTCCGCCGTCCAGTCCGCCGTGGCCGAGAGCCCGGCCGCCGAACCGTGATAGACGTAGACCCGGCCCTCGTCCGTCTGGCCGTTGTCGAACGTTTGCGCCCCGATAATGACGTCGCTGTACCCGTCCCCGTTCACGTCCCCCGCCGTCGAGACCGACAGGCCGAAGTGTGCGCCCGCCTGGTCGCACTCGGCCGTCCAGTTCGGCGTCGCCGAGAGGCCCGCCGCCGACCCATGGTAGACGTACGCCCGGCCCTCCTCCGCCTGGCCGTTGTCGAACGCATGCGCCCCGATGATGACGTCGCCGTACCCGTCCCCGTTCACGTCCCCCGCCGCCGAGCTCCAGCCGAGTTCCGCACTCGCCTGGTCGCTCTCAGCAGTCCATGACGGCGCCGACAGCAACGGATCGACATGGAGCGGATAGACCGCCACGGCATCGTCGAGGACCAGCGCCAGCCGGGCCCCCTCGCGCTCGATGTGAGCAGCGACAGACCGCCCCGCCGCATCCGACACAACGAGCTTGTGGTACTGCAGCGCATCTCTACCCTCGCGGGCGAACACCACGCGCTCGGTCGTCGCCACCGACACGCCCGGTGCCTCCGTCTCCAACTCGATGCGCAGGGGCCCTGTACCCTCCAGCCGCTCACGGACCTCGAATCCCTGCTCGATCCCCTCCGCGCGGTTGGCGTACCACTCGCGACCCCAGGCGTGCTCATAAACGACGCGGTCTCCCTCGATGCGTGCGGTCGGGGGATCGGATTCGTCCACGACCGTCTCGCCGCGGCAGAGGCCCACAGTCCTCAGGCGCACGCGCCAGCCATCCTCCGCGCGTGGCCCGAATTCCGCCCCGTCCTCGTCGAAGTAGGCCCGCAGGGCCTGACCCCGATTCACGAAGTGCATCCGCGGACGCTCGAAGGCACGTCCCTGCGCGTCCCGCTCCTGCACCGACGGCGCCATCTCCGTGCGACGGATCTCCTCGCCCACCCCGGTGATCCGGTCTGCGGAAACGACCGGCAGCGCGCCGCCCCGGTTCGGGGTGGGGGGTAACTCCTGGGCGTCGGGCGACGTCCCGCTCGGCCTGACGATGGTCACCGGAAGGTCCGCGCGCGCGGCGACGGCGACCCCCACCGGATCGGCGGAAGGCAGGCTCTGCGCCGCAGCAGCGGATACGGGCCGCGGGACCGCACGGCGGGCGTCGGTCGCGATCAGCGCGAGCGCGGTCAGGAGGAGCGCGAGGATGACCAAACTCGCGCGGCGTGCCGCAAGTATACGAGCGGGTCGAGGGTTGGACGAGCCCATGGACCGTCTCCGCACTGCGAACTCAGCGCGGACCCCTGGCGGGGTGGAGGTCCTACAACTTCGCTCTTGCCCAAACCGGGTGTGGCGTCCTGGATTACTACCGTTTCCAAGAGGGAGACGGTCTACGCTCAATCCTGGTCCCTGTCAATGCCGCATCCGTGCGCCATTCTGCGATTCCCGGCCCCTGGTGCAGACCAATTGTCCGCTCCCCTCCCGATGCCTCGGCGTCCCATCCCCCCGGCAGAGTGATCTAGGGATTCCGCCCCCCGGAATCCCATCCGTCTGCGCAAGAATCCGGTGGAGGGCTCGCCTGCCTGCGAGGGCACCTCCGCGACCAACAGGACGGCGAGGAGGCGAGGGATAGGCGACCAGGCTCACGCTCCCCTGAAACGGGCAGGCGAAGCATGCGGAGCGGATCGAGCAGCGCCTACTTCGCCATGCCGCCGAGGATCGCGTCGATCGACGCTGGCCGACGTGCCTGCGAGCCGTACGAGGCGCGCAACCGCTCGAACTCGGCCTCCTCACCCAGGGCCTCGGCCGCCAGGGCCAGGTAGCCGAGCCCGCGCGACGGGTCGATCGCGCCGGACGCCAGCCGAGCCGTGAACCGTCCACGCAGGGCTCGCAGCGCCTCCTTCGCCTCGGCGTCCTTCGCGAGGACGCAAAGAGCAAGGGCGGCGATCGAGCGCCCGTCCTCGTCCGCCGCCTCGGGCTGGAGCAGCGCCCGCCATTGCGTCAGGCCTCTCCCGCCTTTCGCAGCACTTCGTCGATGATCTCCGTGCTCATGCGGAAGGAGGTCTTCGCCTGAAGCTCCTCGATCACATCGCGCACCGAGGAGAGAAGGCCGCCGAGCTTCGCCATCACGAGCACGCCCAGAAGCCCCAGCACCCTCAGCCCGAGTCGTCGGGCCTCGACTCTCGCCTCCAGGTCGTCAACCAGGATCCGGTCGGCGGCGACCTCCAGCGCCACCGCGATGGCCTGGACCTCCCCTTCGTCGAGGACGTCGCCACGTACGGACGAGTACGCCGTCTGCGGACCGACGACTCGGATCCATGGAAGGACCCGTACGTCCAGCGGGAACGGCCCAGCAGGATCGGCGAGCTCCTCGGCGACGAGGGGAGGTACGATGACCTCGCCGAAGAGCCGTTGAACGAGGGCCAGTCTCCCGATCCCATGGAGGTTCGAGAGGGGAGACGTATCAGCGACGACAATCAAGACCGGGACGTCCTCGCGACGAGGTCCTGCGCGGAACGGACGTCCTCGTCGAGCTCCTCCCTCGTGTAGTTGAGAACCTCACCCCTCTCGGCGAGGATCCGCTGGAAGGTGTTTCTGTGGACGCGAAGCATCCGCGCGGCCTTCGCAAGGCTCAGACGCCTCGTCTTGTACAGCGCAACCGCGATCTCGGTCAGCACCTTCTTTTCCTCGGCACCCAATCCGCGCGCAAGGTCATCTGGAATCGTAACCTGCATCGTCAACCGCCTTCCATCTCGCACTCTCAGAGTACGCACCATGGAGCTCGGGGTCAAGGGCCGATCTCCAGCGGGACGAGGCCGAGGGGCGCGCACGGCTGCACGCCACTCCCGCGGAAACGGGCAGGCGAAGCATGCGAAGCGGATCGAACCGCGCCTACTTCGCCATGCTGCCTAGGATCGCGTCGATCGACGCGGGCCGACGTGCCTGCGAGCCGTACGAGGCGCGCAACCGCTCGAACTCGGCCTCCTCACCCAGGGCCTCGGCCGCCAGGGCCAGGTAGCCGAGCCCGCGCGACGGGTCGATCGCGCCGGACGCCAGCCGAGCCGTGAACCGTCCACGCAGGGCTCGCAGCGCCTCCTTCGCCTCGGCGTCCTTCGCGAGGACGCAAAGAGCAAGGGCGGCGATCGAGCGCCCGTCCTCGTCCGCCGCCTCGGGCTGGAGCAGCGCCCGCCATTGCGTCAGGCCGATCGTCGCCGCCTCGCTCTCTCCGACGAGCGCATCGAAGACGACGTCGGGGCTCGTCGAGAGCGCCTCCGTTAGCCTGCGCAGCGCAACGTCGCGCCGAGCGGGCGCGCACCCCGCCCAGGTCGCCGCGATCACCCCTTCCGCCGCCGCCGCCTCGGGAGAGCGGACGCCGAGGCGCCGTGCGTCGGAGAAGGCGTCGAGGGCCTCCGCAGGGTGACCGGTCCGCGAGAGCGCGAAGCCCAGCTCGTCGAGCGCCACCGCGCGGGCCCAGGGATCCTTGACCGAGTGCGCCTCCTCGTCGGCCCGGCGCGCGAGGACCGGCCAGAGGCGCATCCGGCGAAGGCGCGCGAGTGGCGCCGGGCTGAACGTCCGCGGGAGCCGCAGGACGCGAACCGTCCCCTCGGTCTCCGCGACCACCACCTCGGGGCGGCCGTCGCCGTCGATGTCGCCGAAGGCCGGGCACGTCTGCTCACCCGAATCCGCATCCCACAGCGGCGTCCCATCCTTGCCCGAGAGGAGGTGGACGCCTCCCTGGGACGCGGCGATCAGGCAGTCCGCGACGCCATCCCCGTCGGCGTCTGCCAACCGGGGCGTGAAGAACTCACCCCTACCGAGCCGCGCCGACCACAAGGACGCGCCATTCGATCCGGAGAAGGCGTGCACTCCCCCTTCGACATCGACAGCCACGAGATCCATGGTCCCGTCGCCATTCAGGTCGGCGAGCGCGTAAGGGTACGGATGGCAATCCATGGGGACGTCCCAGAGTCCTCTCCCGTCCACGCCCGAAACGGCGAACAAGCCCTTATGCAGCACCGACGCCACGCAGTCCGCGCGTCCGTCGCCGTCCAGGTCCGCCATCGCGACGCTCGGCCAATCGCCCTCGATCAGTTTCGCGCACCACCGCTTGCCCCCGTCGCGCAGGGAGAGGGCCTGCACCATCCCGCCGGCGAGCCCGACCGCGATCTCGAGCACGCCATCTCCATCCATGTCGCCCACTACCGGGCGCGAGAGAGGCCGCATGTCGGTGCCCGGGGTACCGTAGGTCCAGAGGACCGCGCCATCGCGACCGCGCAGCGCATAGAGCTTCTGGTCGCCCGAGCCGATCAGGACATCGAGCGAGCCGTCACCGTCGATGTCCAGGAGGACGCCTCCCTGGTTCACCTGGTTCTCCGTCTTGCGCGTCCAGAGCGTATGTCCATCCCTCCCCGAGAAGGCATGCACTCCGTAGTCCACGCTCCCGGCGACGCAGTCCGGAGTGCCATCCCCGTCGAGGTCGCCGACAGACGGCAGGCAGTCGATCGGCTCCTTCGCCTCCCCCTTCCAGAGGACCTGGCCATCCTGCCCGGAGAGGGCGTACAGCCGGTGGTCCCGCCCGCCGAGGAGGACGTCAAGCATGCCGTCTCCGTCGATGTCGGCCAGCCCTGGATGGCCATTGACGGGCAAGCCCCTCCCCCAAAGGCAGGCACGGTCCCGGACGGCGAGGCCCAGAAGGCGTCCGTCCTCGCCTGATGTGAGGCACTCCTGGTCGCCCCGACGGTCGATGACGACGGGGCCCTGGGAGGTGGGGACGCTCGACGATTCAAGATGCCACAGCCGGGCGCCGTCCTTCCCGGACAGGGCGTACATCCCCCATTGACCACCGCCGACAATCGCATCGGGCGTCGCATCGTCATCGATGAGCGCGAGCGCCACGGCGTGATCGATGCGACCCGGGAGTTCCGCCGGCTTCCATAGGGGCAGACCCGTCGCCCCGGATACGGCATAGGCATGATGATCGGCGGACCCGAAGACGGCATCGGGGATGCCGTCCCCGTCCAGGTCCGCCATCGCGGGGGGGTGGATCACCTCGTCTCCGGTCTGGAAGCTCCAGATCTCCCTCCCCTCCCTGCCGGAGACGGCATAGACCCGCCCGTCGCACGATCCGAAGACCACGTCGAGGACGCCGTCCCGGTCCAGGTCGCAGGTGGTCGGTGCGTCCGTGACGCAGAACCCCGACTTGAATTTCCAGAGCAGCTCGGCGTCGCGACCCCGCAGGGCATAGACGTGGCTGTCGTAGGAGCCGACCAGCACCTCGACATGCCCATCCCCGTCGAGGTCCG
Organism: uncultured Planctomycetia bacterium; assembly: GCA_964649705.1. GTDB lineage: Bacteria > Planctomycetota > MHYJ01 > WSZJ01 > CAZYRM01 > CAZYRM01. The sequence continues at coordinate 27,869 of CAZYRM010000038.1, forward strand.
CCACGCGCCCGCAGGGCCGGCGGGGGTCGCCGGTGGTGAAGCGCCACAGTTCGCTCCCATCCTTCCCGGAGAGGGCACGCACCCCCTCGTGGTTGTCGAAGGCGTAGAGGCAGTCCGGGACGCCGTCCTCGTCCAGGTCCCCGACGGACAGCGGGGCCAGGGTCGTGCCCGTAGAGCGGCTCCACAGGGCGCGGCCGTCGCGGCCCGAGAGCGCAAAGACCTCTCCCTCCGCCGTCCCTGAGACGACGTCGAGCACGCCGTCGCGATCGAGGTCTGCCAGGACTGCGACTGCGCACGAGAGTGCGAACCTGTCGTGGTCCCACAAGAGGGTGCGGTCCGCGCCCGAGATCGCCTTCAGCCGCCCGTCGGCGCAGCAGACGACCGCGTCGGCCTCTCCGTCCTGGTTGAGGTCACCAATGCGGGGGGCGCCGCTGGGATAGGCGCTCGCCGCGACGCTCCAAATCACCTGGCGGGGGAGCGAGACGTGGACCTGCGCCGTCTTGCCGACATCGACTCGCGCGCGGTACGTCCTCCGGAAGTGGTCCGCGAGCGTCGCATCGAGGACGAACTCTCCCGTGTCGACCGGGTACTCGATCGGCGGCGTGAGAGATGCGACCACGCGCCCGGAGACGGCCTCGCTCACCTTGACGCTCACGCCGGAGGGCCAGGCCGTCAGGGACAGCGTACCCTTCTGGTGGACGAGGTGGAGCGTCTTCACGTCGAGGTGCGCATCCGGCTCGATCCGGACCGACGTCACCAGCTCGTCGTGACCCGCCGCGCGGAGTCCGAGGACGTGCTGACCGTTCGGCGTCGACAGGTCGATGGCCGGCGTGCGGGCGCCCGTGTCCCGCTCGTCGATCCAGACCTCCGCCCCCTGGGGCACGCTGTCCACGGTGAGAAACCCGTGGTCGAGCTTGAGAGAAACCCGCGCGAAGGTCGTGTGCCGTCCGGGGGGGGCCTCCAGCGTGGGCTCGGCGGGGACGTGCCCGGGGGCCTCCACGCGCACGGTGAGCGTCCCCGCGGGCCACACGAGGCCTCCCGGCCGCAGCGGCCGCTTGTTCACCGTGACCCGCGCATCCGGCGGGTCGGTCGGGATCGTCACCCAGGCGGGGCCGATCGCGCTCCAGGCGACCCACGACACCGCGGCGACCACCGTCGCCACGAGCGCGGAGAGGACGGGATGACGGCGGACCCGCCGCACGAACCTCGCCGCGGGTCCGATCGGCCGCGCGAGGATCGGCTCCCCGCGCGACCAACGCGCCAGGTCCTCCGCCATCGCCTTCGCCGAGGCGTACCGCCGGGAGGGCTCCAGCGCGAGGGCCTTCATCGCGACCGTCTCCAGGTCCCGCGGGGCCTCGAGACGGAGCCTCCGCGGCGGGACGATATCGCCGCGCAGGATCATCGGCAGCGCCGCCGCGAACGTCTTTCCGGGGTGCGGAGGGGCCCCCGTCAGCAGCTCGTAGAGCACGCCCCCGAGCGCGTAGACGTCCGTGCGCGCATCCATGGCGTCGAGTCGGCCCGCCGCCTGCTCCGGCGCCATGTAGGCGAGCGTCCCCATGATCTGCCCCGTGACGCTCAGGTGCTGCTCCGAGCCGGCGTCGCGCGCCAGGCCGAAGTCCAGCACCTGCGGCTCGCCGTCCTCCCGCATGATGACGTTGTCGGGCTTCATGTCGCGATGGATGATCCCGTGCTCGTGCGCGAAGTGGAGGGCGCGGGCGGTCTTCTCCGCGATGGCGGCGGCCTCGCGCGGGGCGATCTCCCGCGCCTTCATCTCCGCACGGAGCGACCTTCCCTCGACCAGCTCCATCGCGTAGTAGGCGAGCCCCGCCTCCTCGCCGAGGTCGAACACGCTGACGATGTTCGCGTGCTTCCCCATCTTCGCGACGGCGCCGGCCTCGCGCTGGAAACGGGCGATCAGCTCGGACGAGGCGTGCTCGCCCGCGATGAGCACCTTCACCGCGCAGTCCGTGCCGAGCTTCTCGTGGCGCGCTCGGAAGACGTATCCCATTCCGCCATGCCCGAGCTCGGCGCCGAGGATGTAGGGACCGAGCCTCGGGGGGACCTTGGGGCGGGCAACGGTCCCGCGTGGCGTGAGCGGCGCGGTCGCCTGCGCTCCCGCCTCGGCGATGCGCATCGTCGCCTGGTCGGTCGCGGGGAGGGGCGGAGTCACCTGCGTCGGCGGCGCCTCCTCACCGGACGGCGAGAGGAGCTCCCTCGCGAGGCCCTCGACGCCCGGCGGGAAGAGCGGGGTGGGATCGGAGCCCTCCTCCGCATTGCCCATGGGGTCGGACGAGCGCATGGACCGTCTCCGCACTGCGCACTCAGCACGGACCCCTGGCGGGGCGGAGGTCTCGAAGCATCCCGTGGACCCGGACCGTGGATGGCCACCCGGCCCGCAACCCTCTCCCGATGGGCGAAGAGGGTTACCTTAATCCACCCAGGGTGTCAATCGCACGTCGGTGCTCGCTTCCGGGAATCCTGCGCAGGTGACCGAACCGGAAGTGGCGCGGCTTCGACAGTCCGCCTCCTGCCTGCCCCGCCACATCCCGCTTCCGGTGTCAATGCCGCATCCGCGCGCGCATCCGGGGACCTCGGCCCCGTCGGCCGACTGCGCCGCAGGAGGATTGACCCGCGTCATCGACGGCAGTAGCATGCAACGCGCTGGAGGAATCATGAAGGCGCTCCGAGCCCGGGATCGAAACTACCGAGGGACCCGGGAGGCCGTCTACCCCGAGTCGGACGGAATGCCCATGGCGGAGACGGACGTCCACCGTATCGTGATGAACTACATCATCGAGGCCCTCGACCTGCGGTACGAGAAAGAGCCTCGAGTGTACGTCTCGGGGAACCTGTTCCTGTACTGGGAGAAGGGGAACCCCAGGAAGAGCGTCAGCCCCGACGTCCTCGTCGTGAAGGGCGTGGAGAAGGGCAGGCGCAGGGTCTACAAGACGTGGGAGGAGAAGGGCCGAACGCCCTGCGTCGTCATTGAGGTATCGAGCGACGATACCAAGCGGGAGGACCTGGGACGGAAGTTCCTCCTCTATCGCGATGTGCTGAAGGTGAAGGAGTACTACATCTACGACCCGCTCCTGGACTACGTGCCCGGGCGCATGAGGGCCTGGGAGCTCCGAGGCGGCAAGTACGTGCCGCGGCTGATCGCGGGAGGACGGGTCGCGAGCCGAGAGCTGGGGCTGGAGCTGGTCGACAAGGAAGGGGTGCTTCGGCTGGTGGACCCCACGACCGGCAAGGAGCTCCCCGGCCTGCGCGAGGCACATGCGGCGATGCAGGAGGCCGCGAAGGCCCGCGACGCCGAGGCGAAGGCGCGCGCGAACGCGGAGAAGGCGCGCGCGGACGCGGAGAAGGCGCGCGCGAGCGCGGAGAAATCGCGCGCGGACGCGGAGAAGGCGCGCGCGGACGCCGTAAAGGCCTACGACGCCGAGGCGAAGGGGCGCGGCGCGGCCGAGGAGCGCGCGCGACGCCTCGAGGAGGAGCTGGCCCGGCTGCGACGGAAGGGCGGCCGGTAACGCCTCTCCGGACCTGGATGTCTCTTCATGCCATCCCAGGGATCGCCCGCGAGGATCGCGCCATCGGAACCGTCGCACGGCGGTGCGGGGATGGCTCCCTGGACCTGAAGACAGCAACCGTGGGGATCGAGGCGCGAGCTCAATCGAAGCAGGAGTCGAACCGCCCGCGGCCGACCTCCGGGACCTGGCTGCCGAAACGAACGCCGCGCCCCGGGGAGTCCCGGAGCGCGGCGCTGGGTTTCACACCTTGTCTTGTTGTCGCGGTCCGTTTCCGGACCGATTTGCGGCTACTTGCCGTCGCCGGCGGCGGCCTTCAGGCGCGCCTCGTCCTGGATCTTCTTCCACGCGGCGAGCTGGCTGTCGGAGAGGACCTTGTTGATGTTCCTGGAGCAGAGGACGTCGGCGTAGCGCGCATCGGAGCGCATCTTCGCCTCCTCGTCCAGCTTCGCGCGGATGATGGCAAGGTCGCCCTCGCTCTTGATCAGCTCGTCCACCTCGAACGCGAGCACGGTCAGCTTGGCCTGGGTGAGCTTGAGCGTCCGGGCGAGCTCGCCGAGGAGCTTCTTGATGTCGGCGATCTGCTGGTCGGTGAGGTTGAGCTGGTCCTTGTAGTCGAAGATGGTCTTGAGGGGGGAGGCAGGTGTGGCCTCATCCTCCTTCGGCGTGTCGCCAGCCGGGGTGTCGCCGGCGGGGGCCTGCGCGAACGCGAGGCTGCCCGACAGCAGGGCGAGGCCGAGGATCCCGAATCCGAACTGTCTCCAGGTGGTGATCGACATCAGCGTACTACCCCTTTCTGAGCCGCAGTGCGGCATCACTGGTAAAGCCTTCCCCCTGTGACTTCCGACGAGGGAGCGAAGGAGTATAAGGATCCGGAGGCGCATGTCAACCCCCGGATTCCAAGCGAACTCACGGCTGCGGTCTCGCGACGATGCTCCCCGCGGGGAAGCCGGGCCGTTCGCAACACGCGCCTGGGGGATACAGGGGCGAAGGCGTCGCGGCGCCGTTCCCCCTCAGTGGAAACGCCGCGCCCCGGAGTCCCGGGACGCGGCGCCTGGTTTGCTTCGTGTGGTCGCCGCGAGCACCTTGCTCGTGGACCGGCCTACTTGTTGTCGCCGCTGCCGGCCTTGTTCCGCGCCTCGGCCTGGATGGCCTTCCACGCGGCGAGCTGGCTCTCGGACAGGACGCCATTGATCGCCCTGGAGGTCGAGATGTCGGCGTACCGGGCGTCCGCCCGGATCCTCGCCTCCTGCTCGAACTTCCCCTTGAGGGTCACCAGGTCCGCCTCGGCCTTGATGTCGTCCTCAATCTCGTACCCGAGGAGGATCAGCTTGGCCTGGGCGATCCTGAGGGACCGGTTGAGGTCGGCCAGGAGCCTCCGAAGCTCGGAGACCTGCCCGTCCGTGAGGTTCAGCTTCTCCCGGACATCCTTGTCGAAGATGGTCCGGTTCTCGCTCTTCGGGGGCTCGGTCGCCTCTCCGCCCGCAGGGTCCGCGGCCCCTTGCGGGAACGCGAGGCTGCCGGCGAGGAGGAGCATCCCAAGGACACCAAACCCCAGTTTCATCCAGGTCTGCCGAATCATCTCGTTGGCCTTCCTCTTACTCTTCCGTTCCGTCCATGAACCCTACTTGCCGCCGCCCATGGACCCCTCGAGGGAGGCGTCCCACTGGTAGAGGGCCTCGGGGTTCACGACGTCGTCGCCGATGTAGATCATCAGGAACGTCACCGACCCGGGCTGCGCGTGGTCGAGCTCGCCCGCGTTGCGGATCTGGCGGTCCGAGGTGTACTTGAAGAACCGGTCCGTCACCTCGTCGATCCCGTCGCCGCCGAGCACGCGGTTGTTGAAGAGCTCGAGGCCCGGGGCCGCCACGCTGGAGAAGAAGCGCCCGTCGGGCTCGATGTCTCCGTTGAGGTTCACGGACACGCGGTCGCTGGAGGCGCCCGCGTTCGCCACGACCTGACCGTTCTGGACCTCGATCTCGATGGCGTCGGTCTCGATTCCGATCACGCCGCGCACCGCGGTGAAGGTCGACAGGCCGTTGGCCTGGATGTTCAGGGCGTCGCCGTTCCCATCCAGGATGTTCCCGAACTCCGTGAAGAGGATCAGGCCGTCGGCCGCGATGAACAGGCCCAGCGTGATGGTCTCCAGGGCCGTCACCGTGGTCGTGCCGATCTCCGAGGTATGCGTGCCGAGCAGCGTCGCGGCGCCGATCCCGTCGAGGTCGCCCTCGTCGGCGTCGAAGCCCGCGCGGATGGTCAGGTCGTCGAAGGCGCTCACGACCGCGCCGGTGCCCGTCACGACGTTGTCGCCAGCCTGAAGCTCGACGTCGCCGAGCGTCGACTGGACGGTCACGTTGTCGAGCACGCCGTTGCCGTTCGCGTCTTCGCCCGCGTCGAGGATCCCGTTGAAGTTCACGTCCTCGAGCGAGGTCACGGTCAGGTTGTCGCCCGCGCCCACGACCTCATCCGCGATGAGGAGGATGTCGCCGGCCGCGAGGACGTTCGCAAGTACGAAGATGGGCGAGAGCGCCTGGATCGTGATGTCCGCGGTCGCGAGCCCGTCGTTCGTCAGGTCGGTCTCGGTCACGCCCGACACCACTGAGCCGTCGAGCGAGGTCACGTTTCCGATGATCAGGCCGCCCGCCAGGTCGGTCTGGAACCAGCCGATCTGGTCGAAGTTGCCCGCGACCCTGGTGACCGTCGTCTCGATCCGCTCGGCGGCCGTGCCGAAGCCGTTCCGCGCGCGGACCAGCAGGTCGGCCGACGTGATGTTGTTCACCACGCCCGCCTCGCCCGAGCCGTCGGCCTGGGCGTCGGTCACGTTGCCCACGCTGTTCAGCTCAACCAGGTCGCCCGCGGCGGTCAAGGTCGTTGCAGCCGCGACGCCGAGCGTGATGTTCCCGCTCGTCTCCGGGCCGGTGGCGCCCATGCCGGTGAACGTGTTCAGGACGATGTTCCCGACGCCGCCGCCCGAGCTCGCCGTCACGCCCGTGCCGCCGATGGCCAGGTCGCCGCCGGTGGCCGACAGCGTGATGTCGCCGAGCTCGGTCGTCGAGTTGTTCACCGTCACGCCGAACTGCGTGTCCTCGATCCGGATCCCGCCCGCCTCGATCGTGCCGTTTCCGGCCGCCCCGACCGTCGCGGAGGTCACCGTCGTCACGCGGGTGTCAAGGTCGATCGAGAGGCCGTTCGCCGGCGCGTCGTTGCCGAACGCGGAGGCGACCAGCGTCGTGGCGATCAGGTTCTCCTGGGTGTCGTTCAGGTCGACGATGCTCCCGCCGTCGGCGTCGGCGCCCGCCACCGCGCCCGCGGTCAGCGTGGCCGTCGTCCCGGCGACGAGCAACCCGGCGTCCACGATGTCGTCGCCCGCCGTGAGCGTGAGCGTCGTGGCCGCTTCGATCGTCTTGAACTGCACGAGGGAGATGTCGTCGGCGGAGCCGTTCGCGGCCACCTCGCCCGCCGTCATCGTCACGCTGGCCCCGCCGGTCACGTTCTCGATGACGTCGATGTTGAGGTCCGGGTCGGCGGACACGCCGCCCGCCGCGGTCGTCAGGGTGATGGCGCCGTCGGCGCTGATCCCCTCTACCGAGCTGTTCACGTCGATCCCGACGCCGAGATCGCCGAGGTTCGTCAGGTTGAAGACGCCCGTGCCGCCAGCACCCTCGACGTCTTCGACCTCCGTGTTGAGCGTGTCGGCCGTGCCGACCCCCGTGTCGCCGATCGCGACCAGCTCGTTCGACGTCACCGCCGTCCCAGCGTCGGTGTCGTTCACGTTTCCGGTGCTGTCGAGCGTCACGCGGTCGTCCGCGGCGGTGAGGATCCCGACGGTCAGGTTCCCGGCGGTCGTCGTCGTCAGCGTGATGTCGCTGTCGTCCCCGCCCGCGGTCGCCGTGGTCACCAGGAGGTCGCCGCCGATCGCCTCGACCGAGATGTCGCCGCTGGTCGTGGTCGTCGTCGTCACGGTCAGGCCACCCGCCGAGTCGGCGATGTCGATCCCGCCCGTGCCCGTCGCCACCGTCGCCGACGTCACCGTCGTCGCCGTCGTGTCGACGTCGATCGCGCTGCCCGCGACGTTGTTGCCGAACGCGGCGAGCACGACCGTCGGGGCATTGATGTTCACGCCATCGCCGTTCGTGTCCGTGATGCTGCCCGCGGCGTCGCCGGAGTCGCCGGCGCCCGCGGTCAGCGTGGCCGTGGTCACAGCCACGACGGTCCCGCCGTTGTTGATGTCGTCCTCGGCGCTCAGGGTCACCGTGGTGGTCGTCGCCTGGACCACTACGCCCGAGGCGATGTTGATGTCGTCGTTGAAGCCCGGAGCATCCGCGACCGCGCCGAGCGCCGTCAGGGCCACCGAGGCGCCCACGACGTCCTCGTTCACGTTCATCGGACTGGCGGTGGAGATGATCACCGCTCCCGTCGAGAAGACGCCGAAGGTTTCGCTGATCCCGCCGATCGTCATCGCGCCCGCGTTGTTCACCGCGAACCCGTCGGTGCCCGATACGCCTTCGAGGTTGGCGACGGCGGTCTCGATGGAACTCGCTCCGCCGACGCTGCCCGACGCGTCCGCCTGGGCCGCGCGCGCAACGAATCCGGCGGCCAACACGTCCACGCCGGCGTCACCGTCCTCGTTGATGTCGTCCCCGGCCGTCAGGGTCACCGTGTCGCCGAGGGCCGACAGCGTATTGAAGGTGACGTCGGTCGCCGTCGCAGTCGCGATGATGCTGCCGTCACCCACGCCCGCGCCGCCCGCGGTCACCGTGGTCAGCGCCACCGAGGTGCCCGTGAAGATCGCGTCACCGTTCGTCGTCGTGGTCGTCGTGTTCGTGAGAGCGCCGCCCGCCGTCTGCACGGCGTCGCCGTTCGTCGTCGTCACCGCTCCGGAGGTCAGCGTCCCGCCGGCGGTCAGGTTCGCCCCGCCGTTGGTCGCCGTCACGGTCGTGGCGGCCAGGTCCGTCCCGGCCGTCAGGTTGGCATTGCCGTCCGTCGTGGTCACGGTCGTCGAGGCCAGCGTCGTCCCGGCCGTCAGGTTGGCCGTTCCGTTCGTCGCCGTCACCGTCGTCGAGGCGAGCGTCGTCCCAGCCGTCAGATTCGCGTTGCCGTTCGTCGTGGTCACCGTCGTCGAGGCGAGCGTCGTCCCGGCCGTCAGGTTCGCGGTCCCGTCGGTCGCCGTCACGGTGGTGGAGGTCAGGGTGGTCCCGGCCGTCAGGTCCACGTTCCCGTCCGCGGAGCTTGCCGTGGTCGAGGCCAGGGTGGTCCCCGCGGTCAGGCCGACGTTCCCGTTCGCCGACGTCGCCGTCGTCGAGGCCAACGTCGTCCCAGCCGTCAGGTCCACGTTTCCGTTCCCGGAGGTCGCGGTCACGGACGCCAGCGTCGTCGCCGCAGTCAGCGTCACGTTCCCCTGGGCCGACGTCGCCGTCGTCGAGGTCAGGTCGTCGCCCGCGGTCAGGTTCACGTTCCCCTGTCCCGAGGTCGCCGTCGTGGAGGCGATGTCGAGCGCTGCCGTCAGCGTCACGTCTCCATTCGCCGCCGTCGCGAGCGTCGAGGTCAGGTTGTCGTCGTGCGTCACCGTCACGTCGCCGCTGCCCGCCACGGTCCCCGCGGTCAGCGTCAGGGCGCCGCCCGACGTGTTGCGGATGTCGATGTCGCCGTCGCCGCTCACCGTCGCGGTCAGCGTGCCGCCGCCGGTGATCGTCGTGTCGAGGTTCACGCCCGCGCCGGTCGTGGCGATCAGGTTCAGGCCCGTCACGTTGTTCGTCCCGGCGCCGTTCGCGTCGATGATGGCGCCGCCGGTCGTCAGCGTCACCGTGCCCGCGGCATTCGTCGTCACGGTCCCGACCACCAGGTCGTCGATGTCGGTGATCGTCACCGCGCCCGTCGTCGTCGCCGCGTTCACAAGGCTGTCGACCTGGCCGTCATACGCGATGCCGGTCGCGGCCGTCGCGATGACCACCGGAGCGAGGATGTCGGCCACCGTGAGCGCATCCGCCTCGGTGTCCGCAATCAGGCCCGTGCCGTTCAGGTTGGCGTCGGCCGTCATCGTCAGGCGCGAGCCCGCGTTGATGAAGGCGTCCGGGTCCCCAGGCGCCGTCACGGACTGCACGAAGAGGATGCTCACGTCCGCGTTCAGCGTCACGGACATGCCCGCCACGATCTTGCCCTGCACCAGCCCGCCGTCGCCGAGGGAGATGGTCCCCTCCTCCGCCAGCGTGACCGGGTCGTCCAGGGCCGTCACCGTGACCGTGTCCACGGCCTTGAGGATGCCGAGCGTGATGTCGCCGAAGACCGTGATCACGATGTCGTCGGCGAAGATCCCGCCGCCCGGGCCCATCGAGAGGACGTTCGGGCAGGTCACGGCCGTATCGTCGGCGCCGAAGACCGCGCCGCCGGTCGTGATCGTGACCAGCTCGCCCGCGAAGATGAAGTCGTTGATGAAGACGCCGTCGCCCGCGTTGATGGCCAGGTTCTCCTGCGCCTCCACCGTGTCGTTGATGATCACGTCATCGCCCGAGTTCAGGGTGATGTTGTGACCCGTCACATTGGCGTTGATCGTCAACTGGTCGAGGTTGGCGTTGTTGCCGCCCTCGTTCGCCTGCAAGAGGACGTCGCCCGCGGAGGCCACCGTCTCGTTCACCGTCAGCGGGCTCGCGGCGATGACCTGGATCTCGCCCTGCGCGCCGATCCCGACCACCCCGTCCGTCACCCCGCCGACCGTCAGCGCGCCCGTGTTCGTCAGGAAGAACCCGCCCGCGCCGCCGTTCCCCTCGAGGTTGGTCACCGTCGTCTCGATCTCGTTGCCGAGGATCCCGACGCCCTCCTCCGCGAGGGCCACGAGGCTCGCCGCGGCCACGTCGTTCGCGCCCGCGTCGGCGTCGTCCACGATGCTCCCGTCCGCCGTGAGCGTCACCACGTCCGGCGCCGTCACGAGGCCGGTGAGCGTCAGGTCGGCGTCGATCCCGGTCGCCGTCAGGAACACGTCGTTCCCGGCGCCCACGGCCGTCACGGTCGTCACGTCCATCGCGCCGACCGTGCTGATCTCGATCGAGCCCGCGGCCGTGGTCGCCAGCGTCACCGCCAAGTCGCCCACGTTCTCGATGTTGATCGCGCCCACGCCCAGCACCGTCACGGACGTCAGCGTCGGGGTCGCCGTGTCGAGGTCGATCCCCGTCGCCGCCGAGGCCGTCAGCCCGCTCGTCGTCACGTTCGTGTCGCCGCCGTTCAGGTCGGTGATCGCGCCCGTCGTGCTGGTCACGCTGACCGCCGAAGCGCCGGCGCTCGCGTTCACCGTCCCGAGGCCCAGGTCGCCGCCCGCCGCGGCCAGCGTGATGGCTCCGCCGCCCATCGTCACCGCGGACAGGACGTTCAGCCCGCCCGCGACGTCGTTCACGTCGATCAGGCCGGCGCCCGTCACCAGCGCGGAGGTCAGGGTCGTCAGATCGACCTCAATCGACCCGGTCGTCCCAATCCCCGTCCCGGAGGAGAGCGACGCGCTGACGGCCGTGATGTCCACGCCCGCGTCGCCCGTCTCGTTAATCGTCGTGCCCGCCGTCAGGCTGACCGTCAGCGCCGCCGCCAGGACGTCGATGCTGATGTCGGCCGTCCCGACGCCCACGATGTCGCCCGAGCCGCCCGCCGTAAGGGCCGTCAGCGTCAGGGTGCCGCCATTCGCGTTCGCCGTGATGTCTCCGTTCGTCGTGACCGCCGTCCCCAGGGTCAGGGCGCCGCCGACGCTCGACACGGAGATCTCCCCGTTGATCCCGGCGACGAGCGCGCCCAGGCCCGTCCCCAGGACCACGGCCCCGCCGTTCCCGTTCGCGACGATGTCCCCGTCCGTCGTGATCGCCGTCCCGATGGTCAGCGTCCCGCCGGTGCTGGAGGCCAGGATGCTCCCGGTGCCGCCGGCGACGAGCACGTCAAGAGCGCCCGTTGCCAGGTCCACGGCCCCGCCGTTCCCGTTCGCCACGATGTCGCCGTTCCCCGTGATCGCGGTCCCGATGGTCAGGCCGCCGGCGAGGCTCGACGCCTCGATGCTCCCGGTCCCGCCCGCGATGGCCGTCGTCAGGGTCACCAGCCCGCCGTTCCCGTTCACCACGATGTCGCCGTTGTCCGTGGTGCCCAGGGTCAGCGTCGTCGCCCCGCCGACGTTGTTCAGCGTGATCCCGCCGGTCCCGCCCGCGGCCACCGTGGTGGCCACCATGGCCCCGCCCGTCCCGCTGATGGCGATCCCGCCGTCAAACGTGGTGGCAGTGAGTGCCAGCAGACCGCCGCCGATGTCGCTCACGTCGATGCCGCCCACGCCAGTGACGCCCGCAGCGGTAAGCGCCGCGATGGCCGTGTCCAGGTCGATCCCGTTCGCCGCGGTCCCGCCGACCGCGCTCACCGTCAGGCTGATCGCCGTGACGTCCGTCAGCGTGCCGTTCGCGTTGACCACGCTTCCGCCGTCACCCGCGTCCGCCACGCCCGCAGCCACGATCGTCGCGGTCGCGGCGTTGATCACGCCGCCGAACACCACGTCGTCGCCCGCGGAGAGGGTCACGGTCGAGGTGGTGGACTGCACCACCACGCCCAGGTTCAGCGTCAGGTTGTCGCCCAGCGCGGCGGTGTCGCCGCCCGCCGTCAGGACGATCGCACCCGCGGTGATCATGTTCGTCGCGACCGTCAGCGGGCTCGCCGCGCTGATGTCGATCGTCCCAGTCGCCACCATGCTCGCCAGCGCGCCGATGCCGCCGACCGTCAGGGCGCCCGCGTTCGCCAGGGCGATCCCGCCGGTGCCGCCCGCCGCCTCGAAGAAGCGCACGTTCGACTCGATCGGATCCGTCGTGCCCACGCCCGTCGCGCCCGAGGCCACGAAGCCGCCCGCCGTCACGTCCACGCCGCCGTCGCCGTCCTCGTTCACCGAGCCGGCCACGGAGGTCAACGTCACGCGGTCGCCCGCCGCCGTCAGGTCGTCGAACGTCAGGTCGCCCGTCGTCGCCGTCGCGATGATGTTCCCGTCGCCGACGCCCGCGCCGCCCGCCGTCACGAGCCCGAGCGTCAGGGCCCCGCCCGACGTCACGGTGAAGTTCCCGCTCGACGCCGAGGCGCCCACGATCAGGTCATCCACGTCGTTCACGTTCACCGTCAGGCCGCTGGTCACGCTCGCCGTATCGAAGTCGTTCGCGGCGTTCGTCAGCGAGACGTTTCCGCCCGCGCCAGCGGCGAAGGTCGCCGTCGTCGCGGTGAGCGCGCCGCTCTGCGTGATGTTGCCCGACGCGCTCACGCTCAGGGTCGTGAGCACCGCGCCCGTCGCGCCGAGGTCGATCGCGTTCCGGTCGACCAGCGTCGCGTTCGTGGCGCCCGTGATGGTCACCCTCGAGAAGTCGTTCGTCGCCGTGTCGAGCGCGATGTCGTTCGCGCCGGCATTGAGGGTCGTGGTCCCGCCGATCACCAGGGCGCCAGCGCCCGTGTCGGTGATCCCGCCGGCCGCGCCGATGGCCGTCACGCTGAGCGCTCCGGTCGTCGACGCGCCCGCGAAGTCGAAGCCGCCCGTCGTCGAGACGAGCGTGATGTTCCCGGAGCCCGTCGTCGCCGTCACCGTGGCGCCGTCGAACTCGGTCACGACGATGTTCCCCGCGCCGCTCGCGTTGAGGACGAGCGTCGTGGCGTCCGTCTCGATGATCCCTGCCGCGGCCCCGGCCCCGATGGAGCCGGCCCCGCCGCCGGCGACCAGCGTCGCCGTCAGCGCATTGAGGATGTCAAGCGTGCCCGCGGCGACCGTCGAGAGGATGCTCTCGGAGGCCGTCAGCGTCACATTCCCGCCCGCCGCGTCGATCGTCGCGGCGATCGTCATGTCGGAAGCGGCCTCGACGTTCACGTCGCCCGCCACCGTCATCACGATGCCCGAGATCGTCAGGTCGCCCGTGTTCTTCATGAAGAAGCCGCCGGCGTCGATGCCCGGTGCGGCCACCGTGTTGACCACGGTCTCGACGGCGTTCGCCGCGATCCCGAACCCATCCGCTCCCGCCGTGATGGTCAGGAGGTCGCCCGTCACGTTCGTCGCGCCGTTGTTCCCGTCCGTGATCGCGCCGACCACGGTCAGCGTCACGTCATCCGCGGCCACGATGCTGCCGAGGACCAGGGCGCTCGCGTCGGCGATTGTCACGTCGTCCGCGTTCGTCACGTTCACCGTGCCGAAGTCGTTCGCCGCGTTATCAAGCGTGATGGAGAAGGTCGGGTCCGTCGTCAGGGTCGTGTTCCTCGTCGCCGTGATGACGGCGCCGGCCCCGTCGTCGGAGATCGTCCCGTTGGCGGTGACCGTCAGGTCCCTCGTCGTCACGGTACCGAGGTCCACCAGACCGCCCGCGACCCCGTCGTTGTTGGCGTTCAGCTCGACCGTCCCCGTCGCGATCGTCGTGATCGTGCCGAGGTTCGCGCCGTCGAACATGTCGATGGCGCCGTTCGCCTTCACGTTCACCCGCGTCGCCGTGGACGCGCCACCGAAGCCGAGCACCCCGCGGATGGTCACCGTGCCGATCCCGTCCTGATCTGCCGAGGCGCCGCCGTTGCCGAGCAGGCTCGAGGTGAGCTCCACCGTTCCGACACCGGACACGAACGTGTCGGCGCCGCCCACCACGTCGCCGATGACGATGTTGTCGCCCGCCTTGATGAAGACGCTTCCCGCCGTAGACTCGATGCTGAACGTGTCGAGCAGGGTGAAGTTGTCACCCGCGCCGTCCGACTCGTCCGCGATGTACGTCTGGCTCCCCGCCGCCGTGTAGTCCACCGCGAAGTTGATCGGGCTGTGGTTCCGGACAAACGTCTCGCCCGTCCCGAAGCCCGCCGCGTCCGTGATCCGGCCGCCACGCAGGTTTCCGTTGATGTCCATGACGGTCAGGAGGCCTGCGACGAAGTTGTCGTACGCGCCGCCGCCCGAGTCGAACTCCAGGTCGAGGAACGACGTCGAGCCCTCGATGTGGTTGTTCTGTGTGCCGACGCCCGTCGAGCCGCGCATGAAGAGCCGCGGGGCCAGCACATTCACGCGGTTCCCGCTCCCGCCGGTCGAGACATCGACGAGGGCGATGTCGCCGTCCACGATGGCGCCGACGACCAGCCCGCCCGCCGGGGTGACCCCGGAGGTGAGGCTGATGAGGTCAGCCGCCTCGACGTCAGCGAGCCCGGAGAACGTGAACGCCGTTCCCGTCAGCCCGCCCGCGTCGGCCGTGCCGTTCGTTCCGAGCCTCAGGGCGCCGAAGGACCTGAAGGTCACATCGCCGTCGCCACTGAGGTCAGCGTCGTTCGCATCTGCGCCGAAGTCGCGCACGCCGAGGAAGGCTCCGGCGAGCGTCGGCGCCTGGACGTTCAGGTCCCCGTTCTCGACGAAGATGTCGATCTGTCCGTCCGTGGTCGTCACCAGGGCGAGGGTCAGACCGGCGGTCGGGTTCTCGGTCGCCCCGGCGCCGTTCTCGTCCGTGAACGTGGAGTTGTCGCGAATGAAGACGCTGCCCAGGCCCGTGCCGCCCCCGAAGAAACCGGCGCGCGCGGTCAGCACGCCGCCGCTGGTCTCGATCGTGCTGCTTCCGAACGCAGGGTCGCCGATGCCGTTCCCGGCAAACAGGCGGATGATCGGCGAGTCAAGGTCGAGAACCCCCACCGTCCCGACGTCATCGGCCGCGGGGTCGATGATGCTGCCCGTGCCGTCGGTCCCCGCGTTGATCGTGATCGAGATGTCCGCGTGGATCGGGTCATTCAGCACGACGTCGTCGGCCGCGCTGACCGTCACTGCGCCAGAGCACACATTCGCGCCGTTGTTGACGATGACGTTTGCGGTCGTGGACTGGAGATCGCTGTTTCCGGTCCCGGTGTTCACGTCGCACGCGAGGACCGAATTGAGGACGGTCAAGTCGTTTGTCGCGATGATCTGGACGTTTCCGTCGCCGGCCCCCGCGCCTACCTGCGTCGTGACCGCATTCAGCGTGTCGATGGCGCCGTTGACCAGCGGCGGTCCCGGCGCGACGACGGTCGGCCCGGCCGCGATGCCGAGCTCATCCACGTCCGTGAAGTCAATGTTGCTGCCCTTGGTGAATACCTGGGCGGCCAGGAAGTCGGCGTCGTTCGCCTCGTCGAGGGCCATCGAGCCGTGAGCTTCCAGGCGGAGCTGCGGCCAGGTGATCGTCGCACCCGCGGCCTGGGAGATGGTGCCGCCGTTCGCCGCGCTGCCCGTGAGGAGCGAGAGGATCGGGATGCCCGTCGACGCGATCGCCGCGGTCACGGTGATGTCGTCGCTGGGATTCGGGTTCGGGTTGAACGCCGTCGCTCCGAGGCCGAGGCGGTAGCCGATGCGGAGGACGTTGGCCGACAGGGTTCCGAGCTCGGCTGCATCGACCGTGAACACGCCCGCGGTCACGTTCACGCCCAGCTCGATGTCGACGTCCGCGTCGAACGGCATCAGCCAGATGAAGTTCGTCGCGAAGAGGGGGTCGGCGACCGTGGTCCCCGCGAGGGTGAGGTCGTCGGCGCGATAGATGATGTCCGCCACCGCGCCCGTCCCAAGGCGATCCGTCGTTACGTCCTCGGCGTCTCCGGTATCCGCGATGGTCAGCAGCCCGTTCGCCACGATCGTGATCGCGCCGCCAGTCGTTGCGATGCCGCTCACGCCGTCGACGGTGGTCACCGTCAGCGCGTTCGCATCCTGGTAGAAGAAGGCGTTGCCCACGCCGGTCACGTCGGCCGCGAGGTTCGTCACGTCGTTTGTCGTGTTGCCGATCGTCACCGCGCCGGTGCTGGTCACGCGAAGGTTGGTCACGGGGTTGAGACTACCGGCGCCCCCCTCCGTGATCGTCCCGCCGTTGATCAGCGCCAGCGTGTTCCAGCCAGCAGGCTGCGAGATCGCCGCGGAGATGTTGATGTTGCCCGTGTTGCTCTGATCCGTGCGACCGATCTGGAGCACGCTGGCCGTGACGAGGTCGAGCTCGGCGTCGGAGAGCGCCAGGGCCGCCGCCGTCTCGACCACGAGCCCGAGGTCGATCGGCTGCGCCGCCGTAAACGGCTCAAGGATCGTCCGGGCCGTGCCCGAGTTGATGGTGCTGCCGAACGACAAGTTGTCCATGCGCAGCGTGATCACGCCGTTGCTGGACGCCACCCCGGTGAGCCCGTCGATGGCGACCCCGGCGATGTTCAGATTCGGCCTGACCACATCGCCGATGCCCGTCGCGTCGTAGAAGGTGAGCGTCGCGCCCGCAGTCGTCACGGTGGCCGCTAGGTTCGTCACGTCGTTGCTCTGGTCCAGGGTGACCGAATCAGCGCTCCGGATCGCCAGGTCCGGCGCGGTGATCACGCTCCCCACGCCCTGGGTGATGCCGCCGAACGCATCGGAGTTGGTCAGGACGAGGGCATCGGCCGTGAGCGACACGAACGTCGCCGCCGTCAGGGCC
>CAZYRM010000039.1:0-44429 GCA_964649705.1 uncultured Planctomycetia bacterium
CGGGCATCCGGACGTCGTTGACGAACATCCCGTTCCCGGAGGCCTCGTCCTTCACGATCACCGTGGTTCCCTTCACGGTGATCACGACGTGCTTCCGCGAGACGGAGCGGTTGGTCGTGGCGATCTCGCACGAGGGGTCCCGTCCGATCTTGAACTCGCCCTGGTTGAGCTGGAATTCGTGCTTCTGCCCCTCGTCTTCGTATACGAACCGCATGGCTGGCTCCTCCGCTCGGGCCTGCTTGTCCTCCGAAGCTCGGCATCGCCGAGCGAAGGAGGGCTATCTACCGGCCCGCCTCTCCTTCATCTGACGGATCAGGTACATGTACCGCATGTGCCTCGGGTCGTCCAGGTCGGGGTAGATGCGCGTGAGCGCCTCGAGGGCGAGGAGGACCCGGTCCCACTGCTCCATCTGAAGCGCGTTCGTGAACTCGTCCTCGTACTTGGTGCGCGCGGTGTCGAGGATCTTCTTCAGGTCCAGCATCTTCTTCTCGGACTCCTTGACCCGCTCGGGGAGCGCGAACTGGGCACCGGAGAGGTACTGGTACGCGTCCCGGTACAACTCGTAGGCGTACCAGGACTTCTCGGGGTCCCCCTCGGACAGCTTCGCCTTCTCGTCGCCCTCGGCGAGGGCCGCCATCCCCTTGTCGAGGCGCTGCTGCGCGGTGAAGCCCTTGTACGGGTCCTCGTACCCCGCGACCTCCACGTTCCAGATGTGGATGTCCCCTTCCCGGGTCGTGACGAAGAGCTGGGCCACGTCCTCCTCGACCCCCATGAGGTGTGCGACCGAGTCGGAGGCCTCGTCGAGCCAGGCGATGACGATGTCCGGGGAGGACGTGGAGACCTCTTTCGCGCGCGGGATCGTGAGCGCCCGGGTGCCGTTGATCGTGACGTAGAGGGTCTCGTCCTCGACGACCCGCTGCTTGGGCGGCGGCTGGAGGGCGGCCACCAGGGCGACCACGAGGAGGAGGACGACGACGCCCCCGGCCGACCCGAAGATGATCTTCTTCTTTGCGGGCAACTCGCGCCACTTCTGGCCGAGGGGCTTCTTCGCGAGCTTGCCCATGTCGACGACCGCGGTCCCCTCCTGGGCCCCGCCGCCGCCCTCGGCGACGAACTGGTCCATGTCGACGAATGCCGTCCCTTCCTGGCCCGCGCCGGCGTCCATCAGCTTCGACATGTCGACGAACGCCGTTCCCTCCTGCTCCTCCGCGGCCTTCGACTTCGCCGGTGCCGCGCCCGACTTCGGCACGGGGAGGGCGATCCTGAGCTGGTACTTGCCGACGCCGATGACGTCCCCGGACTTCAGCGGCTGCTCCCCCGCGATTTTCTGCTGGTTCACCGCGGTCCCGCCGGAGCTCCCGAGGTCCGTCACGATCATGCGCCCGCCCTCCGAGCGCAGCTCGGCGTGCTTGCGCGAGACCCCCGAGTCGCCCGCGAGCACGATGTCGCACCCCTCCACCCTCCCGATGAGCAGGGGGAGCTTCTCCACGTTGACGACCTTGCCCTTCTGGTCGCCGGTCAGGAACTGGATCTTCGCCTTGATGGCCATCGCCTCACCCGATCGCAGTCATCGACAGCTTCTGCCCCTTCACAACGCCGAGCCGCGCGGCGGTCCCCGCGGGGAGCTCCATCACGCCGTGCGCGCCCCGGCACGAGGCCTTCCCGCCGATCGGCACGTCCGCGAAGACCTCGAGGACCGTCAGGGCCTCGTCCACGAACACCGTGTCGATCGGGAACTTCATTCCGAACATGTGGATCGCGTCGCAGGGCACGATGTAGAGCCCTTCCCCCTCGGGGAGGGCGTCCCGCCCCAGGAGGCCCTTGAGGCGCGAGAAGAAGGAGTCGGCGACTCCCAGCCTCTCGGCGATCACGGTCCCCCGTTCGGGGCATGCCAGTCGGTAGACGTCCAAGCTAGTCTTCGATCCCCATCACGGTCTTGATGACGATCGGCCCGAAAATGATGATGAACACGGTCGGGAAGATGAAGGCCACCAGCGGGAAGAGCATCTTCACCGGGGCCTTCATCGCCTGCTCCTCGGCCCGCTGCGAGCGCTTCGTCCTGAGGGTTGAGGCCTGGATCCGCATGATCGGCCCGAGGCTCGACCCCATCTCGTCGGCCTGCACGAGCGAGGAGACGACCGAGGTCAGCTCGTCGACGTCGCACCGCGCGGAGAGGTCCTTGAGCGCGTCGCGGCGGCTCTTGCCGAGGCGGAGCTCCTTGAGGAGCCGCTGGAACTCGAGCGCGAGCGGCGTCTTCCCGAGCTTGGGCATGACGCGGTTGATCGCCCCGGTGAAGTCCATGCCCGCCTCGATCACGAGCGTCAGGAGGTCGAGGGCGTAGGGGAGGGCGCGGCGGATCAGGTTCCTGCGCTTGCTGGCCATCCCGGTGATCCAGAGGGTCGGGTAGATGGTCCCCAGCAGGAAGAGCAGGATGAAGATGACCAGCACCTGGATCTGGACGTACATCAGCCCGCCGGCGGCGAGCCCGGAGAAGAAGCCGAACACCGTCATCCCGAGGATGTCACGCGGCGTGATCCCGTACGGGGAGCCCGCCGCGGCGATCGTCCGTTCCATCCCCCTCCAGAAGTTCCGGTAGGAGTTCGAGACGCGCACCCCCTCCCGCACCTCGGGGAAGATGGCGCCGAGGCCGCGGAACGTCGGGAGGAGGCGGACCACGAGGGTCTGCTTCTCGGTGTCGTCCCACTCCCCGGCGGAGCGCGCCCGGACTTCCTTGTTGATCCCGACCAGCCCCCAGACGAGGAGCAGGCTCGCAATCATAATCGGGAGGTAGGCCTTGATCAGGAGATCCACGGGGTTACACCTCGATCGTGACGATCTTGCGGATGACGAGGTATCCGATCGTCTCCATGACGACGATGAGCGCAATGAGGCACCACCCGACCCACGTCGTGAACATGGGGCGGATGAACTCCGGGTTGATTACGTTCAGGACCAGGGCCATCCCCGCGGGGATGAGGGCCACGACGAGCCCCTGCATCTTCCCCTGGCTCGTGAGG
Organism: uncultured Planctomycetia bacterium; assembly: GCA_964649705.1. Classification (GTDB taxonomy): domain Bacteria; phylum Planctomycetota; class MHYJ01; order WSZJ01; family CAZYRM01; genus CAZYRM01. Next base: position 3,018 of record CAZYRM010000039.1, read on the forward strand.
GCCTTGATCTTTCCCTCGATGCGCCACCGCTCGCGGATGGTCATCGAGATGCTCTCGAACACCTCGGTGAGGTTGCCCCCGAGCTCCCGGCTGATCGTGATCGCCGTGACGACGAGGTCCAGGTCCTCCCCGGGCATCCTCTTGAGCATGTTCTTCAAGGCGTCGTCCATCGGCAGGCCGAGGCGCATCTCGCGGGTCAGGATCATGAACTCCTGGCTGATCGGCGGGCTCATCTCCTTGACGATCTGCTCGAAGGCCTGCGGAAGCGAGAACCCCGCCTTCATGGAGTTCGACATGTTGTCGAGGGCGTCGACGAGCTGGACGACGAACTTGAAGGCGCGCCGCCGCTTGAGCCACCCCAGGATGAAGTTGGGCCCGAAGAAGCACGGGATCGCGAAGAAGACCGAGACCGTGATGTTCCCCGAGATCCAGAACATCAGGAGGAAGATGGCGACCAGGCTGACGAGGCTGAGGTAGACGATCTGCACGAGCGGCATGGAGAGGAGCAGGCTCTCCATCGTCTTCTCGGTGCTCTGGAGGTACTTCTCCTCGTACGTGGGCCACGCCTGCTGGAAGAGCCACCAGCCCACGAGCACAAGGGCGACCACCGAGCCGGCCACGATCGCCAGGACCACCGAAAGGGTCATGTCCGTCCCCTACACAGTCATGCCTTCGGAGAAGATCTTCATGTCGAGCTTGATCCCGCGCTCGCGCAGGTCGTCGTAGAACTTCGGCACCACGCCCGTCGCCACGTAGGACCCGATGATCTTCCCTTCGCGGGTGTACCCCGTCTGCTTGAAGATGAAGATGTCCTGGAGCGTGATGATCCCGCTCTCCATCCCCGTGACCTCGGTGATGAAGGTGACCCTGCGCGACCCGTCGCGGAGGCGGGACTGCTGGACGATGAGGTGGACGGCGCTCGCGATCTGCTCGCGGATGGCCCGCTGCGGCAGGTCCATCCCCGCCATGAGCACCATGTTCTCGAGGCGGGCGATCGCGTCGCGCGGCGTGTTCGCGTGGAGCGTCGTGAGCGATCCGTCGTGCCCCGTGTTCATCGCCTGGAGCATGTCGAACGCCTCGCCGCCGCGGCACTCCCCGACCACGATCCGGTCGGGCCGCATGCGCAGGCAGTTGATCACGAGCTTCCGGATCGGGATCGCCCCCTGCCCCTCGATGTTGGGCGGCTTCGACTCCAGGGAGATCACGTGCTCCTGGGGGAGCTTCAGCTCCGCCGAGTCCTCGACGGTGACGATCCGCTCGGTCGGGCCGATGAAGCTCCCGAGGACGTTCAGCAGGGTGGTCTTCCCCGACCCGGTGCCCCCGCTGATCACCATGTTCTTGTGGCTTTCGACGCAGATCTTGAGGAAGTCGCCCATCCCCGGCGTCATGCTGCCGAATTTGACCAGGTCGCCGACGCCGAGACGCTTCTTCATGAACTTGCGGATGGTGAGCGTCGGGCCGGAGATCGCGAGGGGCTGGATGATCGCGTTCACGCGCGACCCGTCCTTCAGGCGCCCGTCAACCATCGGGCTCGACTCGTCGATGCGCCGTCCGATGGGCGACAGGATGCGCTGGATGCAGTTCACGACCGATTCGTTGTCGGTGTACTGCTTCTCCGAGAGGGTGATGTGCCCCTTCCGCTCGATGTAGATCTTGTTCCAGGCGTTCACCATGATCTCGCTGACCGCGTCGTCGGCCAGCAGGTCCTCGAGCGGCCCGAGGCCGAGCGCTTCGTCGAGGATCTCCTTCTTCAGGACGGCCTTCTCGACCCACTCGGGGATGTCCGCCGCGAACCTCACGATCAGCTCGTCGGTGACCCTCTCGACCTTCTCGCGCGTCTCGGCATCCTTGCTGCTGGTCATGTCGAGGGCGCGGATCTCGCGATGGACGAGGAGGGCGCGGTGGATCTTCTTCTTGAGATCCGAGGGGATCACCTTCACGCCGTCGGCGCGCTCGGGCTCGGCGGCCTTCGCGGGCGCCTCCGGGGGAGGGGGCGCCTCGTGCTTCGCCGTCCCCGACGGCTTCGCCTCCGCCGCGGCGGGGGCGGGCGCCTCGCTGCCGTCGAGGTAGGTGAGGACGTAGTCCCCGACCTCGATCTCGGTCCCGTCGACGAGGTAGACCGGCCCCTCGATCTTCGTCCCGTTGACCAGGGTCCCGTTCGAGCTGCCCATGTCGCGGACGATGTGCTTCCCGCCGCGAAGGAGGATCTCGCAGTGCTGCCGGGAGACGTTCGGCTTCGCGAGGACGATCTGGCAGTCCTCGCGCTTGCCGACGATCACCCGCTCCCCCTCCAGGGGGACGGTCCGCTGTCCGCCCCCCTTTTCCGCCAGAAGGATGGTGGCCATGTCGCCCTCCCGACCGATCTAGTGGTCCCCGGACTGCTCGAGCATGCGCGAGAACCACTTGTAGTCCATCGCGCTCAGGTTGTCGACCGGCGCCCGGTCCTCGGGGTTCCTGAGGAGGAACGTCATCTTCACGCCCGCGCTCTGCTGGGCGAAGACGATGAGCTGGGCCTCGTCGGGCTTCAGCGCGATCGTGATGAAGCCGTACTCCTTCGCGTTGTAGTCCGACCCCTCCGCGTTGTAGATCGTCCCACCCACCGCCCGGTTGTCCAGGGCGAGGATCGTGATGTTCTGCATCATGAACGTGGTGACCGTCCCCGCGGTGTCCTGCTCTGCGCCGGGGCTGTCCTCCGAGCCGCCCGGGGCGCCGCCGAGGGCGTCCGCCATCGCGCTCGCCGGGAGGTACGTAATCACGATGTCGATGACGTCGCCCGGATTGAGCATCCCCGCGAACCCGCTGTCGGTGCCGACGGGGAGCGTGACCGCCCGTTGGCCCGGGCGGATCAGCTCTTTCGAGAAGCGGCGCTCCACCGCGCTGAACATCTCCGTGGTCAGCGCCGTGCCCGCCTTGATGTCCACCCCCACGATCTGCCCCACGACGGCGCGGGCGCCGTCCCCGTCGTCCCAGTCGATGACCTTCTGTTCCTTGCCGACCTGCACCGGGTACAGGTCGTCGCTCTTGATGGAGTCCCCCTTGTGGAGGTCCTTGCCGACCGCGACCGCGGGCTTGAACTGGCCCGCGGCGGCGTCCTCGATGTTCTTCACATACGAGCTCACCGCGAGCACGGCGACCGCGCCCAGGAGCACGGCTGCGACGATGGCGACGATGTTCTTCATCGTGTCTCTCCTCCTCGAATTCCCTTACGCCCGCGCGGGCTCCCTCGCGTCGAAGAACCCCGGCGGAACCTCGATCCCGTAGGCCTTGAAGTCGTCGAAGAAGGTCGGCTTGATCCCCGTGGGGACCATCGAGCCGAGCACCTTCCCGTTCTTGTCGATCCCGGTCTGGATGAAGCGGAAGATGTCCTGCGTCCGGAACGCCCCCTGGTCCGTGAGCGGCAGGACCTCCGACAGGTGGGTCACCTTCCTCGACCCGTCGCGCAGGCGCGCGGTCTGGACGACGAACTCGATCGCCGAGGCCACCTGGCCTCGCATCGCGATCAGCGGGATGTCGAACCCCGCGAAGAGGGCGAGCGTCTCGACGCGCGAGAGCGTCTGCGTCGGTGAGCTGGCGTGGACGGTCGCCATCGACCCGCTGTGCCCCGTGTTCATCGCCTGGAGCAGATCGAGGGCCTCGCCGCCGCGGCACTCGCCGACGACGATCCGGTCGGGGCGGAAGCGCAGGGCGGCCTTCACCAGGTCGCGGATCGAGAACTCCCCCTTCCCCTCCTTGTCCTTGGGGCGCGACTCCCAGGGGAGGACGTGCTCCTGCTGGAGCTGAAGCTCGCTCGAGTCCTCGATCACGATGATCCGCTCCTCCTCGGGAATGAGGCCCGAGACGATGTTGAGGAGCGTCGTCTTCCCGGAGCCCGTCCCGCCCGACACGAGCGTGTTCTTGTGGAGCTTGACGCACATGTCGATGTAGCGCCCCCCGTCCACGGAGAGCGACCCGTACCCGATGAGGTCCGAGATCGCGAGACGCTTGCTTGAGAACTTGCGGATGCTGATCGACGGCCCGCAGCGGCAGCAGGGGCGGATCATGCAAGCGACGCGGGAGCCGTCGGGGAGGCGCGCGTCCATGTACGGCTCCTCCTCGGTGATCCGCCGCCCGACGTACTGCGCGATGTTCCGGATGACGATGAGGACCTGGTCCTCGCTCTTGAACTTGAAGTCCTGGAGGGTGAGGTGCCCGCCCTGCTCGATGTAGACGTGGTCGGGTCCGTTGATCATGATCTCGCTGATCTTGGGGTTGTCGAGCCAGGTCCCGACCTCGCCGAGGAAGCCCTTGATCGTCTGGAAGTACATGACGTCGCGGGTGAGGATCTCGCCCTCGAGGTCGGAGGGTTTCGCCTCCGCGGCTGCGGGCTTCGCCTCGGGCTTCGGCTCCGCCTTGGGAGGCGGGGGAGGGGGAGGGGCGGGCTTCGGGGCGGGGGCGGGAGGCTTCGCCGGGGCGTCCTCCGCCGGCGTGATCGCCGTGTCGTCGATCTTCTCCTGGGCCTTCGGCTTCGCGTGGAAGGAGAAGTCTCCGACGCGGACCTCGTCGTCGGGCCCGAACGGCTGGCTCCCGATGACGCGCTCCCCGTTGAGGAGCGTGCCGTTCGTGGAGTTGAGGTCCTCGACGACCATGCCGCCGTTCTTGAGGACGAGCTTCGCGTGGTGGCGCGAGACGTTCGGCCGGACGATGACGACGTCGTTGTCGTCCGCCTTGCCGATCGTCACCTGAGCCTTGTTGTAGTAGCTCGACCGACGCGTGCCCGCCGGGATGTCGGTGATCTCGACGTGGATCATGTCATCCCTGTCGCCAGGAGGAATTCCGTCCGAGTCGGACGCGGACCGCGAGCGGGTGGGGGATGTGAGGAAGGGACCCCTACCGGCATGGGTCCGTCGCCGGCTGGAAATGATAAGCCCGGAGTTCCTGCTCTTCAAGAACTCCGGGCTGCATTCGTTCGAGTCGGCTCCCGAGAGCGCGACTAGTCGCCGCTCTTGAAGCTCTTCAGCGTGTGGCCCTTCTTCTGGTTGTCCAGCTTCACCTGGTCGTCGCCGAGCTTGTTCTTCAGCGTCGCCTCGGACTGGACCGAATTCGGATTCGTGACCTTCCCCTCGTCGAGGGACTTCACCGAGCCCGTGAACAGGAACTTGATCTTGTTCCCGAACAGGGACACGATGGTAATGAGCGCGATGGCCACCAGGGCGACGATGATGATGTACTCCGTCATCCCCTGGCCCCGGCGCTTCGCGGCGAACTTCCGCCCAAGGTACCCGATCATGGTTGCCTCCAACACAAGGCACCTCCGCGAACGGGCGACCCCCCGCTGCGGCTGAATGAACACACCTACCCCTGCTGCACGCAAGAAGGATAGGCGACGGGACCCATCCCGTCAACCCTATTCTCGTCGGATTCCACCCCAGTCTCCTTAGACCAGGAATTCTTGGCCCCCATCCCGCCCGTACGAACGCTTGACGAGGGCCGATGGTAGGGAGCCGAATCGGACAAGTCAACTCATTTTCGTGAGCCTTTTCCGGGGAGCGGCGCGCCGCGCCGGATCGCCCTCCAGCGCTCCCAGGACTCCTTCTCGACCGTCTCGTATTCGGCCTGCCGCCCCGTCCGGCGCAGGAGCTCCGCGAGGTGGAAGGTCACCTCCGCCGAGCGGGGGAACCGCACGGCCGCGTCCCTGAGAAGGCGCTCGGCGTCCGCCGGGCGGTTCGCCCGGTACGCGACCTGGGCCGCCCGGAGCGCGAGCTCCACGGAGTCCGGGAACTGCTTCGCGAGCTCCTCGATTCCCTCGTTCTCCTTCTCGGAAATCTCAAACGCCAGCCCCCGGACGAGACCCCGGGCGTTCGGATCGAAGGGCACCAGCGCCAGGGCCTCCGGCAGCAGGGCCGCCGGGGAGGCCCCCTTGGCGTTTCGCATCTCCACGTTCCTGGCCCGGGCCTTCCAGCACTCCAGGGCCCCCTCGGGCCAGCCTGCGGGCGGCCGCGTCGCCTTCCGCATCTCGTTGATCTCGTCGGTGCAGTCCGCCTTCCCCTCGTACAGCCCCCGGGGAGCGCTGTACTCGAGGTGGACCGTGTCGTCCTCCTGGAGCCTCGACCCCGCGACCCACCGCGCGAGCTCCTCGGGGCCCGCGACGTACCCCGCGAAAAGCTGCGCCGGGCGCAGGTACCGGATCCGGGCCATCTCGTCGGCCACCGGGCCGGTCCATCTCCGGGCTACGGCGTCGAAGTCGATCCCTTGCGTCGCGCCGATCAGGACGTAGTCGCATCCGGGGACGATCTCCCACATCCACGTATCCGGGAAGACCGTCTTGAAGGTCGCGACGATCGTCCGGACGTCATCCGCCGTGTGCCAGTACGCCTGCACCCACTGGCACATCGTCCCTCCGGGCGCCAGGCGAGCGCGGCACTGCTCGTAGTACTCCCGGGTGAAGAGGTCTCCCATCCCGCTGATGAAGACGTGCGAGGGCTCCGCGCAGATGACGTCGTACTTCTTGTCCGTGAACGCGATGTGGGACCGCGCGTCCTCCACGAGCACGCGCCCCTCAGGCCGGTCGCAGACCTCCAGGTTCACGTCCCGGTAGAACCTCCTCGCGCACTCGACGACCTCCGGGGAGATCTCCACGCAGTCCACGTGCACCCCGGGATGGACGGTCGTCGACCCCGCCGTGACGCCGCTCCCCAGCCCGACCGTCATGACCTCCCTGACCGTTCCAGGGTGGAGGAGGATCGGGAACTGCCCGATCAAGACCTGCGTCGGCATGTCGCCCGTGTTGGAGGCCTGGACGCGGCCGTCGATGCGGAGCGAGCGCACGTCGTTCGTCGTAGCCACCACGCTCACGCTCGCCGACGCGCCGTCCTTGTGGTAGCAGAGCCGGTCCGCCATGCAGTAGGACGTCTCCAGCGGGCTGACCCACTCCTCTTCCTTGCCGGTCTCCGCCTCGTGGGCCTCGTAGGCCGCATAGACATACGAGCCCTGGATGAGCTCCTCGTCGCTCCAGCTCGGCAGTGCGACGACGCACAGCACCGCGGCGACGAGGCTCCCGGCCCCGCGGAGGAGCCTCCAGGAGAGGCCGCTCCTCGACAGGACGACGGCGCCGAGCGCCACGTTGGCGACGCCGAGGAGCAGCGTCGCCCTCCACACGCCCACGTTCGGGACGACGAGGAATCCTCCGGCGAACGACCCGAGGATGGCGCCGACCGTGTTCCATGCGTAGACGCGGCCGACCGCGGGCCCCGTCTTCCCCCCCACGGGGACGTAGCCTCGGACCGCCGTCGGGAAGGTGCCGCCCAGGAAGAGCGTCGGCAGCAGGACGATCAGGAAGACCACGCTGAAGAAGGCGAGCTGCGTCGCCGCGAACGAGCCGTAGGACCCCGCCACCAGGGTGTCCATGGCCACCGCGAGCTTGTGGAAGAGCACGTAGAGGAGGAGGCACGAGAAGCCGATCGCGACCTGGAGCCTCCCGAACGTGGCGACCGGGTCGCGGCTCCGGTCCGCGCGCCGCCCGAAGTACATGCTCCCCGCCGCCATGCCGAGGATGAACGCGGAGACGATGATCGTGAAGGCGTAGACCGACGTGCCGATCTGGAGCGAGAGGTACCTCGTCCACACGACCTGGTTCGCCATCGCCAGCACGCCGGAGAAGAGCATGCCCCAGAGGTAGATCGGGCGCCCGGGCAGGACCGCGGACGTCTCGGCCGCGGCCGCCGGCACCGAGGCTCCGCGGGAGAGGAAGATCGCGGCGACCCCGACGACCACGTTCACCACGGCCGCGGCCTTGATCGTCGCCGACATCCCGAGCATGGGGACCAGGACGAACCCAGCCGCCAGGGCCCCCGAGACCGCCCCGAGCGTGTTCGTGGCGTAGAGCCATCCGATCGTCCCGCCCAGCTCCTCCCTCCGCCGGACCAGCGGCTCGGCGAGGAGCGACAGCGTTGCGCCCATGCACGTCGTCGGCACGAGGAGGACCGCGGCGCAGATCCCGAACCGCGCGGCATGGTAGGCGAGCCCGAGCCCCTCCGAGCGGTAGAGCCACCCGATCGCCGGGTGGCAGAGCTGGAGGAGCCACGGCACCGCGAGCGCGGAGAGGCCGATCGCGATCTCGAGCGCCCCGTACCACGCCACCGGGTTCCTCAGGCGTCCGACGAGGCGCATGGCGATCCACGAGCCGAGCGCGAGGCCCCCCATGAACGCGGCGAGCACCGTCGCGAGCGCGAAGCTCGTGTGGCCGACCTCGCGGGAGATCAGCCGCGTCCAGACGACCTCGTACGCGAGGCCGCAGGCGCCGGAGAAGAGGAAGGCGACGAACATGGCGGCCCGCGCGGGCCCTGTCAGCCCGGTGGCCGCGGCGGTGGCGGTGGTCATGGCGAGCGGCGATTCCCTTCCTGGAGGCGAGGGTCTACTTGTGCTTCGGGAGGTCGAGCGTGAAGGGCTCCCCCTGCCACTTGGGAGTGGTGAAGAGGAGGGTCTTCGGGACGCGGTCGCGTGCCGTTTCAAAGTAGAGGCGCAGGTCCTTGGTCGCGGCCTTCCCGACCATCTTCGGGGCGCTGTCGAAGTGGCTGCGCTCCGGGACGAGCGCCTTGACTTCGGTCCCGTCGTCCGTCCGCAGGGTGAAATCCGTGCACTTCACGACGAGGCTTCCCAGATCCTCGCCGTTCGTCAGCTTGACCGAGACCTTCCACAGCTTCAGCCCGTCGGTGCGCTTCAGGCCCTCGACGACGCCGAAGAGGATCTCGACGGAGGCGGAGGAGAGGGCGACCGTGGGCAGCTTGGGCTTCTCGATCTCCTTCGGGGGCTCCTCGACGGCGGGCTCCTCGGGCGGCGCCTCGGCGGTCTCTTCGGGGGGAGGCTCCGTCGCGGGGTCGGGCGGGGGCGCCGCCTCGTCGGGGGCCCCCTCGACGGGCGCCGCGCTGGGGTCGACACCGGTCCCCTGGCAGGTGGGGCAGGGGACCTTCTTCTTCCTCTTGCAGTCCGGGCAGGGTCCCTGCACGATCCTCGCCCCGTTGCAGCCCGGGCAGTTCATCGACCCCGACGCGCACGAGTCACAGTCCTCCCCCGCTCCCGTCCCCCCGCACTTCGGGCACTTCGGGTTCTTCCCCTCGCACGCGCAGGGGCGTACCGCCCTCCCCTTGCACGCCGGGCAGTTGAGGAATCCCTGGCCGCCGCACTCCAGGCACATGATGTCGGCCAGCCCGTCGACGCACGTCGTGCACTTGACCGTCCTCTTGCCCTTGCAGGCCGGGCACTTGGGCCCCTTGAGCGGGCCCTTCGGAGCGACCTTCGGCGGTCCGGCGGCGGGGTCCGTCGGGGGCGCCGCGTCGGGGGGGGCCTCCACGGCGGACTTCTCGACGTGGTCGATGGTCGCCTCGTCGAGCCAGACCATCTTGCCTTCGGTCGTCTTGACGCCGACCTTGCCGTTCGCGTTGCCGACGACCTTGCCCTCGACCTTGCTGCCGTCCTTCATGAAGACGGTGTCGGCCTGCACAACGGCGCACGCGACGGCGAGGGCGAGCAGGATTCTCATGCGATCCCCCACGATGCTGGTGAATGGCGGATTGTAGCGGATTCCCGCGCGCAGCCGGAGACTATCGAATCGCCCGGATCCGTCCGTCTCCCGTCTTCCACGACCGGCCGTCCGGGAGCGACCATCGCCCGGGGATTGGCCGCGCGCACTTGGGACAGGCCCCGTCCACGAGGCGGTTCTCACGGACGTAGAATCCGAACCTCTCGATCAGGAGCTCCCTGCAGTCGGGACAGTACGTATTCTCCAGTTCGCCCACCTGCCCAGGGCGGTTCCCCGCGTAGACGAAGCGCAGGCCCTCTTCGGCGCCGATCCGCGCCCCCCGGACGATCGCGCGCGTCGGCGTGTCGTCCTTCTCCTGCATCTTGTAGTCGCTGTGGAAGGCGGTCACGTGCCACGGGATGTCCGGGGAGATGTCCCTGAGGAACCGCGCGATCGACCGCAGCTCGTCCTCCCCGTCGTTGAACCCCGGCACGACGAGCGTGACGATCTCGATCCAGAACCCCTTCTTGTGGATCTGGTCGATCGAGTCGAGGACGTTCTTGAGGACGCCGCCGAGCTCGCGGTACCCCTTCTCGGTGAATCCCTTCAGATCCACTTTATAGAGGTCGACCCACGGTCGGATGTAGTCGAGGACCTGCTCCGTGGCGTTCCCGTTCGAGACGTAGCCGCACACGATCCCCGCCGCCTTGGCCTCGCGGAAGACCTCCACGGCCCACTCGGAGGTGATGAGCGGTTCGTTGTAGGTGCTCACCATGACGGCGGCGCCCTGCCGGACGGCCTGGCTGGCGAGGGTCCGCGGGTCCGCGTCCTCGGGGGGCGCGATCGACGCGGGGTCGCGGAGGGCTTGCGAGGTGAGCCAGTTCTGGCAGTAGCCGCAGTGGAGATCGCATCCGAGCATGCCGAAGGAGAACGCGAGCGCCCCGGGGTAGGCGTGGAAGAAGGGCTTCTTCTCGATCGGGTCGCACTGCAGCGCGCCGACGTACCGTGAGGGAGCGAAGAGGACGCCTTCGCGGTTGAACCGGACGCGGCAGATCCCCGGGCGGCCTTCCCGGATGAGACAGCGGTGTCCGCACGCGAAGCAGCGGACCGCGCGGTCCGGCAGCTTCTCGTAGAGGACGGCCTCTTTGGTGCGCTCCGAGAGGAGCGATTCGAGCGTGGGCATGTCGGCTTCCCGCATTTGATGCTATCAGCGACTCCGGTGCGTTGCAATGCCCGGCCCCGGCCGCTACACTATGCGCCCCTTTTCGGTAGGAGAGACGGCATGGCGGCAGAACCCACGACCCTCGTCGAGTCCTTCCTCTACGCGGCACGGACCTGGCCCAAGCCCGACGCGCTTCGGTACAAGGAAGGCGGCGTCTGGAAGAGCGTCTCCACGCAGGAGTTCCTGGAGCGCGTCCGATACGCGGCCTCGGGGCTCATCGACCTCGGGATCCAGCCCGGCGACCGCGTGGCGCTCCTGTCCGAGAATCGCCCGGAGTGGATCATCACCGACATCGCGGTCTTCTGCGCCGGCGCCGTGACGGTGCCGATCTACCCGACGCTCCTCCCGCACGACGTCGTGTACATCCTCAAGGACAGCGATGCGAAGGTCCTCCTCGCGTCGAAGCCCGAGCACCTGGCGAAGGCCACCGGGGGGCGCGGCGAGCTTCCGACGCTCGCCCACCTCGTCCTCTTCCCCCCGACCGCGGCGAGCGCCGGCGAGATGAGCTGGGCCGACCTCCTCGATCGCGGCAAGAAGCGGGCCGAGGCGAACCCGAAGGAGTTCGACGAGCGGTGCGCGCAGGTGAAGCCGGACCAGCTCGCGACGCTGCCCTACACGAGCGGGACGACGGGGATGCCCAAGGGCGTGATGCTCACGCACAACAACATCATGTCGAACCTCCGCGCGACCTGCGCCGAGGTCGGCGTCGCCAACACCGAGATCGCCCTGTCGTTCCTGCCGCTCTCGCACATCCTGGAGAGGATGTTCGAGCACGCGCTGATCTCGAGGGGCTGCACGATCGCCTACGCCGAGAGCATCGACACGGTGGCCGCGAACATGGCCGAGGTCCATCCGACCGTGATTGCCGGCGTGCCGCGCTTCTTCGAGAAGCTGCGCGCCCGCGTCCTCGAGAAGATCAGCCTGGCCCCCGCGATCCGGCAGAAGCTCTTCCACTGGGGCGTCGGCGTGGGGAAGCAGGTCGCGGCGCTGGAGGCGCAGGGGAAGCCGATCCCGTTCTGGCTCGGCCTGAAGATGGGCTTCGCGAAGAAGAAGATCTTCTCCAAGGTGGCGGCCGCGACGGGCGGGCAGCTCAAGTACTTCCTCTCCGGCGGCGCGCCGCTCGCGAGGGAGGTCGCGGAGTTCTTCTACGCCGTCGGGCTGCCGATCTACGAAGGATACGGGCTCACGGAGACGTCGCCCGTCCTCTCCATCAACACGCCGAAGGCGCACAAGCTCGGCACGGTGGGGAAGATCATCCCCGGCGTGACGATCAAGATCGCCGGGGACGGCGAGATCCTCGCTCAGGGCCCGAACATCATGCCCGGGTACTACCACCTCCCCGAGGGGACGGCCGAGGTCCTGCAGAACGGCTGGTTCCATACCGGGGACATCGGTGAGATCGACTCCGAGGGGTACCTCAGGATCACCGACCGCAAGAAGGACCTCCTCAAGACGAGCGGCGGGAAGTACGTCGCCCCGCAGCCGATCGAGAACGCGCTCAAGCTCTTCCCCTACATCTCCAGCGCGATGGTCATGGGGAACGGCCGGAAGTACGTCTCGGCGCTCATCGTGCCCGACTTCGAGAAGCTGGAGCGGTTCGCGAAGGAGAAGAACCTCTCCGCGACGCCCCGGAGCGCGCTCTGTCAGCACCCGGACGTGAAGAAGCTCTTCGACGGGGCGGTGGAGGACCTGAACCGGGGGCTCGCGCAGTACGAGACGATCAAGAAGTACGCCCTCCTCGACAGCGACTTCGCGATCGGCGAGGAGATGACGCCGACGCTCAAGGTGAAGCGCAAGGTCGTGGAGAAGAAGTACTCCTCGGTGATCGACGGTCTCTACGTCGACGACGGGCGCTAGTCGTCGTACTCGTCGCGCTTCTCGCCGCGGCGCTTGTTGTCGATGTACGCCTGCAAGATGAGCTGCGCGGCGACCACGTTGATGTGGTCGCGGCGCTTCTTGCGGGAGAGGGCGTCGTCCGGGACGAGCCGCCGGGCCTGAACGGTCGTCAGGCGCTCGTCCCAGGTCACGACGGGGAGCTTCAGGCGGTCGCGGAGGAGCCGGGCGAACCGCTCGACCTGCTCCGCCTTGGGCCCCAGCGTCCCGTCCATGTTGCGGGGCAGGCCGATCACGACCTCGACGACGCCCCGATCCGAGGCCGCCTTCGCGATGGCCGCGAGCACGGACGGAAGCGTTCCCCACTCGACGATGGGCAGACCGTGGGCGATCAGGCCCAGCTCGTCGCTGACCGCAAGGCCGATGCGCTTCTCGCCGTAGTCGATTCCGAGGACTCTCCCTTGCATGCAGACATTATCGGCCTCGGGCGAGGGAGGACTATAGGTAGGCGTCAAACCCTTCCTTCTCGAGCTGGTCCGCGAGCTTTCGCACGTCCTGCGCGCGGTCCTTGTGGCAGATGAGCGTCGCATCGCGCGTCTGCACGATGATCAGATCGCTCACGCCGATCGTCGCGACCAGGTGCTCGTCGCCCATCACGATGCAGTTCGTCGTGTCGATCCCGCAGTGCTTCCCGATGATCACGTTTCCGTACTTGTTCCGCGTGAAGACGTTCTCGAGGGAGCCCCAGCTCCCGACGTCGTCCCACTCGTAGGAGGCCTCGATCATCCTCACGTCGTCGGCCTTCTCCATGACGGCGTAGTCGATCGAGATCCGCTGGAGTTTCTCGTATTCGCGCGCCAGGACCTTCGCCTCGTCCTTCGTTCCGATCGCCTCGCGGATCTCCATGACGGCGCGCCAGGTCTCCGGCAGGTGCTTCTCGAGCTGCGTGAGGATCGCGCTCGCCCGCCAGACGAAGTTGCCGCTGTTCCAGTAGTAGTCGCCGCTCTCGAGGTACTTCCGCGCCGTGGCCGCGTCCGGCTTCTCCTGGAACTGCTTCGCGCGGAAGACCGGGATCCTCCTGAGCTCCGCGAGCTTCTCGCCGGCCCGGATGTAGCCGTAGCCGGTCGACGCCGTGCGCGGCTTCACCCCGAAGACGACGAGCGCGTCGCTTTCGCGCGCCACCTCGGCCGCCGCGCGGACGGTCTCCTGGAAGGTCTGCTTCGGGCGGATCAGGTGGTCCGCCGGGAGCGTCAGGATGACGGCGTCCGGGTCGGTCGCGGAGACGATCGCCGCGGAGAGCGCGATGCAGGCGGCGGTGTCGCGGCCGACGGGCTCGCCGACCACGTTCCTCTCGGGGAGGTCGGGGAGGTGGTGGCGGAGGACCTCGACGTGCGCCTCGTTCGTGATGACGTAGGTCCGGTCGGGAGGGACCAGCCCGCCGAGGCGCTCGACGGTCTCCTGCACGAGGGTCTTCTTCCCGACCAGCGTGAGGAGCTGTTTCGGCGTCCGCCGGCGGCTCATGGGCCAGAAGCGCTTGCCGGACCCGCCGGCCATGATCACTGCGTGAAGCATCCGGAGTCTCCAACCCTCTTGCCCGCAGGCGATCGTAGGGCGCGCCCGGGGGGGCTTGCAAGCGATTTTCCCGGGCTGGGGAGACCCGACCCCGATCGGCTACTTCTTCGCGGGCGGCCCGACCAGCTCTTCGAGGACCTCGGCCGCCTCGTCAGGCTTGAACCCCTGCGGGCCCATCGCTCCCTGGAAGGCAACCTTCCCACCCTTCTCCATGACGTACAGGCGGTCGGGCCACCCGCAGTAGATCTTGTTCGCCTGGTCCTCGATGTTGTCGACGAGGCAGGGGATTGTCAGTTCGAGCTCTTCCAGGCACTCGCCCGCGACCCCCATCCGCTCCGCGGTCGTCTTCGGGTCGGTGATCTCGATTCCGGCCTTGTCGTTCTGGTCCGAGCGCCAGCCATCGATCGGGTGCGCCTCGCGGATGTAGACGATGTAGAAGGTCACGCGGTCCTTGAATCCCTGGTACATCTCTTCCAGGCGGTCCGCCTGGTTCCGGAAGGGGGGTCAGGTGTAGCTGCCGAAGATGAGGACGACCGGCCCGTCCGCCCAGGCCTTCGAGAGCTGGACCAGCTCGTCGTCCTTTCCTCCGAGGAGGCGGAGCTTGATGTCCTTCGCCTGCTCGCCCGCCTTCGGACCGCCCTCCTTGCGACGGTCCCCCTGCCGCTTGCCGCCGCCCTGGGCGTAGCTGGGGGCCGCGAGGGAGAGGGAGAATACGAGGACCGAGAGCGCCACGATCCACCGCATCGACGACCTCCTGAACTCGCCTTCGGAAACGGTCCGATGGTACCATCGGGAACAGACCGATCAACCCCGAATTCTCCATAGGGGTTTCGCAGGATGGCCTTCCCGTGGCTCGCCGAGCTGGTGATCTCGAAGAAGGAGCGCCCCGGGCGGTGCAGCCTGACGCCCTTCCGCGAGGACCCGCGGTTCCGGGTGACCTACTTCGATCCAAAGGTCCCCGCGGTCGTGGAGGGGGGGATCCTGCTCCACCCCGACGGCCCGCCGCTGACCGCCCCGGACGTCGAGAAGGGGCTGATCCTCGTGGATGGCTCCTGGAAGTACTCCGCGAGGATGGTGGTCGGCCTCTCGGGGTGCTACGAGAGGCGATGCATTCCGACGGGCCTCGTGACCGCCTATCCGCGGCGCTCCAAGGCGGGGACGGACCCCTCGACGGGCCTTGCCTCGATCGAGGCGCTGTACGCGGCGCTCTGGATCGGCGGCAAGGTCCCGGGGGACCTGCTCTCTCACTACTATTGGAGGGAGGCGTTCCTTTTGACGAATGCGGCTTGGTTCACTCGTCACCGTCCATAGGCGTCGTAGGCGTGCTCGTGCTCGTGCTCGTACTCGCAATCGTGCTCGTTCTCGTACTCGTTCTCGTACTCGAATGGCGCATCGAGTACGAGAACGAGTACGAGCACGAGCACGATTGCGAGTACGAGCACGAGCGCGAGCACGCCTACGACCGGAAACCAGTCAGAATTCGCGTCTCGTGACGTGGACGAGGCAGTGCAGCGTCCCGCCGTTCACGTAAACCGCCGAGGCGTCCACGGGACGCACCTCATACCCGAGCGCGCGGTAGACGTCCGCAGCCGCGGTGTCCAGCTCCGACCGGCCGTAGGTGGGGAGGTAGACCACGCCGTTCTCGTGAATCCCGTTCGTATACGTCATCCACACGAACGGCGTCTTCGTCGGCAACACCGGGATGCGGTCCACCCGGAACCCCGCCTCCGCAAGCGTCGCCGCGCAGGCGTCGAACAGGCCCGCCGTCTCTTCGGAGCGATCCGCGTCCGGGTCGTCCGGGCACAGCCGGGCGCCCCAGCGCGCGTCCCCGACCAGGATGTGATTTCCCCCGACCGGGGCGATCGCCATCCCGACGTGGTGCTCCGGGGCCTCCGGCAGGTAGACGACCGGCTGCCGGAAGAGCCTCTCCGCCGCCGAGACGAGCTCCGGGACCGTCCGCTCCGGGTTTCTCCTCGCCCAAACGCATGAGGCGATCAGCCTCCCGTCCGTCGCGAGAAAGTCCCCCCCGTCGAACCGGAACGGCGCGCGGCGCAGCTCGCGGCCCTCAAGCCCCGCGAGGGCGATCGGCGCCAGGGCGTCATTCCGCCGCTCGGGCGCGCCGGGGTGGGCCTCGCACGGAACGACCACGCCGCCGTCCGCGGTGGCCACGAAGCGGTCGCGCGACCATGTCGTGATCGGCCTCCCGACCACCACGGGCACCGCCTCCCGCCCGAACTCGCGCGTGAACTCCGCGGCGTGCTCGGCCTTCTCCACCGCGACGTAGACCTTCACGTCGCGCGGAAGCCACGCCAGGAACTCCGCGTACGTCCTCCTGACGAACCCCGCTTCCGGCGAGTAGTGCAGGAGCACCTCGCGGACCCGGCCCGCCCCCTCGTCGAGGGCGGGCGCGGTTCGCGCCTCGGGACGGACCCACGCGACGAGCGCGTGGAGCGCGACCGCCGCGAGGATCCCCTTGGCGATGGAAAGCGCCGTCCTACTCATCGGACTTCACAACCTCATCGGGGGACTCGCGATCGAGGCCCCCGAGCAACGCCGCGAGGTCCGGCTGCTGGTTCCAGATCATGACAGTGAAGCTGCCGTCCGTCGTCGCCATGAGCTGCATGGAGCCGGTGGACGGCCGTGCGCCGACCTCCCCCTTCGTCTGCGACCCCGGCAACGCCCCGAGGTCCGTCTCCGTCGTGCCACCCGTCTGATCGAACGCGATCGTCTTCTCCCAAAGGACCGTGCTCATCGTCACGACTCGGCTCATCGGATTACCGTCCATCCCCTCCAGCCTGAGCGATACGGCTCCCTTCCCGCTCCCGCTGGTGGTCAGGATGATGTGCTCCTGACGGCAACCGTCGATTTCGACCACCCGCTTCTCCGCCGTAATCGTCATGCCGCCTGCGACCAGCGCGTTCAGCGGCGTCGCCGCCTCGTCGTCGGCCGTCAGGCTCGACTCGTCCCACGTCGCGGCCGCGAGGACCGCGGCGGTGATCCCGAATGCCAGGATGCTCGCTCGATTCATGGCTTTCCTCCTTCAAAGTGATGAAAGAGGATGAAGCACGCCGCCTGCCACTCCACGCAACATTGCAAGTGATGTGTGCGAATGGCGTTGCGTGATTGGACTGCGAGAGGGGGAGTATCCTTCGAGGTGAGCTGTATCCCTTGGTGCACGCCGCGCGTGGACTATCTCCACCACCCCGAGACGAGGTGGTGGCACTTCGGGCAGGCGCCGCTCTTCAGCTTGTTCTCCGTCACGCGCAGGCCGAGGCGCCGGATGAGGAGCTGCTTGCAGCCGGGGCAGTAGGTATTGGCCCCCTCGTGTCCGGGGCAGTTGGAGATGTAGGCGTACTCGATCCCCGCGTCCTGGGCGACCTTCCTCGCGTCCTCCAGCGTCCGGTGCGGCGTCGCGGGGAGGTCCTGGAACTTCCACGCCGGCGTGAACCGCGCGAAGTGGAGCGGCGTGTCCTTCCCGAGGTTCTTCACGTGCCAGTCGCAGAGCTTCTTGATCTCCGTGAGGTCGTCGTTGAGCCCCGGCACGACGAGGTTGACGACCTCGAGCCACTTCTTCGACTCCTTCACGGTCACGAGGGCGTCGAGGACGGGCGCGAGCTTCACCCCGCAGACCTTCTGGTAGAACGCGTCGTTGAATGCCTTCAGGGCCCCGCAGAAGGCGTCGACTTTCTTGGCGATCCGCTTGAGAGGCTCCTTGTGGATGTAGAGCGCGCTGCAGACCGTGAAGCGGAACCCCTTCGCGCGGGCCAGGTCCGAGACCGACTCCAGGTACTCCGAGTAGACCACCGGCTCGGTGTAGGTGAAGGTGATCACCCGGCAGTCGTTCTTCATCGCCTCGCGGACGGCCGACTCCGCGTCGAGGTCGAGGTTCCGCGTCTCGTCGGGCCGCTTCTGCGCGGTCTCCCAGTTCTGGCAGTACTGGCAGCGGAGGTTGCACCCCGCCGTGGCGATCGAGAGGCTCTGCGTTCCGGGGAGGACGTGATGGAAGGGGCCCTGCTCGACGGGGACGAGGTTGACGGCGCACGGGTTGTTGAACGCCATCGAGTAGAGCTTCCCGTGGCGGTTCGTGCGCGTGCGGCAGAAGCACGTCTGCCCGTCCTCGAGGACTCAGTCGAAGGGGCAGACGTGGCACTGCACCTTCCCTCCCGGCTGCGCCTCCCAGTCGGAGCCCTCGTGCAGGCCTTCCTGGGGCTCCTCGCCGAAGAGGGAGAGGACCTGCGACCCCGACAGGATCCACGCAGTGCCGGCGGCTCCGGCGGCCTTCAGCAGGTCTCTTCTCGTGCAGTGAAGCATGCTAATCGATCGCGCACTTTCCGCCGTGGCAGGTGTCGGCCGCCTCGAGCGAATCGAGGTCGATCTTCGCCGACCCCTTGAACGACTTCGACCTCGAGAGCCGCTCCGCCAGGATCCTCGCCGCCTTCGGGTGGAGGAGGAACTGGGCGAACTTCCCCGACGAGAGCGCCGACCCCGTCCCCTGGCGCTCGGCCTTCCGCCTGAGGGCCTCCTCTTTCGCCTTCCGGTCCTTCTCGGCCTCCTCCATCTTCCCCGAGACGTCCTTGGCCTGGAGGTGGTACTCGACCTCGGACAGCTTCTTCGCGCCGAGGAACAGCGCCGACAGCCGCTTCTCCTCCTCCTCGCGTTGCTTCTTCGTGAACGTCGAGCCCTCGTACATCTGGTAGCCGATCACGTCGTCGATCGCCTTGCCGAGGACCCCCTCCATCTTCTCGGGGGAGGCCTTCCGCACCGCTTCGAGCTGCGCCTGGAAGCGAGGCTCGTCGGACTGCGCCTGGCCGATCCGCAGCGGGTCCTTCATCTCCTTGGAGGGGATGAGGCACGACTTGTACGCCTCGACGATCTTCTCCTGCCCCTCGGTAAGGACCTCCTCGACCTGCTCCTCCAGCTCCACGAGGTCGGGCTCCACGCCCCCGTGCGCCTTCGCGATCTGCTCCGCGGCCCTGACGCAGGACCGTGCCGCCTTCGGCCAGGTCCCCTCGTCGAAGGCGCGCTCGGCGTAGCGGGCCGCCTCGGCCGCGCGGTCCATGGACGCAATGGCCTCGACGATCGTGCGGTTCGCCTTGTCGACCTCGTCGACGCAGGTCTTGCGCCGCCGGTTCGCCTCCTCCGCCAGGACGAGGAGCTTGAGCATCTGCTGGTCGGTCAGGTAGAGGCCGTTCAGGAGGTTCATCAGGTTGATCTCGTCCAGCAGCTCCTCGAAGCGGAACGACTTGACCGGGTCGGCGAAGCGGACGAACCCTCCGTCGCGCTCCGTGACCTGCGCGACCTCCTTTCCCGCATTGTCCCTGGGCCCGCTCTCGACCGTCGCGACCGCGGGGGCGACGGGCCAGCCGCAGCCGCCCCACGGGCACTTGTCGTCATGCGCCTCCCTGCCCAGGCGGGCGCGGAGGAATTCCTGGCCGCTCGGGGTCGCGAGCGCGTTTGCCAGGAGCGATGCGCGGGGGTGCTTCTCGAACTTCTCGACGCTTGGCTGCTTCTCCCTGTCCCTCGCCTCGCGCAGCAGGTCGCGGAGCCGAACCGGCTCCAGCCGGCCTTCTCAGGTCCCCGCTGCGGACTTCTGGTCCTCGCTGAGCACCGCCCACGCCTGTCCCTCCGCGTCGATGAGCTGCTTCTGGAAGCCGTCCATGAGCGCGATCACCGCGTGCTCCGCCGCCGCGGCGGGTCCCTCCACGCTCGGAGGCACGTCGAATCCCCGGTTCACACCTTCGGCCGTCTCCTCGCGGAGCCGCTCGAGGTTCTTCTTCGCCACTCGGTCGAGCTTGAGAGCGCTCTCGTGGGTCTCCTCGCGGATCGCGTTGAAGCGCTCCGAGAGCCGCAGCAGATGCCAGACCTGGTGGTCCTCGAACTCGAGGGCGTTCAGGAGCACGAGCCCCTGGAGCTCGGGGACGTCCGCGACCCAGATCGTGGAGCGCCACGGGTCGGCCATGCGGCGCAGGTCCTCGCGCTCCTGCGGAGGACGGTACTCGCACTCGGAGGCGAGCGTCTTCGCCTTCGTCTCGAACGCCTTGTCGTCGAGCGCGCAGGCCTGATCGGCGATGCGGCGGAAGCGAACCTCCTCGGCGGAGGCCTCCACGTTCGAGGGCCTCCTCCCGAGGACCTCCTCGACCTTGCGGAGGTGGAACGCGACGCGTCCTGCCAGGGCCGTGTCGCGGTCCTCCGGCTTCGCCGTCCTGAGCGAACGGAGGGCGAGCTCGTAGTAGTCCTTCATCATGAGGCGCCACGCGAGCGGGGCGGGGATCCAGACGCCGAGGTAGGAGACGTACCCGCGGCGGAGCTGCTTCGCATCCTCCTTCGTGACCCACCTGTCGCCGAACTTGACCATCCCTTCGCGCGTCAGCTTCTGCTCGGGCGTCATCCACTCGCCGTCGACCTCCACGAGGCCGCGGCGCTTGCGCTCGTCGGGCGTGAGCCACTGCCCCTCGTAGCGGACGAGGCCGCGCTCGGCGATCTGGGCCTCGGTGAGCCACTCATCGCCGACCTTGCGCTGGCCCAGGACGAGGCGGGCCTCCTCGTGTTCCGGACGGAGGGCGACCACCTCGGCGGCGAGCTTCAGGCGTTCGGCCTCGAGGCCGTGAGCGGCGCACCAGTGCATCAGGCCGATGCGGGGCTGGACGCCCTCGGCGAGCCTCGCGTACCTCTCGGAGAAGATCCGCGCGAGGTCGGCCTGGACGACGACGTCGTTCACCTTCGCGACGTCCTCGATGGCGATCGGGCTCTCGAGGTGCGCGCGGTCGACGTCCATGGCGAGGACGATGCGCGAGGGGTCCTCGGAGAGGAGGGTCCCCTCGAGGAGGGAGCCGCTCTTGAGCGCGACGACGACGGCCTGGCCGACGAGCGGCGCGAGGGGGGACGGCCCGGAGACGGCGGGGGAGGGGAGCGGCGCCTCGGGCTGGGGGGCGGCCGGCGAGGCGGGCTCGACGGGGGCGGCGGACGGCGAGGAGGTCTTCTCCGGCAGCGGGGAGCCGAACGGGTCCAGCGCCGCGCGCGGCGAGATCTCGGTTGAGGGAGCGGGGGCCTCGGGGACGCCGGGGGTCGGCTGCGTACGATCGGTCGCGGTCGCGACGTCGGTATCGGCGGGTGGCGTGGAGTCGATGGGCCGGCCGCTCCACCACGCGACTCCGAGGGCGGCGCCGACCACGCAGGTGGAGACGAGCAACGGGAGGACGCGATGACGCCGCGCGGGCAGAGTCGAGGGGGGCGGCGGCGCGCCGGGCGAGCTGCCGACGGGGCTGGGCGCGGGCGGTTCCGCGGCCGGCTGGGCGGGAGACACGGCCGCGGGGACGGGATCAGCGGGGGAGGGCGGAGTCGCTGCGGTCTCTGGCGGCGGCGGAGCGGCCTGCACAGGGGGCGCCGGGGCGTTGGGGTCGACCACGCGCAGGACGACGGCACCGAGCTTGAATTCGGCTCCGGGCGTCAGGACGACCTCCTTGACCTTCTCTGAGCCGATCCACGTGCCATTGTGACTGTCGAGGTCCCTGAGGACCGCGCTGTCGCCGGTCCACTCGATCGAGGCATGGTTGTGCGAGATGCTCTTGTCCATCACGCGTACGTCGTTCGAGTGGCTGCGGCCGATCGTGACGCGCTGGCCGGGGACGAGCTCGATCCGCACGTCCAACCCGTGCACCTGGAGGAACGTCATGCCTGTCTCCTCGAGAATCCTCTTCCGCGCTCGCCGAACTTGTAGGGGCGACCCGCGGGGTCGCCCCAGGCCTGGCACCTCAACCACAGATGAGTCCGGGTGGAATTCAGCAAGCGGCCTGCCAGGGGACTGGACCGGATCCGGAGGACCTGCGCACACTGGTCTGTCGTGCAATATGGAAGTGACGCAGGCGACGAGTGTTAGGTGCCTCGCGCGCGCGGTGTGAGTCGGATGTCCTGGCTCCGATTCCTCCGATTGTTCAAATCTCGGACGCGGTACGTCAGCGACGTTTACACGCGGTAACGCTGGCCACGAACGCCGCAATCGAGGGGACAGCGAGCGCCGCGCAGGTCCACGCGCGTCCCCACAGCGGGAGCAGGTGGCTCCCGACGATCGCCGCCGCCATCGCCGCCCCCACGAGGTCGAGCGCGTAGGCCCCAGACGTCGAGAGTCCGCCCGCCACCGCCGCCGCGTAGGCCCTCCCGGTCAGCGCCCCCGCCGCCACGAGGAGCGCCGCGTGCGCCAGGAAGCCTCCGCCGAGCGTCAGCAGCCACGGCGTCGCCATGCACAGCGCCGCGACGAGCACTGGGGCTGCCCAGGCCCTCGCCGCGCCCCCGCGGGACCCGACAAAGAGCCCCAGCATGAAGCTGGACAGGAGCCCGCCGATCCACTGGGCGAGGTCTCCCTCAGCACATTGGAACGAGAGTAGCACCACGACCGTGAACCCCATCGACGCGAACCCAGCGCCGAACACAGCCAGCCCGCCCGCCGGCGTCGGCCGCCTCGCGAACGGGATGACGAGCGCGCAGAGCCCCGCCCACGCCCAGAACATCCAGCGCGGAAATCCGTCCGACCGCGGGAGGAGCCGAGACACCTCGCCGCGGAGCGCCTTGTCCCAGAGGCGGAGGCTCTGGTAGCAGGCCGCCGGTCTGGCGTCGGAGTTGACGAGGTCGAGCGGGGGGAACGGCTCCTCCCTTCCGCCGATCTCCGCGGGCCGAGTCCTCCCCTCGACCGCAGCGGCCAGGACCGCGTTCAGCCTCGCCACGGCGTTCTTCTCGACGAGCCCGAAGATGTCTACGAGCGGCAGCCCGCGTCTTGTGAGTCGATCGAGAAGCTCGTCCTCCGACAGCGTGACCTGCTCCCCCGCGATGTAGTGCCACGTGGAGCCCGGCGTGACGAGCACGTGCGGGAACACCTCGCGCGCCGCCGCGTAGATCGACGCATTCCGCTCCAGCACTTCATCCCCGAGGTAGGCGCCTCCCCCCGAAACGCCCCCGAAGACCAGCACGCCGCCTGGTGCGAGCGCTCGCCGCGCCTCGCGAAAGAACTCCACGGTGTAGAGGCGGTCCGCGGACAGCGTGAGCGGGTCGGCGGCAAGGGCGATGGCGAGGTCGTAGCGGCCCTCCGAGCCGCGCAGGGCCCTCCGCGGGTCGTTTGTCTCGCGCCGCGTCCTCGGGGCATCGAGCGCCTCGACATCCTCCTTCGCCATCCACGGCCTCGCGGCGTCGAGGACTGCGGGCTCCGAGTCGACGAGCGTCAGCTCCTCAACGCCTCCGACCAGGAGCGTCTTCGGCAGTCCCGAGGCCGCCCCATCGAGGAGTAGCACCCGTCGCGGCGTCTCGACCTGGAGGAGCGCGAGCGTCGCGAGCGGCACCGCCTCGCCGCGGTCGGGCAGGGAGGCGACGAGGTGCCCTCCCAGGTAGACGTTTGCCTGCCCTCGGTACGACAGGACCGTCACCTCGCCGAGACGTGCGTGTCGCGTGCTTTCCAGGCGGAACCCCGGCAGGAACCGGGCCCACATCGCACGAACGGATCCCTCCTCGAACGGGTCGATCCAGGCCAGGGCCGCCGCGGCGAGCGCCAAGACGACGAAGAGTGATCCACGGATGCACACGGATGCACACGGACACGGGGCCATCGAACTGCCCGCATCCGTGTGCATCCGTGTGCATCCGTGGATCCTTGTCCCTGGCACCCGTGCGAGCGCCGCCGCGTGGACGCACGCCCCGATCGCCGCGAGTTGGAAGTGGCCGAGCCAGGGAACGAGCAGCAGGCTCACGAGGGCGCCTCCAACAACGCTCCCCAGGGCCTCGATGCGGTAGGCGCGGGCGGAGGCATGGATGTCTCCCCCCTCCGCGAGCCATCGGGCGCCGAGCGGGAACGAGGCCCCCACGAGGAGCCCCGTGGGGCCGAGGAAGAGGGGAGAGGCGAGGAGGCACGCGGATAGCGGCAGGAGTTCGGCCGGCGACGCCGGGAACACGGCGCGGATCTCTCTCACGCCCCAGATCGACGCCGAGGGCGCGCAGAGGAGCAGCACGCCGATCGCCGCGAGCCACACCTCGGGCCGGCGGCGCGGGATCCCCCCGAGGAGGCCCCCCAGGGCCACGGCGAGCGTCCACGTCCCGAGGACGATTCCCAGGACCAGCTCCGTTCCCTGGAACGCCGAGAGGATCTCGCGCAGGAGAGCGACCTGGGACACCTGGGCAAGGAACCCGAGCGACGCGAGCGGCAGAAGGGCTCGGCGGTTCACGCGGTCCATCTCTTGAGGAGGGTGTGACGTCGTGACGGGGCGGAACGCATTCTACGCGCTGCGGATCGCCTCCGCCACTGCGAGCGCACAACCTCGGGCTTGCGGCCGTCCCACGCGGCGTCGTAGCATCCGTCCGCTCGCGATCCGGCGCACCATCCGATTGGAGGCTCGGCCCATGCCGGCTCAGCGGTTCCCCGCGTGGTCGCTCGGCGCGGCGATCGTCGCGGGAGCCCTCCTCATCTCCTCCTGCTCGCTCCTCCCTCCGGCGCCGAAGGGCAGGACGCTGACCCGGTTCACCGCCCTGGCGGACGACGTCCGCCGCATCGCCGGCGAGCATGAGTCCGACCCCGCCACCTCGCGGAAGCGCCTGGCTCGGCTCGCGAAGCGGGTCCAGAGCGACAAGGTGCTTTGCCAGCACCTCGTGCTCCTCTGGCGCCTCGACAAGGACCCTCGACGGCTGGTCGTGACGGAGGTCCTCCTCGGATACCCCCTGATCTGGATGAAGGCGCCGTCCTTCCACGACGCCATGGCCGAGGTCGTCATCGACGGTGGACCCCCGGAGAAGCTCCCGTTTGCGCTGCGGCACTTGATGATCGACCTGCAGAAGAACCGCGACCTGATCGCCCTGGTCGCAGAGCTTGTCTCGGACCCGGACCTCGCCGTTCGGCGGAGCGCCGTGATCGCGCTCAAGGAGGTCAGGCACCCGACACACGTCGCCCTGTTCGACACGTTGAGCCGGGACGACCCCGACCCGTCCGTCCGTGTCATCGCCCTGCGGGCCATCAAGGCCGACGAGAACCGCGACCTCTTCTTCGAAGCGAGCGAACGGGCCCTGGTCTCCGACCCCGACCCGGACGTCCGCATTGCGGCCCTGACGCGCCTGATGAACGAGCCAACCGTCGGACCGGCGCTCGGCGGCAGGGAACCCTCGAAGAAGGAGCAGAACCGCATCTGGCGCGCCCTCTCCGCGGCCGCTGAGAAAGACCCGGATGCCGATGTCCGGCAGCAAGCCATCGAGGGGATCGCTTCGCTCTGGTGGAACAAGGCCCTGCCGGCCCTCCGTATCGCGCGCGAGAAGGAGGTGGACAAGACGGTCAGGGCGAACCTCGGGACGATCATCGAGTCTCTGGAGCAGGGGAAGGGCGTCTTCGACTGGGCGCCGCGCCTCCACCCGGGGCCGCTGCAAATCGAGGCGACGCCCGAGCTCGAGGACGGCGCCCTGTGGGGCATGGCGATGCGCGGGGAGGAGTTCGACCTGTGCCCGCGAGACCCCAAGGACGAGATGCGATGGCGCGTGGGCAGGCTGAACGAGAAGGTCGGCCGACGCCTGGACGCCGGGAACCTGGCGGAGGCGAAAGCTGCCGCGACCGGCGCCGTGAGCCTTGCGGAAAGGGAGCTTGGAGAGGAGGACGAGTACACTGCGTACGCGGTCTCCTGGCTCGGCCGCGCGCTGGAGGACTCGGGGGACCTCGGCGGGGCGAGGCCGCTTTGGGAGCGCGCGCTGGCGATCTACGAGCAATCGCTTGGAGCCGACCATGCCGAGACGGCGGGCGGCGTCAGAAACCTCGCCTACCTGCTCTGGCGAATGGGGGAGCTCGAGGACGCGGAGCGGTACCTCTCACGTTCCCTCGCCACCTACGAGAAGGTGCTGGGCACCGAGGACCCGGAGACGGCATCGACCCGCGCCGCCCTCCAACGCCTCAGGGGCGAAATGGAGGAGAGGAAGCGCTAATCCTACAGCGCTACTGAACGCGACGGGGCACCGCGATTCACGCGGTCCAGATCCCCGGCAGGGCGTGCGAGCACTTCGGGCACTTCCCGCCCTTCGAGCGGTCCTCGAGGACCTTGAACCCCAGCCGCCGGATGACCACCTCGCGGCAGTCGGCGCACACGGTGTGGTTCGCCTCGTGCGGCGCGACGTTCGTGACGTAGACGTAGCGCAGACCCGCGTCGCGGGCCGCGGAGACGCACGCGTCGAGGGCCGGAACGGGCGTCCTCGGCAGGTCGGTCATCTTGTACTCGGGGAAGAACCGCGCGAAGTGCACCGGCGTGTCCGCGCCCAGGTTCTCCCGGACCCACTTCGCCATCCCGTCGACCTCCTTCGGGTCGTCGTTATACGTCGGGATGACGACGTAGACCAGCTCCAGCCACCGCTTCTCCTCCTTGATCACGCGCAGGGCGTCGAGGACGGGGGCCCGCTTGATGCCGCAGACCCTTTCGTAGACCTCGTCGCGCCACCCCTTGATCGAGACGCAGAAGCCGTCCACCTCGCGCGCCAGGTCCCGGATCGGCTGCTCCTTCACGAAGGCCGCCGTCGCGACGAAGTTCTTGAGGCCCCGCTTCCGGGCCTCCTCGGCAATCGCCCTGAGGTAGTCGAGGTACGCGACGGGCTCCGTGTAGGTGTAGCACAGGCCGACGCACTTCTTCTCCAGCGTCCCCGCGATCACCTCCTCGCGGGAGACGTCGAGGACGCGTACGTCGTCGGGCTTCGACTGGGACTGCTCCCAGTTCTGGCAGTAGAGGCAGCGGAGGTTGCAGCCGCCCGCGGCGACGGAGAGGAGCTGCTGCCCAGGAAGGACGTGGGCGAACGGCGTCTTCTCGATCGGGTCGACGGAGAGGAGGCACGGGCGATCGAAGGCGCGGTTGTACAGGCGGCCGCCCTCGTTCGTCCGCGTGCGGCAGAAGCAGGTCTGGCCGTCCTCGAGGATGCAGTCGAGCGGACACACGTGGCATTGGATCTTCTTCCCCGGCAGCCGGTCGTAGTAGGCCGCCTCGCGCCGCTCGGGCCCGGCGCACGCGGCCGTGAGGGCGGACAGCCCTGCCGCGGCCCCCGCCCCGGCGGCCGCCAAGCGGGCCGCCGCCGCGAGGAACTCCCGCCTCGTCCAGTCGGGTCGGAAGAAGATGGGCATCGTGTGCTCCCTGGAACCCGCGACGCGGGTCACTTCTTCGTGCCTCAGGTCGATCCCTCGGCAGGCACCGCGGGCGTCCCGTCCGTCTTCGGCGCCGTCGCGGGGCGGTCCATCCGCTCGAGGAGGCGGTCGTACGTCTCGACCGACCCCGGCGTCAGGAGGAAGAACGCCGCCATGAACGGCCGCTTGTCCTCGGGGGCCTGCTGCGGCGCCGGACCCTTCAGCTCCCGGGCGAGGTCCGCCTTTCCCAGCTCGAAGTCCATCTCCGACATCGTGCGCGCCTTCTCGTACACGGCGCCGACCCGCTCGCGCAGCGCCGCCCTGTCCGCCGCGGAGAGGTCGGGGCGCTTGAGGAACTCGATCCTCTCGGCCCCGTCCAGGAGCCTCCGCTTGAGCGTCGGCCAGTCCTTCTCCGAGGCGGAGCGCGCCTTCTCGAGCGCCTCGATCGCCAGGTCGGACACGTCGGCCTGCCCGACGCGCACGGGGTCGCTCATCCCCTTCGGCGGGACGAGGCAGCAGGAGAACTCGGAGAGGACCGCCTTCTGCGCGTCGGTGAGGATGCCATCGACCTTCTTCGAGAGCGCGGCGAGCGTGACCAGCCCGCGCTGGTCGAACCCCCCGGCGATATGGGCGTAGGCCTGCTCCTGCTTCGCGCTTGCCGGGACCGTCCGGTGCGATTGCGAGGTCCCCGGCTCCGTGTGGCACCGCGCGCAGGAGTTCTTCGGGGCATCGGGGTTCCACGTCAGCGACTCCGCGATCGCCTTCGACTCGGCCGCGCGCGCCGAGACGACGCGCGCTCGGAGGTCGTCGGAGACCTCCTCGCCGCGGGAGAGGACCTGGTACAGCTCGCGGTACGTCTCGCGGACGAGCGCCAGGTCCTTGGTGAATTCGCCCTGCGGATCGGGTGCGGAGGCCCCCGCGCGCCCGAGCTCCACGGCAAACTCGCGGAGCTGCACGGCCTGCTCGCGCGTGAGGTTGAGGCCATTCACGACGTTCGCGCCCGAGGTCCGGTAGAGGAGGTGCCCCATCTCGCGGAGCTGGTCTTCCCAGGGGGCCTGCTCGCCTGCCAACGCGGCCGTCGACAGGGCGAGGACGGCGAGGATGGTCCTCATGGCGCTACTTCCTCGGCTTCTTCGCGGCCGGCTTGTCGTCCTCGAGGGCGCAGCTCCCGTCCTCGCAATTCTCGGCGGGGTCGATCTTCCCGAGGTCGGTCGGCTGGGCGGGCTGATACCCCTTCACGAAGGCGAGCTTCGCCTCGAGGGCCGCGCAGGCCCCGTCGGAGAGGAAGAACTTCACGAGCCGCTCGCGGTCGGCGTCGCCGCCGAGGCGCTCGGAGCGGATCAGGGCGGCCTCCTCGCCGAGCTCCTTCGCGCGGTCCCGCGGGTGGATGGCGGCGGCAATCTCGCGCTTGTTCATCTGGTACTCGGCCTCGTCCATAGCGCGGACGCGGACGATCTCGGCGGCGATCCGCTCGGTCTCGGCGGCGCGCTCCTCGTCCGTGAACGGCTGGTGGCCGGCCTCGTACGCCTCGACGGCGCGGGCGGCCATCTCCTCCTTGAGCGTCTCGAACCGCTCGGCGTCCATGGAGCGGACGCGGTCGAGCATCTTCTCGGCCCGGGCGTTCTCGCTCGACTGCCCGGCTCGCACAGGCTCTTTCTGGTCCTTGGGCGGCAGCATGCACGGCTTGAACGTCCGGACGACCTCGATCTGCTCGGGCGTGAGGATCGCGGCGACCCTCTTGGCGCGGGCGGAGGCCTCCCTCTCGTAGTCGAACATCGCGTCCTTGACGCCCTGCTCGGCTTGGTGGAAGGACTGGGCGACCTCGGGGGCGACCTCGGGCCCAGCGGCGAGGGCCTGGCGCAGGCGGTCCATGCTCTCAAGGTAGCGCTGGACGAGGCCCTGGCGCGCGGTGAGGAGCTCCTCGCGAAGCGACCTGGTCTCCTGCGAGAGCGTCGCGAGCGAGGCGAGCTGCTCGTCGGTGAGGCAGAGCCCGTTGATGAGGTTCTGCGCCTCGATCTGCTCCTTCCACTTCTTGATCTGGGCGGTGGGGTCGGCTGCGGTCTTGGTGTCGGCGGGCAGCGCGGCGGCCATCAGCGCGAGGGCCGCGCAGGAGAGGAGGAGCGTGCGCATGGAGGTCCCCTTCGAATCGGCGTGGCTCGAAACGGTCTATCGAGAATAACACGCCGGGGCGGGAACAGGTTTCGCAAGTACTGGCGGAGAAAACGGATCGGACTGTCTTGCTCCGATTCCTTCTCGACGAGATGGGCGGGGCAAGGACGGCTAGGGGACGAGGAGGGGGAAGGCGTCGGGAGTCGTGCGGTCGTGGAGTGTCCATCCTTGAAACCCGCATCCGGACCCACCCGTACGCACGGTGCACAGTCCGCGCACAACGGCACGCTTGCCAGGAACTGACGATTGCGTAGCATGGACTGGCCATGAAGCGCGCCCTGGTCGTCCTCGCGATCGTGTGTCTGATCCTGGCGCTGGGCTGGGAGGCGGGACTTCGACCGTCAAGGTCGCGCCCGTCGGCGCACGGCCCGGGCGATCGGCGCGTCGCCATCATCCCCGAGACGCCCCGAGGTGCGCCCGCCCCAGCGGCGGCGTCCGCCGAGGACAGGCACCATGGTCCGACCGCGAGCCCGGAGACGACTTTGGGCTCGCAGATCGTCGGAACGCTGCGCGGGACGGACGGTTCGCCGACACCGGGGCTGGTCGCCCTCCTCTCCGGCTCGCACCTGTCCGAACCCCATCGCTTCGCCGACGCCGATGATCGAGGACAGTTCGCGTTCGACGTGGAGCCGGGAGACTGGCGAATGCGTGGAGAGGGAGCCGACGGCATCTCCGAAACCCGGTATCTGACGGTCCCGGAGGGAGAGGCGATCCAGGTCGAGCTAGAACTCCTCGCCGCAGCCACCGTGAGGGGGATCGTGCGGTCGCACGATGGGGCACCCGTCCAGAGGGCGCGGGTGACGCCGGTGAACGGCGGATTCCGCCGCGGTGTGGAGACGGACGGGCGTGGCCAGTTCGAGCTGCGGCTTCTTCCCGACAACTACCCGCTGCGCGCCGAAGCCCCAGGGCATGCGCCAGTGCAGAAGGACGTCGAGGTTCGACAGGACCCTGAAACCGTCTGCGATTTTGAGCTCGGCGTGCCGCACAGGATCCACGGGCGGGTGCTCGGCAACCACGGCCGGCCGATTGCTGCCGCCGAGGTCCGCGCCCGCCCGGACTACATGTTCGCGTGGGTCCGGGCCTTCGACCATGTCGCGATCAGCGACGAGCAGGGCCGATACGAGCTCGTCGACCTGGAGGATGTCGAGCACACGCTCACGGCAAGGGTGAATGGGCATCTCGAGGTTGCGAATGAGCACGTCCCCGTCGACCGTGAGGAGGTCGACTTCACGCTGGCACGGGACTCGGGGATCGCGGGGAAGGTCGTGGACCTCGATCGCGGATCAGGCGTCGCGGGCGTCCTGGTCTGCGCACGCCCCATCCGGGCCGACAACCCGGCTCCCACCACCCGCTCGGGCGCCGACGGCACATTCGACATCGAAGGTCTCGGCCCGGGCACCTGGGTCGTTCAAGCGCGGGGCGCGGGGTACGGCTTGGGAGAGAGCGTTGGCGTCGACCTCCAGGCGGATAGTCGCCTGGAGGGCGTCCTCGTGCGGGTCGAGCGGGGAGGGGAGATCCGCGGTGTCGCCTTGCGCGCCTCGACGCGGGAGCCGATTCGAAGGGGCCAGGCCTGGCTGCTGTGTGGCCCCGGAACCGAGTGGCCTCCCTCCGACCGCCTGCCGATCGTGGATCCCGTCCATCTCGGCGAGGATGGCGGGTTCTGCCTGAAGTCGGTCCCAGCGGGTCGCCACCGGGTCTACGTCGAGCCCATCCCACGCAGGACGTCCGCCGAGGCGACGGTCGATGTGGAGCCCGGCCAGACCACCAGGGTCGAGCTTCTCGTCCCCGACGAGGGACGTCTCGAGGGCAAAGTCACCCGCGATGGAGGAGCGCTCGAAGAGGGCATTCGGGTCACGATCTTGATGGAATCGTGGGCGTATCGGCGAGCTACCGAGATCTCGACCGATGGACGCTTCGAGTTCGAGGAGCTCGTCGCGGGCGAGTACACGTTGTGCGTCGAGCGAGATGATCACTCCTGGGAGACCCTTGCATACAAGCAGGTCCGCATCGGCGAGGGGGAGACGCTCCGATGCGACATCGTCATCTCCGGGGGTGTCCGTGTCGCCGGCGTCGTGCGATTGAACGGCGTCGCAGCGGGGCCGTCCTGGATCACTTTCGCCTCCGTCGAGGCACACAAGAGCGGCGCGGTGGATGCCCTGGGTCGCTACGACCTCACCGACGTCCTGCCCGGACGTTACCGGGTCCACGTGCGGGACGCTGAGACCACGTGCGAAGTCCCCGACGGGGCTGGCGACATCGTGAGGGACTTCGATTTCACCTCTCGTGGCCTCCGCGGCCGGGTCCTCTATCCGGTGGGAGTGGAGATCCCGGAAAGTGCCCGGGTCTCGATCCGCCGCGTGGGCCCCGGCGCGGCCAGGGGAGAGCCGGAGCGGGTGTGGCCTGGCTCTACGTCGTACAGCGTGTCGGATCTCGATCCGGGGGAGTACGCGCTCGTCGCAACGGCGAAGGGGTGCGGGAGCCTCATCTCCGGGCCGATCGTCGTCCCGGACGATGACCGCGTCCTGGAGCACGACCTCGCCCTTCCCGCTCCGGTCGAGATGGAGGTCCTGGTCGTCGATCCCTCCGGAAAGGGGGTGCCCCGCGCCGAGGTCAAGGTCGTCGACGCGACGTGGGGGCTGCCCGTGCCCGTCGAGACGAAGAACGGCCCGAGCGACCATCGGGGGCGCCTGACGATCGTCGGTCTCGGGCCCGGCCGGTACAGGCTCCGCGCGGCCTTGCCAGGATGGACCAGCGACGAGACTCGCGTCGAGGTGGTCGGCTCCTCGCCCCCCGCCGCGACCGTGAAGGTCACGCAGGATCGGCGGTAGACGCCCGTGTGTCATCGCCTCCCCAGCTTGGTCGAGTTCTGCGGGATCCAACCTCTCGGCCCCGAGTGCCACCTCGCGTGTCGGTCTGGATCGGAGACGAGACGTGGAGGGGCCGAGCCACTTCCATAGGTCGACGTGGCACCGTCATTGACAATCGGGTTGGGGACAGTGAAGATCGGCGTTGCTCGTGGGCGCAGGATGCTGCGTAGGAACCCTATGGCCGTCGTATTGCCCTACGACCTCAAGAACCTCCTCACTCACCATCCCGCCGCGACACGGATGCTGCTCGCCCCAGCGATATCGCGACTCGGCGGAGGGGCGAGAGGTCAAATTCAGATTCGAGTGGAAAGACGCGTCCCGTTTCGTCGGCAGAGGGACGTCGTTATCTCATGGGACCTGGGCTCGATTGCGACGGACTTGAACTATCCGAGCATCGTGGATGACTTGCGGAGGCTCGAGGCGACTGACGAGAGTCCGGACGAGCGGACCATGAGGGCCGCCGAGGTTGTCGCAATGGTTGTGATGCACTTGCTCAACGGATCGAGGTTCACGGGACGCGCTCCACGGTCACGAAGAAACCGCCCTACCTTTGCTGACTTCTACATGAACGACGCGCCCGACTCCATGGTCGAAGTGGCTGGGCGGGTCTCGGACGACCTGGGCCGCCTGTTTGAACTGAAGCGCAAACAGATCTTGCGAAACCCGACCCTGTCCGAGGCCTGGGTGAGCGTGACGGTCTTCGATGCAAAAGGGAACGCCACGGGGAGGGTGAGACCGTGAGGCGATTGAATCCGGATGCCCGCACGGACCTCTCAAGGGCGATCACCAGTGCCTCTCGCGGCACCCTGGAGGCGGAGTGCCACGAGCTGCTTCGTCGTCCGTACGAAGCGGCGCTTTCTTACATGGGAGCAGCCCTCGAGTTCAAGGACGCGGCCGAGATCGCGGCAGCCACCGGTCCGCCGGAGTGGGCTGCAGAGAAGTACCTCGACGCGGCTCAGTGCTTTCTGAACGGTGACAATTCGACGGAAGCAGACCGGTGCATTCGGTTGGCCATGGACGTCCTTGAAGGGCAGAACGGCGGAGCGCGCCTCACCTACGTCCAGGGACGAATGGAGCAACTTCAGCGGGAACTCCGCGCGGTCGTGCAGGAGGAGATCGCGATTCGCCGAGTCATCCAGGGACGGAAGGGCGGGGTGCGCCAGGTGAATCCGAAGTTCGTCGAGGAGTCACTCGGACGGTTCCCTGGTCTCCCTCTGCTCCACTATTGCGCCTCCATCCAGGCCCTGGATAGGGGAGATGCCAATCTGGCGTCCCAACACGCCGAGATCGCCCGCCGACTCCAGCCCTGGGACGCCCGCTGGTGGGCGGGCCATGCGTACGTGCTGCTCCAATCAGGGAGCCCCGATGAGGGACTCCGAGTCGCCAAAGACGCGGTGGTGTGGTTTCCGACAGACCCCCGTTTGCGAACGATCGCGGGTGTGTGCGCTTACGACTCGTCGCGCAAGAAGCGTACGCCCGTCGCTCTCGAAGAGGCGCGGCGACTCCTGGCTGAAGCGATGAAACCGGATGCTGTCGACAGCGCCGACACGCTCCGTCTCCTCATAATGCGTGCGGACACCGAGTATCGTCTCCGGAATCTCGCGCAAGCCACGCGGTCCATTGAGCAGGCGCAACTCATCCTGGACCAGAATCCGCGTCTTGGACAGTCTGCGGAGTTCAGGGCCCTGCGCGATCAACTCCCGGGCGCCCGAAGGCGTTTGGCGCGCGCTGGTTCGCATCGGCCACGCCCCGAGGTCGGGCTATGGAGTGCCGATGTGATCGCTGCAATCCGTCCCCGAGTACGGATTGCCTGAGAAACGTGGAGGGAAGGACGTAGCTTCCATACGGCCCCTCGGGAGATTCGAGCAGGCCGACATCACCTCTTTCCGCGCTGATACGCCTCCGGACGGAGGTCTTCCGGGTTGGCCTTCTTCGCCGCCTCCCACGCCGCATTCGACTCCGCCTCGTGCCCGAGCGCCGCTTCCCACAACCCGCGCGCGATCAGCACCTCGTGGTGCTTCGGGTCCGCCGTCTCGGCGTCGGCCAAGCACGACGCCACCTTCTCGCGCGCCGACTTCGAGTCCTTGCCGTCCGCCCTCATCTTCTCCGCCAGGACCAGGTGCGCCTCCGCCAGGAGCGCCTGCGCCTCCGCATCGGCCTTCGGGAACGAGCCCATTTCGAGGATCGCCTCCTGGATGAGGGCGGTCGGGTCCACTCCGCGCGCCGCCCCGCC
This sequence comes from uncultured Planctomycetia bacterium, assembly GCA_964649705.1. Lineage (GTDB taxonomy): Bacteria > Planctomycetota > MHYJ01 > WSZJ01 > CAZYRM01 > CAZYRM01. The sequence goes on from CAZYRM010000039.1 coordinate 37,518, forward strand.
GCCCGCCTGCGAGATCGCGCAGCGCGCCGCGCAGAGCGCCGTCGTCAGGTCCGACGGGTCGAACGGCAGCTTCCTCCAGTCCGCCCTGGCCGCCGCGTAGAGCGGCTCCGCCTTCTCCTTCCAGACCTCCGGAGTGCACTCTTGCGTCCAGTGCCACCACTCCGCCTTGGCCCAGCGGGCGAGGGCCCGCACCTCGTAGGCCGCCCAGGCCTTTCCGTCGGCATCGATCGCCTTCGTCGCCTCCGTCACCGCCACCTCGGGGTCGCCGCCCATGAGCCTCGCCGCCGCCCGGAGCGCCCCCGCCGCCGCGTCCGATTCGGAGATCCCCGCCAGCTCCTTCGACGCGCTGTCCGGCTTCTCCTCACGCAGCAGCCCCCCCGCGCGCAGGAGCGCCGCGTCGCGCCCCTTCTTCCCGGCGAGCGAGGGCGGCTGGCCCTTCGACAGCGCGACCACCGCTGCCGCGAGCGCGTCGCTCCCGCCGCGCGCGCAGTCGTCCACGGCCCCCTTCGCGAGCTCCGCCGCGTCGCCCACCTCCCGCCGCGCGCGCATCCCGCGGAGGTCCATCGCCCGCCACGGGAGCGACCGCTCGCGCTGCACCTTCCGCCACTTCCAGAGTCCCCGCGCCGCGAACGCCGACGGGTCGCCCGGCAGCCCCGCGCACGCCGCGTCAAACGCCTTCCGCGCGAGCGCGTCGTCGACGAGCAGCTCCGCGAGCCTGCCCTCCAGCACGAGGAACGGGACGTGGCCGGGGATCCTCTTCTGCGCCTCGGCGATCCGACTCCGTGCGTCCTTCGCCGCCGCCTCGTCGAGCGGCGTGCCGGCGTCGATCAGCTTCAACGCGGGCGCCACGTGCGCTTCGGCGTCCCGGAGCCTGGACTCCTGCTCCTTCTGCGCGGCCGCCTCCGCCTTCCGCTTCTGCATTTCCTGCCAGCCGAGCCACCCCGCGATGGCGACGATCACGATGACGACGAAGACGACGAGCGGCGCCTTGGACCGGGGCGGACGCACCGCGCGGATCGGCGGCGGCGTGTTCCTCGCGGCCTTCATCATCGGGGCCGGCACTTCCTGCACCTCGGCCTCGCTCACGACCGGGATCTTCTGCGTCGAAGGCTTCGCCGACTGCGCCCCCCAGACCAGGTCCACGCGGTCCTTCTCGATCTCGAGCGCCTTCGCCGCGTCGAGGAGGTCAGGAGGCGGCACCGGGGACTCCGCCCTGAGCGCCGCCATGAACTTCGACAGGAACCCCGCCGCGTTCTCCGGGATCTTCCCCTCGTCCAGGAGCCACGTCAGGTGGTCCTCCGGCCCCGACTCCGCCCCGCAGGCCTCCCTGGCGATCGCCAGGTCCTCGTTGCGAATCAGCTTGAACGAGAGCGCGATCTCGATCGCCCTCGAGTGTCCCGTCGAGCCCGCCATCGTGACTCCCTATTGGAAGATCTTGGCGATCGCCGCCTTGAGCATGCTCACCTTGAACGGCTTGTAGAGAAGCGCGTCCGCCGTGTACTTCGTCGTTGCGTGCGACGGGTCGTACCCGCCCGTGATGAAGATGACACCCGTCTTCGGGTCGAGCCTCTTCGCCTCCAGGTACACCTCTCCGCCGCCCATCCTCGGCATGTTCACGTCCGAGAGGACCAGGTCGTACCGGCTCTTCCCCATCAGCTCGATTGCCACCTGGCCGTCCGGGGCGGAGTCCACCTCGAACCCCCACATCTTGCCGATCGCCACCAGGGCCTCCCGGATGTGGTCCTGGTCCTCCGCCACGAGGAGCCGCTTCCCCTTGAACTTCGGCTCGACCATCGTGATGAAGGCGGGAAAGACCGTCGTCTCGCGCTCGCGGTCGAGGCGGATGACGTTCCCCGTCTCCTCCCCGATCTTCGCGACCGCCCGGTCGACGACGTTCAGGCGTCCGACGTAGTCCTCGTCCATGATGTACTGCTGCTTGAGCAGGTAGACCGACGTCAGGATCTCCGCGAGGACGTTGTTGATCCGGTCCGCCAGGCGCTCCGCGACGCGCCGCACGGAGACGACCTCCTCGACCTGGAGGAGGTTCATCGTATTCAGCGCGATGGCGAGGAAGTGGCCGAGGATCTCCAGGTACTTGAGGTCGTCCTCGGTGAAGGCGTTCGGCTGCCGGCTCTCGACGTTGAACGTCCCGAGGACCGTGTCGCCGATCCGGAGCGGAACGGTCATGCTCGACCTGGCGTTGGCGATCCCCCGCATGTAGAGCGGGTCGGTCATCGTCTCCTTGCACAGGTACGGCTTCCCCGTCGCCGCGGCCCAGCCTGTGATGCCGCTCCCCGTCTCCCCGACGCGCCGCCTCTTCATCCGGACGGTGTCGTCGTAGCCATGGAAGAGGACCGGCTCGAGGACCTTCGATTCCTCGTTCACGAGGTCAAGGATGAAGTTGTCGTACGGGAGGAGGTGCTGGGACAGCTCGAGGATCCGCCTCTTGAGCAGCTCGACGCGCTCCGCGTGTGTCATGCGCGCGACGACCTGCGCGTCGAGCGCGAGGAGGCTGTCGACCGTGTGGTACAGCGACTCCAGCCTCGCCTCGAGCGACCGGGGGCCCGTGACGTCGCGGCAGAGCTCCACGACGTACTCGACCTTCCCGTCGGGGCCCTTGATCGGGTTCGAGATGACCTCGTACCAGCGCCCGTCCGCGCCGCGCTCGACGACCTCGGCCGGCTCCCCGCTCGCCAGGGCGCGCGAGGTGGGGGAGCTCGTGGGCAGCTCCTTCTCTCCCATGAAGGTGCGGTAGAAGCAGGTCCCCACGACGTTCTCGAGGACCCAGCCGCGCGCCTCCATCTCGCGGTTGACCCAGACGATGTTGTGATTGCGGTCGATCACTGAGACGCCGATCCGAAGGGAGTTCAGGACCGCGGCGGGGGAGAGCCCTTGCGCGTTCGTGGAGTCGAACTGGCGCGTGATCTGCCAGAGGTCAGGCGACATGCGGCATCCGGACGGGGGCGCTCGCCCTCGTCACTGCGGCTCTCCCTGTTCCACCTCGCGGTCTTCGAGGTCCCGCTGGATCGCCTGGAACTCGGGCGTCCCGCGGATGCACTCGAAGTACCCCTCCCGCTTCAGCCACTCGACGCTATCATAGCCGGCCTCCACCGCCTCTTTCAACGTCGAGAGCGCGAGCTCCTTCTTCCCCATCTTCCCATAGACGGTCGCGAGGTTGAAGATCGCGCCGTAGTCGCCGGGCCTTTCGGCGATCGCCGCCTGGTAGATCGGGACCGCCTCCTCGTACCGCTGCTGGCGGATCACGACGAAGGCGAGGCGGCTCCGGGCGCTTCCCGCCATGAAGCCGCCCGCGTCGACCTCCTCGCGCCAGCGCTTTTCGAGCCCCTCCAGGTACGACGTCTCGCCGTGCATCCAGAGGGCGTAGGCGGCCGCCTCGGCGAACATCTCCTGGCTCTGGTCCCACATCTCGGTCGTCTCGGGGACCTTCCCGTCGATGCAGTCCTTCACCCTCGCAACGAACGAGGAGTCGGGGAACTCCGCGAGGGCCTCTCCGGCGACGATCCGCATCGTCGTCTGCCGGCTGAAGTTCTCGTCCGGCACGGTGTGGAAGGTGTACCCCGGGTCGGTGAACATCGCGAGGAGGACGGGGACCGCCTCGGGCCCCAGCGCGGCCACGGTGCGGTATTGCCCCTCGAAGAACCCCCAGCCGTTCTTCGGCGTGAGGAGCGGGTCGATTGCGGCCTCGACGTCGTATTCGATCCAGCCCCGGACGAGGTCCTTCGTCTTCTCGGCGAAGGCGGCGTCCTCCTTGCGCTTCGCGTCGACCGCGGCGCGGGCTTCCTTTCCGGTCCTCAGGAGCGAGTCGGCGGCGGCGCGCGCGACCTCCTCGTCGGCGTCCGTCAGGGCCGCGATGAGGCGGGGGACGGCCTTCACGCTCTTGAGCTTCCCGAGCAGCTCGACCGCCGCCGTACGGACTCGGTACTCGCCGGAGTCGACCGCCTCGATCAGCGCCCCTTCCGCCGGGGCGCCGATCGCCTCCAGCTCCTTCCTCGCCGCGTCCCGCTCGTCGTAGTAGCGGTTGGCGAGGTCGCGGATCAGCTCCTGGATCCGCTCCGGGGTGGCGTCCTCGGCGAGCACCGCGCCGAGGGCCAGCAGCAGGGCTATCGCGACTCCCATTCCGTCCTCCGCACCTCCGCGAGGGCCTCCGCCTCGATCCGCGCGATCGCCTCGGGAAGGGGCAGGCCGCCCCTCCGCGCAATCGCGTCGATCTCGTCGAATTCGGGCGAGACCTTCGCCACCTTGCCGTCCAGGTACGCGACCTTCACCGTCACCTCGCCGAGCGAGGTCGTCACGCGCCGCTGCTCGCGGCGGAGCTTCGTCCGCTCGACCTGGAAGCGCCGCACGCCGAGCGTGCTCGTCTCGCGGAAGAGGACCTCCTCGACCGCGGCGAGGCGGTCCGGGGCCGCGAGGATGCCGAGCACGAGGCCCGGGCGGGACTTCTTCATCTGGACCGGCGTGGTCCAGACGTCGAGCGCGCCGGCCGCGAAGAGGCGGTCGTAGAGGGCGCCCACGAGCTCGCCGGGGACGTCGTCGAGGTTCGTCTCGACCTGCCAGACGAGGTCGCGCTCCGCCTCTCCCGCCATCTCGCCCACGAAGAGTCGCAGCAGGTTCGGCAGCTCCTTCCGATCGGCGTCTCCCGCGCCGTAGTGGACCGAGTTCACGGTCATCTGCGGGAAGGGGCCGACGCGCTTGGAGAGCGTCAGGAGGATCGCCGCGCCGGTGGGCGTGATGATCTCCCCCTCGACGTCGACGGGGGTGACGGGGACGCCCTTGAGCATCTCTGCGACGGCGGGCGGGGGGACGGGGAAGGTGCCGTGGCGGCAGGTCAGGTACCCGCGGTTGACGGGGATGGGGGAGCAGTAGATCGCCTCGACGCCGAGGAGGTGGAGCCCCGCGCAGCTCCCGACGATGTCGGCGATGGAGTCGAGGGCGCCGACCTCGTGGAAGTGGATCTCGGAGATGTCGACGCCGTGCACGGCGGCCTCGGCGACTCCAATCGTCCGGAAGACGGCGAGGGCGTCGTGCTTCACCTTGGGGTGAAGGGAGCTCTTCTCGATCATCCGCTGGATGTCGGCATAGGCGACGTCGTGGGGCTCCTCGTGGTGGTGATGCCGCTCCTCGATGACGACGTCGACCTCGGTTCCCGCGATGAACCCGCGGCGCGCCGGCTTCGCCTCGAGGTGGAAGCCCTTCACGTCGAGCTTCGCGAGCTCGCGCGAGATGGCGTCGAGCGGGACGCCGGCGTCGACAAGGGCGCCGAGGACCATGTCCCCCGCGGCGCCGCTGAAACAGTCGAAGTAGGCGACCTTCATGGCTTCGCGGCCCTTGGGGACGCAGGGGCGCAGGCGACGACGCGGACGGGGGCGCCGATGGCGAGGCCGAGCGCCTGGGCCGCGCTGCCGGCGTTCACGGCGACCTCCAGGCGGCCGCTCGAACCGATGAGCGCGAGGGGCGAGGCCGCGGGGACGGAGCCGTAGGTCCGCTCGAGGACTCCGACCGACTGTCCGCCCGCCTCGATGAAGAGGCCGCAGGCCTCCAGCGGCGCCGATCCGTGCTGGTCGTAGACGAGCGTGCGCAGGTGCTGCGCCTCCACGTTGGTGATCAGGTTCCCGAAGCGATCGACGTGGATCACCTCGCCGAGCAGCGTCCCGGCCGCCAGGCGGGTCGGGCGGGGCTCGTCGATCTCGACGATGCGGTCCATCACAGGCCCAAGGTCCGCCACGTCGATCTCCGCCGCGAGGTGCGCGGCGACCGGCGCTAGGATGTCCCGTCCGTGAAACGTCGAGGAGACCTCCGGGAGCATGTACCGTCGGTTCTCGACGCGGAATGCGCAGTCGATCCTCTCCTCCTCCTGCAGGAAGCCGAGGAGGCCGTTGTCGGGGGCGAGGAACCAGCGCATCGCCGCCCCGACGCACAGGCAGGCGCGATCGGTCCCGACGCCAGGGTCGACGACCGCGACGAACACAGTGTGCTCCGGGAAGTACGTCCAGCTCTCCTGGAGGACCCGGGAGGCCGCGGCGACGTCTTGCGGCGGGACGTCGTGCGTCAGGTCGACGATCCGGGCCTCCGGCGCGATCCCCAGGATCACGCCCTTCATCTGGCCCACGTACGGGTCGCGCAGGCCGAAATCGGTGATCAGGACGATCGGGGCCATCCCGCTCCTCGATGGAACCGGCCGGTCCGACATGTAGGGGCGGCCCGATGGGCCGCCCCTCGGCGAACACGGACGCGCCTCACTTCTTCGCGAGGGCGTCTTCCATCGACTTGGCCAGATCCTCGGCGGAAGCGCCTCCCTCGAACACCTTGAGCGTGTCCCCCTTGGCCGAGATCAGCCGGACGTTCGGCGGGCGCGACACGCCGAGCATCTTCGCGAGGTCGCCGTTCTCGCCGAAGTGCAGCCTCACGCAGATGAACCCCTTCGCAAGGTCGACGACCTTGCCGTCGCTGAGCGCGCCGCGCTCGAGCGTCTTGCACCCGATTCAGAGCGGGTGGTAGAAGTCGATCAGGACCGGCTTCCCGCTCTTCGTCGCCTCCGCGAGCGCATCGGTGTAGGAGAGCGTCGACCACTGGACCGGGCTGTGGCCGCCGATGAAGAGATACCCCGCGCCGCCTGCGATGACGAGACCGAGGACGAGGAGCCCCCACTTCACGACTTTCATGTGATCCTCCACGGAAGAAGCGCGATTCTAGCACGCCCTCGCGAACCCGGACAAGCCGTCTTCCAGTTCCAGAAGAGACCGGACGTTGTCGCGATTCGCCGGCGGGGATAGACTGTCCTCAGCATGACGAATCACGACCTCGCGCGCGCCCTCCGCCAGCTCGGGCAGCTCCTCGAGGTGAAGGGGGACAACCCGTTCAAGGTCCGCGCGCACTACAACGTCGCCCAGACCC
>CAZYRM010000040.1:0-43376 GCA_964649705.1 uncultured Planctomycetia bacterium
AGCACGAGAACGATTTCGAGCCCGATTACGAGCACGCCACCGCCACCGATCCGCAGGAAGACCGGCGTTTTGGGACCAGGTGGCTCGCACAGACTCTCCCGTGGTGGTTCGCGAAATCCGCTATGGACCGACCGCCGAGTTTCTGGGCCCCCTGCGTAGCCGGCCTCGTGGTCCGCCTGGCGGCCTACGCCGTCTGCACGCTCTTCCTCGACGCCTACAGCCCGCTCCCGCTCAGGGAGTCCGTCGACGTCCACGTCTACCTCGGAGACGCGCGCGCCCTCTTCTCGGAGGTGCGCCCGTACGAGCGCGAGTTCGTCGAGTACCCGCCCGTCTACTTCCTGGCCGTGCTTCCGCCGTATCTGCCGACGCTGTTGCTCGGCGAGGCCTCCTATCCCTGGTGCTTCGCAACGTGGATGGCGCTCTGGGAGGCGCTCCTCGTCTGGCTCGTCGGCCGCTGCGCCTGGGAGGCGACCCGCGACGCGTCTCGGGCGCGCCTCGCGGCCTGGGCCTACGCGCTCTCCTACGCCTGCGCGGGCTTCGCGACGACGCGCTTCGACGGTCTCCCCGCGGCGTTTGCGACGATGGCGATCCTCGCCGCGATGACGAACCGCGGGGCGGGGGCGGCCGGGCTCGCGGCGACCGGGGCGCTCGCGAAGTGGTTCCCGGGCGTCCTCGTGGCGCCGCTCGTCCTGGAGGCCCGCAGGAGCCCCAGGGAGGCCCTCCGTCGGCTCGCCTCGTGGGGGCTCGTGCTCCTCCTCGGCACGCTGCCGATCGTGCTCCTCTCTCCGCGGGGCTTCCTGGAGACCTACCGCTACCACTTCCGCCGCGTCCCGAACTCTGAGACGACGCACAAGCTCCTCAGCGAGCTGGGGGAGAGGACCGGCTTGTGGGAACTGGACCCCGGCGCGTTCACGTTCCCGCTCCTGGCGTGCCTCATCGTCTGCTGGCTCCTCGTGGCGCTCTGGCTCTGGCGCAAGCCCTCCCCCTGGCCCGCGCGGACGCACGCGGCGGCGGCGGTGGCGATCCTGGTGCCGTTCCTGCTCGGGAACAAGGCCTTCAGCCCGCAGTTCCTCCTCTGGGTCGCTGCCCCGTTCTGCGTCCTCGCGCGCACGCGGCTCGACTGGGTCCTCTACTTCGCGCTCCAGGGCGTGATGGTCGTGGAGTTCCCGCTCCTCTACGCCTACTACCCCGCGCCCCTCTGGCTCGGCGTCACGATGGGCCTGCGCTGCCTTCTGCTAGGCTGCATGGCGATACGAGGAGTTCGGAGGCCCTGAAGTACGGACAGACCCCGCGCCTCGCCGCGCTCCTCGCCGATCGCCTTGCCCTGCTCGATCAGCTTCTGCCCCAGGTCGGTGAGCAAGCCCCTCCCCCCCGAGGTGTGGCCCTCGGAGGCGGCCTGCTCGCGATCGCCGCCTGCGAATTCGGCAGTGGGCTCTGCCTGCGGCTCTCCCGCTATGTCCTCTTCGCCTGGACGGGGGCCATCGGCGCGACGTTCCTTGCGTTGGGCTGGATTGGCCTGCCCCTGCTGTATGGGCAGTCGCCGATCAACCTGCTCACGCTCCTGCTCGTCCTCTTCGCGGGCAAGCTCTGGCAGATGTCGGTGGCCCTCTTCGGGTTGGAAGGGAAGGTCACGCGTTCCTGAACAGGAGTTGCCCAACCCGCCCAGCGAGCGCACGACCTCATGGAGTTCCTCGACGAGGACTGTGGCCGTCTGGTAGCGGACCTCGCGGTCCTTGCGCATCGCCTTGAGCGCCTGACGCGCAAGGGCCTCTCGCACGGCCGCGGCGGCGTCTTTGAGCGGTCCCGCCGAAACGGATCAAGTAGCGCAAGGCCCAGCGTGGGGGATCACGTCCAGGCAGCCACAAGGCATCAATAGTCCCGACGCGAGAAAACCCACGACGCGAGGCAGAGCATCACGCCGATGAACAACGCCGAGCTGATGCCCAGCGTCCACCATTCGATCGGAGCGGCCGCGGCCTCCGGTTGCAGGTCCATCACCCTTTCCATCTCCACCCCGTAGTTGCCCCTCGCGATGAAGTAGGCGGAGACCTTGTCGAATTCCGCGGTCTTGGGCAGGACCAGGTGCAGGCCGTCCAGGAGCTTCATGGCCCAGGCGGGCGGGGTCCAGCTGAGGACGTCGACTCGGACGAGCTCCCGAAGCGTGCCCACGACGAAGCACGCGAACCAGGTGGCGTAGGTGACGAGGATCGAGGCGATCGTGCTCCGGAAGAGCACGCCGCAGAGGACGGTGACCGAGTAGAGGATCGCGAACTGCGCCCCGAGCACCGCAATCGTCGCGAGGAACCCGTAGTTCCAGTGCGAAGCCCGCCAGGAGAGGAACACCCAGCTCCCGCCGATCAAGGCGATCGCGGGGATCATCACGTAGAACAGCCCCCCCGCGTACTTGGTCAGGAGCAGGAGCGGCCGGCGCACCGGGCGGGACAAAACCAGGTCCAGCGTCCCCTTCTGCAACATGTTTGGCACGGAACCTGCCGTGAAGACGACGGCGATGGCGACGCCCCAGAAACCGGCGACCGTCTTGGCGAGAAGGAGCTGCACGAGCGTGAGAAACGTCGCGACGTTGATCGGGAGCTGCCAATGGCCCATCCCGAACACGCTCACCTCGTACGCCCCTTCGACCATCTCCAGGTTGACGTGGGTCGTCCTCACGCGGAATCGAACCTCGTCCGCCTCCGACGGGAGCGTCTCCACCTCCGTCTGGAAAACCATGTGCTCCCGGAAACGGGCGCGCAGGTAGTCCGCGCAACGCGACGTCCCGGGGTCCAGTACGCGACCCTCTTCGATCCCCGATACCGGGTCGCTGGACCGCTTCACGGTCCCCCGTTCGATCGCATCCCAGGTCCAGACCGCCTTGTGGAACTCCCCGGCCGGCTTCGCGGCCAGGACGAACTCGAACCTCAGCGCCGCAGCCCGGCCGGGGTCCAACGCGCGCGCGTCCGAAACCGTGTGGACAGCGGCGTAGCTCTTGACCCAGATCGTGTCCTTCCTGGCGTAGCGGACGTTCCCGAGGCTGTTCGTCAGGTTCTTCGCGACAGCCTCGGCGTCCATCTCCTTAAACGTCACGCCCGCGCACGCCGCCACCAGAAGCACGCAGAGGACGAGCAGCACGTATATCGACTTCCGGTCGAGCGTCTCGACGAGCGAATCTCCGAGGATCGCCAGGTACCTCATCGCCTTCCCTCCGCTTCCACCCGAGTGGCCTGTGGGAGGCCGCCGGAGATCGTCTCGATGAAGATCTGTTCGAGGCTCTGCCGCTTGTCCGCCAGACCGGTCAGGAGGACCCCCTTCTGGCGAAGGAGATCGATGAGGACGTTGAGCTGCGGCTTTCCCTCGACCTCCACCTCGATTCGATCAGGGAAGCGTGCGAGCGAGCGCACGCGCGACTGGATCTCGGGGAGGATGGGGTCGAGGGTCCCCTCGAACCGGATCTCGTAGACGTCGCGGGTCGTCGTGAGCTGATCGACGGTCCCCTCGCGACGGGTCTTGCCGAGATCGAGGATCGTAACGCGGTCGGTGATCAGCTCCACCTCGCTCAGGAGATGGGAGTTGAGGAAGATCGTCTTGCCCTGGGCCTTGAGGCGAAGGAGGACGTCTCGGATCTCCTTGCGTCCCAGCGGGTCGACGCCGTCGGTCGGCTCGTCCAGGAAGACCACCTCGGGGTCGTGGAGGATGGCCTGCGCGAGGCCCAGGCGTTGCTTCATGCCCTTGGAGTAGGTTCGGACCTTTCGTTTCGCCGCGTGCTTGAGGCCCACGAGGTCGATCAGCTCGGGGATCCGTCGCTTCCGATCGGCGCGCGTCATGCCGGAGAGACCGCCATAGAACTGAAGCGCGGTCACCGCGGAGTGGTACTCGGGGAAGCGATGGTCTTCGGGCAGGTAGCCGATCTTCATCCTCGAGTCGGCGTCTCCGACGGGTCGGCCGAGGAGCTTCACCTGGCCGCTGGTCGGATGGACGATGGAGAGGAGGATCTTCACCATCGTGGTCTTCCCCGCGCCGTTACGCCCGAGGAGCCCGTAGATCTCCCCCTGCTCGACGGCCAAGGACACGCCCGCGAGCGCCTGAACGTCCTTGTACCATTTGACCAGATTGTCGACCTCGATCACCGGCATGAGGCTCCTCCGTGTCGACATCGTAGCGACCGACCCCGGAAACGGTAGAGCTATCGCACATGGGGACGCCGCTTCCCATGGGTACGAAGGAACTCGCCCTGCCGGACACGATTCGCCGCAACGGACCACGGCCAGGGTCTCACGCGCAAGGGCCTCCCAGCGTGGAAGTCCCTACGTCCTGCGCCGACCGCGCCCGCGACGCGCCCGCGGACCCGGCCCCTCGATCTGACGGAGTCGCTCCCGCCAGCGGCGTGGACTCCGCTTCAGGCGCATGATGGCCAGGACCAGGATGAAGTCCTCACGCACCTGGTACAGGACTCAGTAGGGAAACCGGCTGACGATGCAGCGACGGCTGCGGGGCGAGTACGGCGCCCAAGCGGTGGGGGATACCGATATGCGAGCGAGGGCGGCCCTGACCTCAGCCGCGAACAGGAAAGCACCCATCGAGACCCCCGACGGACACATGGTGTGAGGACCGGCGCGCGTGGAGTGCCTCCGCGACATTCGACTTCGCGCGACCGTGGTGTTCTACCCCACGAATTCGCCAGCGGTTTGTAGGGTGAAATAGGTGGGGGACGACCTCGAGGTCCTTCGTCCGCCCCGACGCATGGCTCTCGGCCGAGGGGGCGCTCTCGGCGGCGGGCCCGGCGCCGTGGACGGCGTGGCGCCGCCTCGACGCCGCGCCGCAGACGGTGCCGGGCTTGTTGGCGCTCTTCGGCTGGCCGCAGGACAGGGACCCGGTCGAGGAGTTCGCGCGGAGCAGCGTGCCGGTGGCCCTTCTGCCGCGCGCTACAGGCCCATCTCTTGGATCGACGCGGCGGTGAGGATGCGCTCGAGGAGGGCGTCGAGGCGTGCGATGTCGGCCTCGGCCTCCACGCGCCGCGCGACCTCCTCGGGGACCGCGCCGAACTTCGCGCGGAGCAAGCGCAGAAGCGTCTGCCGCTTTCCCCGCGCCTCGCCGCGCGCCTCGCCGATCGCCTTGCCGCGCGCCTCGCCACGCGCCTCGCCCAACTCGATGAGCTTCTGCCCCAAGTCGGTCTTGGCCATCTCTTCAACTCCTCCGAGGACTGCCCTTAGCAACCCCTCGTCGAACCGCTTCGCCGCGATGAAGTACGCCGCGGCCCGGAGGTCCCTGCGCTCCTTCTCGGTATCGACATCCTCCATGATATGGGCCCCCAGGTCGGTGAGCAAGCCCCTCCCGCCCCTCGGATCCCTCATCAAGGGCACGAACGGGTAGAGGACCACTTGCCGCCGCGCGAGGACCCTGCGCGCCGAGAGCCGCCAAAGGTGAAACGCCTCCAGTGGGACGCGTGTCGGAAGCAGGCGTCCCACACGGAAGACGTACTCACGCGGCACCGCCCTCGCAAGCCGCGGCGTGGTCGTCACGATCATCGTCCGCACCGGGAGCCCTGTCGACTGCCTCCGAGAGGCGTCCACGATCGGGCACGCGCCCTCGCGGCGCGTCTATTGCCCACGGGAACGGCGCGGCTTCGCACGCGCCGCAGTCGGGGTTACTCCCGCTTCGCGCCCTGCGACGTTGACGGTGAGGGGGGGGAGCGTTGCGCTCCTCCCCCCCGGCCGCGAGTCGCTACGCGGCGATCCCCAGCTTGGCCAGCAGGTCGGGCCTCCCGCCGAGCGCCCGACGGACGCGGCGCACCATGGGGAAGTACCACTGGCGGAACTTGTTCCAGTGCTGCCCCCAGGCCCGGTCCGAGCCCTTCGCGACGCCCTTGGAGGCCTCCTGCGCCTCGTCGGCCCGCTCGAGGCGGTCGAGGGACTCCACGATCCTCCGGAGGTCGTCCTCCTCGTAGCCCACGTCGAGCAGCGCCACGAGGACCTCGACGTCCTTCAGCGCGTTGTCGACGAGAGGCCGCGCGACGGAGAGGAACGCCGGGATCGTGCGGCGGTCCCGCTTCGACTTCGTCTTCGCCGGAGCGGCGCCTTCCACGGGGGCGACCTCCGGCGCCGGGGCCGGCTTGCCGCGCCGCCTCGGGGAGAGCCCGACGCGTGCGAGCAGGTCGGGGCGCTCCGCGAGGGCATTCTGCGCGGCGAACGTGAGCGAGGCGATCTCGGACTGCGCCGTCCTGAACGCCTCGTCGACCCCCACGGTCAGCGTCATCTGCCGGCCGAGGAGCAGCTCGCGCTCGGAGTGCGTCGACATCGCCTTGTCGAGGAGCGACGTGCCGCTCTCCAGCCGCGCGACAGGGAACCCCTGCGCCTGCAGGGCCGAACGCACCTCGTCGTCCTTGGTCGCGTTCGAAAGGAAGACCTGGCCTGCACGGAGCAGGTCGAACTGGGTCCTTGCCATGGTCGTGTCTCCTACACGGGTCCTGTCGTCGGCGTCCGGCGTGGCGGAAACCCGCCAGGAAGGCCGTTCGCTTTCGACGAGAGTTCCTTCAGCAGGCGTCGTGCCAGCGAAACCCGTCACGTGCGTCGGACAGGGGATCAGGCGCAAGTGCATGGAAGACCGCGCCATCGGAGGCGAGAACTCGCGCGGGCGGGGCACGACCAGAGGCGCGAGTCGCCCTCGCGGCCGTCGCAAGTCGCGACTCGCGACGACTGCGGAGCCGAGCGTGAGGGTGCTGGCAGCAGGATCGAGTGTCGTGTCAGCGATCGCGAGGGCCGTGGCAGAGACCGCGAGCGCCCAGGCGGCGATCACGAGCGCCCTGGCAGCGATCATGAGCGCCCTGGCGCCGTTCGTGAGCGTCGTGGCGCCGATCACGAGCGCCGTGGCGCCGATCACGAGCGTCGCGACAGCGATCACGAGCACCCTGACGCCGTGCGCGAACGCCGTGGCGGGAATCGTGATCGCTGCGGCAGCGATCCTGGGCGCCCTGGCGGCGATCGCGAGGGCCCGGGTGCCGATCTCGGGCGCCGTGGCAGGGATGACGAGCGTCGTGGCGCTGATCGTGAGCATCGGGGCGGTGATGGCGAGCGAAGCGGCGCCGATCGTGAGCCTGGTGGCGTAGACCGCGAGCGCCGTGGCGCCGATCATGAGCTTCGCGGCGGCCATGGCGTGGGTCGTGGCGCCGATCGCGAACGCCGTGGCGCCGATCCTCGGCGTCGTGGAGGAGATTGCGGACGCACTGGGGCCGATTGCCGGCGTGGTGGCCGCGATCGCCGGCGTGGTGGCTGCGATCGCGGGCGCCGTGGCGCCGATCGCGGGCGACATGGCTCCGATGCCGACTGCCGGGGCGCGGATCGCGGGTGGTATGACTCGGCCGGCCTACGCCTCCCTCCGGTACCGTCCGAGGAGGCGGTAGAGCGTCGCCCGGTGGATCCGGAGCGAACGCGCCGCGGCGTCGACGTCTCCCCCGTGTTCCGCGAGCGTCTCCAGCACGTGTCTGCGTCGGACGTTGGTGAGTGCCTTCCCCTCGCCCGGGGCGAGGATCCTCTCCGGCGGTACAGGCTGCCAGGCGACCGCGGGCCGACGCGGCGGCGAGGAGACCTCGTCGGGGAGATCAGCGACCTCGACCCGTCCTCCTCCGCAGTCGAGGGCCGCGGACCGGGCGGCATTCTTCAGCTCGCGGACATTCCCTGGCCAGGCGTAGGCGAGGAGTGCGCGCTCGACGTCGGGTGAGACCTCGACTGGAGGCTTTCCGAAGTCGGCTCGTGCCGCGGCTAGGTGCCCTCGGAACAGGTCAAGGATGTCCTCCGGGCGCTCGGCGAGCGTGGGAAGGGTGATGACGAACTCGGCGAGACGGTAGTAGAGGTCCGCGCGGAAGCGCTCGGGCGACCGGCGCATTGCGTCGACCGTGAGGTTGGTCGCGGCGAGGATGCGCACGTCGACGAGGGTCTCCTTTCCGCCGAGGGGCAGGATGGTCTTCTGGTCGACGGCCCTGAGGAGGGCGGCCTGCAGCTGGAGCGGGAGGCAGCCGATCTCGTCGAGGAAGAGGGTCCCTCCGTGGGCGCGGGCGAAGGCGCCGAGGTGGACGCGGGAGGCTCCGGTGAACGCGCCCTGCTCGAACCCGAACAGCTCGGACGCGAGGTGGTCCGAGTGGTAGGTGGCGAGGTTGACCTCGACGAAGGGGCGCGCGGCCCGTGCGCTCGCCTGGTGGATGGCCTTGGCGAGGAAGTTCTTCGACGTGCCGGTCTCGCCGAGAAGGAGGACTCGTCCGTCATTGACGGCGGCGACACGGGCTCGATCGAGCACCGTCTGGAAGGCGGCGGACTTCGTCGCGAAGTGATCGAACGTCACGTGGTTGTTCTGGTAGGCCCTCGTGTCGGGCGTCTGGGGTCGGCTCTCGTGCATCGGCGTCCCTCCCATTCACACGCGGGCGCTAAGTCTCGCCACGCGGTTCCAAGGAAGGGCAACGCCGGCTCCACGCTGTAGAATTCCGCGGAATTCCCCCGAACTGCTGGTCTTGCTGCCAGTTCCGTCGGAATAGCTCTTCTGACCCGAAACGCAAGACTGCTGGGTTTTCCAGCAGTGGGGCAGGTCGACTGCTGGAAAACCCAGCACCTTGCTCTGCGCGCCCTCCCGCCGCTGGCGCTGGGGCCAGGGGATGACCGTAGCACCACCATGGTCGCGGGGGCCGAGGTCTTAGCGCGGATTCGGGAGCGGTTCGTCGTCGGACCCGTACACACCTACTCGGACCTCGACGCGCTGCTCCTCGCGACGCGCGCCAGCCCCAGGAAGAGCTCGCAGTGGGGGAGGGGACCGACGAGGACGTCGACCGCCTCTCTCGCCTTTGGCGCCACGCGCTGCAGCCCTACGTCTCGGGCGAACGGCTCGGCCCTGACTCCCGCTCTGTGGGCGACGAGCTCGTACGCGACCTCGTCGAGCTCGTCTTCCGCGAGATGGGTCACGCGCGAATCACGGCGCCCCCCTTCGGCGGCCGACCCGCCTCGGAGCGGGTCGAGGAGCTGAGGCGGAGGAGGGAGGGGTGCGCGAGACCGCGCGAGAACAGGGCCCTCAATCACGAGGATGATCACTCCGAGTGTGACGCGGCTCCTGGTTCGTCGGATCCAAGTTGAACCTGTTCGAGGAACTCCCTATCCTCAGCCGTCATGTTCTGGACTTGTTCCCGATAGGCGGCGTACTCGCGGGGTTCCACGAAGTACCTGATGAGTTCGACGCCACTTGAAGAACGACGCCGAAGGGCTTCGAGTGCTTCGGGATCGGCGAGGTGCTTGACTTCGCCGTGGTGCTCCTTCAGCACCTGAATAATGGCGTCGAGGTTGATCCTGAAGAACTCCTTCCGCGGGTTGAGCTTGTTCACTTGGTACTGTCGGAGCGCGGAGTGGAAGTCCCGCTCGAGTCCCTGCGCGTCCTCGGCATAGATGACGAGGTGCACATCGAACGGGAAGGGAACCGAGGCATCGCCCAGTTCCCTCACTCGCTCCATCCATGGTTCATCGCCTTCAATCCTCTGCGTCATGCCGACCTTGAACACGTTCTCTCCGAACGAGCCGATGTTGGAGATCACGTAGACGTGGCCGGACTTCACGCCCAGCTCGGCTTGAGAGAGCGTCCTCTTGCTGCTCTCGATGATCTCGTCTTTCTGCGCGATTTCCGCATTCAGCCGCTCGATGGCCGCGTTCTTTTCGGCGATCCCGCATTTAGGTGTTCGAGGGTCCCCCGGTGCCTCCGGTCGATCTCTGCGAGGGCCGCTACGGTTTCGGCTTCAGTCCTTTGCGCCTTTTCCATCTCCGCCTTGATGCGAAGCAGTTCGGCCTGATATGAGGCCTCGACCTCCGCGCGCTCCCTCTCTCGTTCGGCGCGCTCTGCATCAGCCGCGATGCGCTCTCGCTCCCTAGCCGTCCGTTCCGCCTCGGCGGCGGCTTGGGCTTCCCCCGCCTGCTTGCGGCGACGCTCGTCTTCTCGCTGTCGCTGGGCTTCTTCGCGCATTTGCGCCTTGATGCGGACCTGCTCCCTGCCTTCATCTGCTTCCCGAACGACTCGCTGGTATTCTGACTTCATCTCTGCGTGTAGCGTCGCTTCCTCCTCTGCGTGCACCAGGTGGCCAATGCCACGGCAGCGTTCGATGACGTCGGCCAGACGCTTCTTGCAGACAACATAGTTGTTCTCGTTCAGTGAGGAGCCGATCCACTTCACGCTCTCCTTCAGGTAGCGGCCGCCCAGATCCTTCGCCCTGTCGTCGAGTTCCTGCTGCTTCTTGGCCTGCTGAGCTCGATCAAGCTGCAGCTTCCTGCACCCGACGTCCAGGTTTCGGAGGTCCCGCTTCAACAGGGCGTTCTCGTCCTGGAGATCCTTGTACGCGACCGCCCTGGTTTCGAATTCGCGTCGCGCCGCGGCGAACCTACGAGTCTCCTCCTCGAGAGACTTCTGTTTCCCCGACAGCTCCTTCACCGCTCCGTCGAGCCTCGTCTGCTCCCCCTCGACGCGGCGCTGCCGCGCGGCCAGCTCCTTGCGCTTCTTGTCGAGGAGGGCGAACGCCACGCCTCCGGCGGCAAATAGGCCCAGCACGAAACCGATGATGAACCCCATCGATCACCTCGTCTGCTCGGTGGTCGCGTCGTCGGGTAGAAGTACGAGCTCTGCGGTCTTTCGGCACTTGGGGCAAGTCTGCGGCTCGAGCAGCTTGGACTTCGAGGCGCGCGCGACAAGCCCACAGTTCGGGCATTTGGCCCGCGCGAGGGCGTGCATTCGGGTCTGGAACGACAAGCGGTAGGACCCGCCCTCGGGGGTGCGCAGCAGGATCCCCGCACGTTGCCATGTTTCCGCCAGCGTCCTCCAGGCATCCTGATCGCCACCGAGGGTCTTGCGCAGCTCGTCTTGTCGGGCCCCGGGGTTCTCCTCGAGATGATCCCAGAGCCGATGGGCGTCCCACATGCGCTGGCGCGCGGCGTCGAGCCGTGTAGCCAGGTCATCTGACGCATTCTTGTCGATCCGCTTCTGGGACTTCAGTAGGACCCCGAGCTCGTCGAGGCTCGGGAAGTGGAGGAGCAGAGGGGCGTACTTGAGGAGGATGTCGATCGTCTCGACGCTACGAAACTCGTGGTTCTCGTACTTCCGCTCAAACTGCATCATCCCGTCGACGAACGGCAATGACGCGATTGCGTATCCGATCGCCTCCCGATAGAGGTGGGCCCCTTCGGCGGCAAATGCCTTCTCGAAGAGCGCGGAGTACTGGTTCCTCTGCTGCTCGAGCTCGGCTTTCGTCGCCATCGAGAGCCTCCGACGCACATTCTCGGCGGTGCCGTTCTGGACGCAAGCATTCCACGCCGTCTGGGAGCGTCCCGTTTGCTTGCCCTCCACAGCCACGCGGAATAGGATCCCCTCGTTCCGGAGGCCTTCGATGCCCGGCCGCTCGACCGCTCTTCGATCCGAGAGATCCCACCGCAGTCCGGTCGCGGCCCTCGGCCGGGAGTTGCACCTGTTGATGCACTGCGATGATCGGGACCGCGTGCTTGATCGTCGCGGCAGGTAGGCACTCTCATGTTGAGCCAGTCCCTGCTTCCTCCTGGCTTCCGCAGCGACTGCTTCGTGGACGGACTGCTGTTCGGCGTCCTGACCAGCGAGCACGAACTTGCTCCCGCTGAGCGCCTGTACATCGTCACGACCTCTCACCGCGTCGCCGAGCTCAATCAGGCATGGCTCTCCGACCTCTACCTCTCGTGTGGGTGGTTCGACGCGGCGCGGAAGATCTACGAGCTTCGAGGAGACTGGCGCAAGTTGGGTGATATCCTGGTCGCCCAGGGGAACCTGGACGGTGCCCTGGAGATGTACCGCCGCCCATCGCAGAGGGGGGAGGCCGTGGTCCCCCGACAGGGTCCAGACAATGACCGGATCATGGCCGTCGCGTTTCGAAGGCGCGACTGGAACGAGTTCATCGAAGCCTATCGCGCGGCAGCGCCGATGCCATTGGATGGTGGCCAGGTCATACTGTGCGGTTTCTCATGCGCGACATCTCCACTTGCCCGGCGACTCGCGATTGCCGCAGCACGCACGGGTATCGGAGGCAGGCCCTCCACTGTCCAGCTCGTGAGACACACTCTCGATCTCGACGAGCCCGCCTGGGGGCAAATGATCGCCTGGGCACAGACGTTGGACGGGGCCGCTCTCGCGAGGGAGGATTCGAAGCTACTCCGCAATCTCGTCGGCAAGGCGGCTCCCCCCTCGAAGATCGCCATTACTGCTGGCCAGACCGAGCGTGCGCGCAAGATATCCGACTGGATCATGGACGCCACGGCTGGGCTCACGAATGCTCGGCGAGATCTGCTGCTCTGGCTTGAACGCGGTGACCGTGAAGCGCTGGTGCGTGCGGGGGCGTGGGTCACAGGCTCAGGCGTTCTAGCGTTGACGAGGTCGGCGTTCTTCGAGCTTTCGGGACGGCGGCAGCTTCTTTCCGGTCCACTCCCTCGGATTGCGGAGTTCTACCGCGCACATCCGCACTTGATGCGCATCGGACTCGGCCAGTACTTAAGCATCGCCCTCTTGGGGATGGCTCCCCTTGGTGGGGAGGAGCTACTTGCAGCCGTCTATCAGGCTCTCGGGTGGCCAGAGCGCTCTGTGAAGGCCCATGGCCGCGATGAAATCACGACTGAGAGGCTGAAGAGCTGCGAAGAGTGGGCAGAGATTCGATTGGAGGAGTGGGCGACGAGCCCCGAGGGGGAGTCTTGCTTGGCCAAACTGACCAAGCGTGGGAGAGTCTCGTCCGACGAAGAGGCGGACGACATTAGGCGTCATGGTGCATGGGTGAGCGCAATGGAGAACGCCATCGCATGGCTCTCTCGTCATTGGCGAACGGAAATCGGCGGTAGCCGTTGGCAGAGCGAAAACCAGGCGTTCGAGCTCCTGCGGCGAGCGTTCAAGGGGCAGAGGATCTTCCAGCACGATCAGCCTTCCTGGGTCGCCCCTCAGCATCTGGACGTTCACCTTCCAGATCTTCGACTCGCTGTGGAGTACATGGGAATCCAGCACTACGAGCCTGTGGAGGTGTTCGGTGGACGTGAGGCCTACGACCGAACTGTTGAACGAGACAAGCGGAAAGCCGAATCCTGTCGGGGCGCGGGTGTGACCCTGGAGTACATCCGTTATGATGACGACCTGGCGACCAGGGTCGCGGAAATCGCCGCAAGGTTCGGTCAGGGACCGCCCAGAAAGAGAGGGGCCCGTGGCAGGTAGGAGGGGAGCACCTCGTTCCGGCGCCTCCCCCCGCGACCGGGTCGCGGGGCTCGGCCGGGACCTCAGGTCGAGGTCCGCATCGAGGTGCGCTCGGCGGGGGGCTCTTGCGGCCACTGCCGCGAAATGCAGTGCTTCCTAGGTGGGGGGAGACGTGCGCGTGATCGCGCCTTCTACCTTCGCCGGCGTCGCTCCTGCCGCGCAGCCTCCTCGGCTACGTCGATCTGAACGCCGTGCAGCTTCTCGAACTTCGCGTGCATCTCCTCGAAGGTCGTGTACTCCCCCGTCGGAAACGCCGCGAGCGCGGCGCGGATGGCATCCTCGACAATGGCGTCGATTCTCCGCCCGGTCGCTGCAGAGACGAGCCTGAGCTTCCGATGGAGCACAGGATCGATCTGCGTCCCGATCTTCTTCTTCGGCAGTGCGCCCATGGATGCGGTCCTCTCTTCGCGCCCCATCGGGGGACTATCCAATTTGTACTGATACTGCGGGGCCGCGTCAAGACCCATCTAGTGAACTAGAAACGCTTGACTCGGCCCCTGGCCTGACTACGATCGGACGTATGTCAGGCCCTTATCGCCTACTCGTCGAGGATCGGGCAGAGAAGTTCCTGCTCGGGCTCGACGCGAAGCAGTACAAGCAGGTCGCGGCGCGGATCTTCCGCCTGTCACGCGATCCGCGGCCACCCGACACTCGTCCCCTCAAGGGGCATTCGGGCCTGTGGGCCGTGGACCAGGGAGAGTTCCGTATCGTGTACGCCATTCTGGATGGCGAGAGGCTCGTGATCGTGAGACGCGCGGGGAAGCGGAACGACGACGAGATCTACAAGGGGCTGTAGCCCACAGGAGTCCATGGCAGCACGCGGAAAGAGCGGGAGAGCCGTGGCACCCCGGCGGGGAAAGCAGCGGATCCCGTCCGAGGCGATCGCCGAGCCGCCGAGAGAGGCCCCTGTGGTCGCCGATCCAGCGATCACGGGAGGGCCCGCGACCGCACCTTCAGGCGGCGAGGTGATGGGCAGCGCGCCCGCTCAAGTGGTGGCGCCTGCCGTTCAATCCGAGGACCGCACAATCGCGCGCTTCTTCCTGATGCTGCTGTCGGCTCTTCGGAGCCTGGTCCCGAGTCGCCGACATCGGGCCGTAAGGGATGCGCTCACGCGGATCACCCACACCAACACTCCGCGGCAGCCCTACCACGACTGCTATTCGGACGAAGTCGACAAACTGACGGCCACGGATCTGGAGGGCGCGCGGGCCCTAGTCGAGGACGAGACAACGAGGCGACCGCTTATCGAGATCATCCGATGGAACCAGGACCGGGACGATGACCGGACGCGCACGCTGGACTCGAAGGCATCGACACTTGCTGGGCTTGCTGGCACGTCTCTCACGATTCTCTTCACCCTCGGCGGGCTACTCCTCAAAGATGGAAGCTCGCTCGGACGGTTCTTCGTCATTGTGGTGGCGGCGTACCTGTGCACGCTCGTGTGCCTCTCCTTCTGCATCCGTCTGGCCACCCGCTCCCTTCAGGTTCGGCAGGGGTGGGCCGGCACGCACCCCCAAGACCTGTTCTTTCCCCGCGGCGAAACCCCGGAAAAGCAGGTGGCCTGGTGGTCGGCGCACATCTGGAAGGTGTACCAGAGGAACATCCTGATGAACGACGACAAGGCCGAGGATCTTGCCATAGCTCAGGGCTGGTTTACGCGCGGGATGTCGATTCTTGTCCTTGCCGGGCTTGTGCTCGGCGCCTACTTCAGCTGGAAGGCGTGACGTCGATGGCAGAGCAGCAACCGAAGGGCCCACAGGGAAAGAGCCAGAAGGGACCAACCGATCCCAAGTCCGCTCCTGTCCCGCAACCAAGCCAGGGGCAGATGCTCCGGAAGGACGAGAACGGGCTGTATGGAGTCCCCTCCCAGGGGCAGATCACGAAGTTCAACCAGCCCTCTCAGGGGCAGATTTTCAAGGAAGGCGCCAACAAGCAGAAGCCCAAGGAATAGCCCGCGAGGTCCCCCGATGCCCGGCCGCTCGACCGCTCCTCGTGCTGGTGACGCCCTCCGCGACCGCGTCGCGGGGCTGGGGCGAGACCTCGGCCTCGAAGCGCGAAAGGAGGTCCGCGTCGGCCGGCGCATCTGGGGCGCGGAGCGCTTCATCGACGTCGTTCTGACGCAGCGCGAGACCCGGCTCTCGCTCGGGATCGAGTGCCAGGCGCAGGAGGGGAAGGGGAGCGCGGAGGAGAAGATCCCGGCGACGATCCAGGACATCGGGGCCTGGCCGACCCGCGGGATCGTCTGCTTCGCGGGGGAGGGGTTCTCGACGAACATGCGGAGCTTCCTCGTTTCGACGGGTCTGGCGGTCGAGTTCGAGGACCTGGAACAGTCGCTCCGGCTCTACTTCGAGCAGCTCGAGGACGAGGAGGAGGGGAGGAGATGAGCTCCGCACAGACGGCAGGGGCCTGCACGCCCTGGCACCCAGCAATCCAGCCTCGAGTTCGGTCGGCGACAGACCCCATCGTCGGGACGGGTTTGACCGTCGGCGGCTTCTGGCGGTGGGCCCACAGCGACCTGCTCGACAACACGACGAGGGCGGTCCTCGCCGAGTACATCGTCGCATGCGCACTCATAGACCGGAGCGAGGTCCGAAACCCATGGGGAAATCACGACGCCTTGATGCAGGGGAGTGACGGGACGGGCGAGATCCGGGTGGAGGTCAAGTCGGCGGCGCGTCTTCAGAGCTGGGCGCAGACGTACCCCTCCAAGATGGTGTTCACGCGGCTCTCCGGCCGTTCTTGGGACCGCGCGACGAACACGATGGGGACGAAGCGGGAGATTCGGGCTGATGTCTTTGTGTTTGCGGTCTTCCTGTCGGAGGACCCGCTGCGAGCCCTCGACGACATCGTAGACGTGGTCGCGTGGGAGTTCTGGGTCGTCCCCGGTGCGACGATCCAGGAGCGAGGCTCGCGGTCGGTCTCGCTCGCGACGGTCAAGCAGATCGGGCGAGGCCCGGTCGCCTACAAGGACCTCGCAACCGCCGTCCGCGAGATGGCCTCGGCCCGGGAGAGGACGGGATGAGGACCTCAACGAGAGAGCCGAAGGCCGTCGCGGGCCCCACGTCCGCGACCTCGACCTCGCGGGCCCCCGCCCCTTCCTGAAGCGGGCAGGCGGAAAGGGCCAGCTCCTCCTCGAACTGCTCCGACGGCTCCCGAAGGCCTTCGGCAAGTACCACGAGCCCTTCGTCGCGGGCGGCGCCCTCTTCTTCGCCCTCGCCGGCCGCGGCATGACTGCAGGCGCGGTCCTCTCCGACGCGAACGGCCCCCTGGTCGACACGTACCTCGCCGTCCGCGATCGAGTGGAGTACGTCATCGCCGCCCTCGGCCGCCACAAGGTCGACCCGGCGCGGTTCTACCAGGTCCGCGCTCAGGATCCCGACGACACATCCCTCGTGGAGAAGCGGGCGCGCGTCGTCTACCTGAACCGCACCTGGTACAACGGCCTCTACCGGGAGAACCGCCGCGGGGAGTTCAACGTCCCCTTCGGCCGGTACACGAACTCGACGATCTGCGACGCGGAGGACCTCCGCACCTGCTCGCGCGCGCTGCCGAGCGCCGAGATCCTCCGCGAGGACCTCCCGAAGGTCCTCGACCGCGCGAATCCCGGCGACCTGGTCTACTTGGGCCCGCCGGACCACGCGGTTTCGCGGACGGCCTCGTTCACGACGTACGACCGAAACCACTTCGATGAATGGGACCAGGAGAGCCTCCGCGACGTGTTCACGGAACTTGCGCGGCAGGGGGGCCACGTCGTACTCTCGAACTCCGACACCCCGCTGGTCCGGCATCTGTACGCCGCGTTTCGCGTCGAGCACGTCCTCGCGCGGAAGAAGGGACTCGGGCTATGATGGCTTCGTGACGAAGGAGGCGCAGCCATGGACTACCTGAATCGATTCGTCCGTGACCCGAAGGTGAGTGGGGGGGAACCCGTGATCCGGGGCACGCGCGTGACGCTGCGGACTGTTCTCGCGAGCCTCGCGGAGGGGGCCGGCGCCTCTGAGATCCTCGCCGACTTCCCTACTCTCTCCGAGGAGGACCTTCGGGCGGTCATCGCCTTTGCCGCGGCCGCTGCGGCGGATGACCTCCCCATCCCTGAGGTCCCGGCGGGCGTATGAGGATCAAGATCGACGAAAACCTGCCCGCCATTCTCGTCGCCGAGCTTCGGGACCTCGGCCATGAAGTTGACTCGGTGCCATCCGAACGTCTCGCCGGGCAACCGGACCCCGTGGTCTGGGAAGCCGCTCAACGGGACGCCCGGTTCTTGATCACGCAGGATCTGGACTTCTCCGACGTCCGCAAGTACGCACCGGGGACCCATCACGGGCTCCTCCTCGTGCGCCTCGTCCAGCCAGGCCGTCTTGCTCTCGCACGCCGTGTCCGCGCCGTCTTTCAGACCGAGAGCACTGAAACCTGGGCCCGCTGCTTCGTCGTCGTGAGCGACCACAAGGTGCGCGTCCGACGTCCTCCGCCAGCAGCCCCAAGTCTGACACCGTGAGGATCTGAGTCCATAGCGCTGAAACCCTGGTACAAAGTCGTGACCCCGCGGGAGGACCTGCGGGAGGGGAAGCCCCTCGACGCCATCGGCCGTGCCGTGGCGGTAGAGCCGTCGCTCGAAGAGGAACGGCCGGCCCGGGGAGAGCCGTGAAGGGGGGAAGCGCGACAGCCCTCGGTCGAATCTACTCGTACACGTCGCTGCGGTGGCCGATCTTCACGACGAGGACGCGTAGCTCCTTGTCGAAGACGTCGTAGATCACGCGGTAGTCTCCGACGCGAATGCGCCAACGATCCGTGTACCCTCGGAGCTTCTTCGATCCGGGAGGGCGTGGATCAAGGGCGAGGGCATTGATTTTGGGGACGATGCGCCGCTGCACCTCGTGAGGGAGGGCGGCGAGTTCGTGTCTCGCGCGTGGCGTGTATTCGACGTGGTAGGCCACTACAGGCCGAGCTCCCGCTTCACGACCTCCCAGGGGATGGGCTTCTCGCCCCTGGCTTTCATTTCGGCGATGGCCTTGTCCGCCTCTTCGCCGTCGAAGCGGTCTTCGAGCTCCTCGCGGACGGCGGCGATCCCCCTGAGGGCCTTGCGGATCGTCTTGTCCTTGGGCTTGGCGCGCAGGACGGCGGAGACGGCATCTTCCACGGCGTAGACGAGCCGCAGGGCCTCGCGGGTGGAGAGGCCGGGGGCCTTCGGCTCCAGGACGGCCGTACCGCCTTCGGCGTGCTTGCGCTTGGGCATGTGTCCTCCCTCTTTTACTTGTATCGGTCGGCTGGGGTGAGCGTCAAGCGCCGTCGGCGAGCGGCGTTGACGCGGATTCGGGACGCGGGCTAGAATTGCGCCATCCCCCAGGGACGGTCATGCGGTTCGACTTCCCCATCACCTCGGACTCCTCCGATGCCTCGCGGCGCGACTGGAAGGTGTTCGAGGAGTGCACCCGCTGCCACTGGCCGATGTTCTACTCCCTCTCCAGCGCCCTCAACACCGACCTCTGCGACTTCCCCGCCACGCTCGCCCGCGTCGTCGACGTCGCCGTCTCCATCACCCGCGCCGACCGCGGCCTGCTCCTCCTCTTCGACGAGCGCAAGGCCGCCCAGACCAAGGTCGCACGCAGCGCCCGCGGTCAGGACCTCCCCGAGGCCGAGCTGGCCGTCAGCCGCACCATCGTCGGCCGAGTCCTCCGCACCCAAAAGCCCGTCGTCGTCCCCAACCTCGCCCGCGACCCCGAGTTCTCCAAGGCCGACAGCATCCGCCTCCTCGAGCTCGTCAGCGCAATGGCCACTCCGCTTCGGCTCTCCGACGCCCCGAAGGGCCCCCTAGACCGCGAGCGCCGCGCCCTCTCCCTCCGCGCGAAGGACCAGGTCCTCGGCGTCCTCTACGTCGACAGCAAGACCACGAAGCAGACCTACGCCGAGATGGACCTCGCCATCTTCGAGGCCCTCGCCAACTACGCAACCACCGTCCTTCTCTACGCCCAGCTCCAGGAGGAGGGGAGGCAGGACCCCCTCACCGCCCTCGTCGACCGGAGGCACCTCGAGCGCTCCCTCGCCAACGAGGTCGCCCTCGCCGCGAAGTCCAAGGAGCCCCTCTCCCTCCTCCTCGCCGACGTCGACGGCTTCCGCGAGGTCAACCGCCTCCACGGCCGCACGGTCGGCGACGACGTCCTCCGCACCGTCGGAGGCATCCTCAGGGAGGCCGTGCGCCGCTCCGACCTCCCCGCGCGCTACGGGGGCTCCACGTTCGGCGTCGTCCTGCCGCAGACCTCCACCGAGGGGGCCCGCACGACCGCGGAGAAGGTCCGCAAGCGCGTTCAGGAGTACGAGTTCCTCGGAGGCGAGCTGGCCGTGACCCTCTCCGTCGGCCTCGCGACCGTCCCCGCCCACGCGAGCGACGCCGCGGGGCTCCTCGCCCGCGCCGACCAGGCCCTCGCCCAGGCGAAGGGCGCCGCGGGAAACCGCGTCCTCGCGTGGCAGGCCGAGGGCCCCCGCGCCGACAGCTCCGCGGGCATGGTTTCGGGCGACCCTGGACGCGACCACGACCGCGTGGCGCGCTTCCTGCACTTCGCGAGGAGGATCAGCGCCGACGCCGCGAGCCTCCTCTCCGAGCTGATCGAGGCGATGGACGCCGAGCGCGCCTTCGTCCTCCGAGGCGACCGGATCGAGGGCCTCAACCGCGCCGGCGAGGCGTCGAGAGAGTCCGCTTCGACGCGAGAACTGCTCGAGCAGGCCAGGGGAGGGCAGTCGGGACTGGCCACAGGCGCCGCCGCGGCGGCGATCCCCGGCGGCGCCATCGCCGTGGAGGCCCCGCCGCAAGTCCGGCCGTTCGACGCCTCCGACCTCGCGTTCCTCGAGAGGCTCGCCGAGGCGGCCGGCTGGGTGCTCTGAGATGCTCTCCAAGACCGAAATCCAGTTCTACAAACTCGCCCTCGACCGGAAGTGGGTCACCTCCGAGCAGGTGAACCGAGCCATCCAGCTCCGCAAGAAGGACGAGAGCGCCTCGCTCGTGGACGTCATGGTCCGCGAGGGGCTCCTCACGCGCGAGCAGGCCGACGAGCTCGCCGCCGCGCCCGCCCCCGAGCCGCCCCCGGCCCAGCAAGCTGGCCCTGCCAGGCCCGCCCCTCCGCCCGCGGTCGACCTAAGCCGCGCGACGCTCCCCCTGCACGCCCCGGGTCCGGCGATCTCCTCGCCGACCCTCGGAGGGCCGACCCAGCTCGGGGGCCAGGGGCTCGGCGCCGATGCGAAGACGTTCGGCAAGTACGAGATCCTCGGCGAGATCGCGCGCGGCGGGATGGGGATCGTCTACAAGGTCCGCCCCATCGGCTTCGATCGCGTCCTCGCGATGAAGGTGATCCTCTCGGGGTCCTCGGCCGACGACGAAGAGCGCAAGCGCTTCGTCCGCGAGGCGGAGGTCATCTCGCGCCTGCGCCACCCGAACGTCATCACCGTCCACGACGTCGGGTCGGTGGGGGAGCAGTACTACTACACGATGGACTACATCGAGGGGAAGACGCTCGACGTCCTCGTGAAGGAGGGGCTTCCCACGCGGCGGGCCCTCGAGATCATCCGCGACGTCTCCGACGCGATGTCGCACGCCCACGCGAAGGGGGTCATCCACCGGGACCTCAAGCCCCGCAACATCATCGTCGACGAGCGCGGCGTCCCGATGGTCATGGACTTCGGCCTCGCGAAGAGCTTCGACCGCGGGACGAAGCTGACGCGGTCGGGGGCGACGCTCGGCACGCCCGCCTACATGTCGCCGGAGCAGGCGGGAGGCGACCTGTCCGTGGTCGACCAGCGGACGGACGTGTACGCCCTAGGGTCGATCCTCTACGAGCTCCTCGCGGGGCGCCCGCCGTACACCGGCGACACGGCAATGGAGGTCCTCGTCCAGCTCATGTCGACCGACGCCAGGCCGCTCAAGGAGCTCGTCCCGACGCTCCACCGCGACATCGAGACGATCTGCATGCGGGCCGTCGAGAAGGACCTCTCGCGCCGCTACAAGTCGGCCGGGGAGCTCCGCGACGACCTCGACCGGTACCTGAAGGGCGACAGCATCCTCGCCCGCCCGCCGGGGGCGGCCACGCTCCTCTTCCGCAAGGTCAAGAAGCACCGGGCGTCGTTCTCGGTCGCGACGGTGCTCCTGGCGTGCGCCGCGGCGTTCCTCGTGTGGCGAGGCATCGAGCGCAAGCGCTCCGAGGCGCGGGAGGCGCAGGAGGCGGCGAAGGCGGAGGTCGCGCGCGCGGAGTCGCTCCTCGCCCGGGGGGACCTCCGCGAGGCCGAGGCGGCCTGCGACCGCGCGCTGGCCCTCGACGCGCGGAACGCGGAGGCGCTCGTCGCCCGGTCGCGCGTCCGCCGGACCGAGGGGAGGCTGGAGCTCGCGGACAACGACGCCCGGGCCGCCGGAGAGGCCGCGCCCGACTCCGCCGCCGCCGCGGAGGAACAGGGGAACGTCGCCCTCGCCCGCGGCGACGCCGTGCGGGCCCTCGCGATGTACGAACAGGCCGTCTCGCTCGACGGCCGCGGCGCGGCGCCGACAGGCCGCGACTCGGCGCGGGTCGGCCGCGCGCGAGCCCTCCTCGCCGCCGGCAGGCCCGACGACGCGCGCAAGGCCGCCGAGGAGGCCCTGGCGCGAAGCCCCGCCCCCGAGTTCCAGGCGGCCGCCGCGGTGGTGAAGGGGAAGGCGCTCGAGGCCCTCGATGACCGCGCCGGGGCGCACACCTGCTACGCCGCGGGCGCGAACGCCTCGCCTCGGCACGCCGACGCCCTCCTCGCCGACGGCGAGCTCTTCCTCGCGGAGAGGAACTACGATGCCGCGATCGACGCCTTCTCGCTCGCCATCCGCATCGACTGGGACCTCGCGGTCGCCTACCTGGGGCGGGGGAGGGCGTTCTACAAGAAGCTGCAGTTCGACGACGCGGTCCAGGACCTGAACGACGCCCTCGCGCGGAGCCGGGGCGACGCGGGGGCCCTCGTCCTCCTGGGGCAGGTCTACCAGTCGAAGGGGAACTCCACGCAGGCCGCCAAGTTCTTCGACGAGGCGGTCCGCATCGCACCGGACGACCCCGCGGCCCTGGCGGCGCGCGGCAGGGCGCTCGTGCGCGCCGCGCGGCTCGACGAGGCGGAGAAGGACGTCAGGCACGCCGTCGAGGTCGCGCCGAACGACCTCACGGCGCTCAACGCGCTCGGCGCGCTCCTCGTGGCGCGCTCCGACTGGAACTCCGCGCGGGAGGTCTTCGCGCGCGCGGTCGAGATCGACGGGTCGCACCCGGAGTCGATCGGGAACGTCGCCTGGTGCGAGCACCGACTGGAGGACCGCGAGCACGCCCGGGCCGACTTCGAGCGGTGCCGCCAGTTCGCCTCGATGAAGGGGCACGAGGCGCGCGAGTACATGAACCTGGGGGACCGCCTCCTCGCCGAGGCGCGGAAGAGGCCGGTGGTGAAGTCGTACTACGCCCCGGCGATGGACGCCTACGCCTTCGCGGCGGAGCTGAATCCCCGCCTCGCGGAGGCGCACGTCCGCCGCGCGGAGATCCACTTCCTCTTCGGCGACTTCGAGGAGGCGAAGGGGGAGTACGAGCTGGGCCTTCAGTCCGACCCGTACTACGTCCCCGCGTTCCTGGGGCGCGCCGCGCTCTGGCGCGACCACATGAAGCCGCCCTCGCCCGAGAGGGCGATGGGGGACGTCCTGGCGGTCCTCTCCTTCGCGCCGTCGGACGCCGGGGCCCTCACGCTCCGCGCCGAGCTCCTGTGCGACACGGAGAAGTGGGAGGACGCCCTCGAGGTGGCGGAGCGGGTCCTCGCGGCGTCGCCGAAGTACCCGCGCGCGGAGCGGGTGCGCGTGCTGTGCCTCGTGAAGCTGGGCCGCGCCGCGGCGGGGACGGAGCCTCCGCCCCTCCGGACGGCTGGAAACCGAGCGAAGGCGATGGACCACCAGACGCTGGGCGAGACGTGCATGTCGGAGAACCGCTGGGCCGACGCCGTGCTCGCCTTCACGCGCGCGATCGAGGAGGACCCGACGTACCAGTACGCCTACTACGGCCGCGCCGCGGCGCGGTACGGGCTGTGGCAGTTCGCCGACGCGATCATGGACTACGGGCGGGCCATCGAGCTGGACCCGACGCTCGAGATGAAGTACCTCTCGACCTTCCCCAAGGTGAAGCCGCTCGCGGTCAGCGGATGGGCGAAGATCCGCCCGCAGATCGACGCGAAGGTGCCGTTGGAGCAGCCGGAGGCGGGCGTGCACCTCGCGTACGGCTTCCTGGCCCTCGAGCTGGACGAGCTGACCCTCGCCCGTCCGCACGTCGTGCGGGCGCTCGAGATCCGCCCGGACTTCGCGCTGGGCCACAGCGCGATGGGGCTCCTCCTCCTCAGGGAGGGGAAGCCCGACGAGGCGGCGAAGGAGCTGGAGCAGTGCATCGCGCTCGACCCGCGCCTCATCTCGGGGTACCTGTTCCTGGCCGAGGTCCACGCGCTGGCGGGACGTCGCGACCAGGCGATGGCGCAGCTCCACACCGCGGTCAACCTCGGGCTCACGGACTTCGCCTACATCACGAACTGCCCGTCCTTCGACTCCCTGCGCAGCGACCCCGAGTTCCGCTCGCTGATCAACGTCCACTAACACTACAACGTAGCTTCTTCCAACCGCCCCGAAGGGGCAGCATGGAACAGCCCAGGGCGCAGCCCTGGGAAAACGCGGTTGTAAGAGGACCGGAGCCCCGAAGGGGCGACATACACGCCGCGGCGCCGTGTATGTCGCCCCTTCGGGGCTCCGCTCTACCTCCAACATTTTGTTCCCCGGGCTTCGCCCTGGGCTGGTACATCCAGCCCCTTCGGCGCTCGGCGTTCATAGTACGTTGTCGTGCTAAGCGCGAACTCCAACCCCGTGGGGTTGGAGTCCGAGTGGGAGTCTGCGAGTCGGAGTCGCGGTTACCGCCCGCCGCGGCTTCCGCCGCCCGTGCCGCCGGTGCCGCCGCCCGGCTGCGCGCCGGGCTGGGCGCCGCCGGTCGATCCGCCGCCGCTCGACCCGCGGTCGCCGCGCCCGCCGCCCCAGCCGCCGCGGCCGCCGAAGTCGCCGCCCATCTGGCTGGAGATCTCGTCGTACTTCAGGGCCTGCTCCGCCGTCAGGGACTGCTTGATCGCCACGTCGGCTTCCTTGCGCATCACGTCCATCTTCGCGCGGCGGTCGTCGCGGGACATGTCGCTCGTGAACAGCTCCGCGAACTTCTTGCTCCTCTCGTCGAAGACGCCCTTCAGGATCGCCTTCTGAGACTCGGAGAGCGCGAGCTGCTCCGCGAGGCGCTCGAGCATCCGCTCCGACCCGCGCGTCACCATCTCCTGCGAGCGCTCCTTCTCGCGCTCCTTGTCGCGCTCCTCGATCGTCTCCTTCACCACGGCCTTGAGGGCCTCCTTCGCCGACTCGGGCAACTGGGCGAGCGCCACGGTCGACCCATCCGTCGGAAGCGAGAGCGCCGCCGGCAGGACGGAGACATCCGTCGCCCCGCCGGACGAGCCCATCCGCGAGGCCAGCTCGTCGAGGCGGCGACGCAGCTCCGCCACCTCGGTGGACGGGGCGGACGGGAGAGACACCACGTCGCCGGACGGGAGGACGACGACCGGCTGCGCCGACACCGGCGAGGCCGTGGCCGTCGGCCGCTTCTCGATCTGCGTGACCTTGGTCCTCAGCGCCGCCAGCTCCTGCTGGACCGCCATCGACTGGCTCACGGCGACCGCCGTTCCCGCGCCGAGCCCGAGCAGCAGGGCACCGTGGAGGAGCCTGCCGACGAACACCTTGCTCATGACCTCAATCTCCTCTCGAACGATCCGAAAACCGGCCTGATTCAGGTCCGCGGCGAGGGGCGACCCTGCGGGTCGCCCCTACAGATTCGCCTGGGCCCGGCACGATCCACGATGGGAAACCTACCTCTCCAGGATGCCCTGGACGACGAGCTGGGCCTCCTGGCGCGCCGTGAGCGCCTCCTGGAGCAGGCCCCGGGCCTCCTTCATGTCCTTCTCGATTGCCTTCACCGCGTCGCCCATGGTCGCGAGCTGCGCGTCGATCGCCTCGTCGCTCGACCCGTCGGCGGCGAGGAGCTTCGCCAGCTCCGCCTGCCCGTCCGTCCAGGCCTTGCGCCGCGCATCGGAGAGCTCCGCGTACTTCTCGACGAGCGGGCGCACCAGCTCCACCTGCTCGGCCTCCAGTCCCAGTCCCTCGATGGCGCGGCCGAGCCGCTCCGCGCGCTGCTCCGGGGTCTCGTTGCGCCGCCCGCGGCCTCCTCCGAAGCCGCCGCCGCGCTGACCCCGCCGCGCCTCCTCTTCGACGAGGAGCTGGTCGTAGGCCGCCTTCTGGTCGTCCGTCAGGACCGCCTTCAGGTCCTCGCGCTGCTGCTCGCGCATCCGCTCGAAGACCTCGCGCATCCCCTGGAAGCCGCCGCCCTGTTCCTGCATCGCGGCCATCGCCTCGGTCATCAGGTCCTGGGTCTCGTCGAAGATCGCCTGGACCTTCGGGACCTGCTCCTCGGTCAGCGAGAGCTGCTTCGTCAGGTCCTCGACCGTGCCGCCCAGGATCCGCTCGGGGCCCATCCCTCGGCCGTCGCCTCCACCTTGCGCCATCGCGGACGCCGCCGCGAGACACAGCGCCAGCGACAGGAACATGCTCTTCCTCATCGGACACCTTCCTCCACGACCGGACGGGTCTCCAGGGAGGAGATGAGCCCGGTCAGCTCCGCCTCCTCGATCGATCCAATCACGACGAAACCCGTGTCGCCGACCCGGCCGCGCAGGAGGGAGGTCCCCTCGTGGCAGCGCCGCTCGACGACGACCTTTCCCGCCTCGGGGCGCGGCAGCTCCGTGCCGCCCCAGCGGTTGCCCGTGGCCACCGCGTCGAACTCGGTCAGGCAGACGAGCGCGATGCCGTCGGTCCAGACGATCCGCACCGACTCCCACTCCCCGCGCTGCATCAGGCGCGCCTCATGGAGCTGGAACCCCCTGGGCAAGGCGCGCGGGAGGATGAGGTCGAACCCCTTCGGTCCCGGGTCGCGCTCGGGGTCGAACGTCCCGCCGCCCCGGCCCTCGCGGTCCCACTCGCGGCGCTGGGGAGCCGCTTCCGTGGCCGAGGCCGGCTGGCCGGCCGCGGCGGCCACATCGAGCGACTCCGTCGAGAGCCGAGCCGTGCCGCCGGGCGTGGAGGCCTCCCACCCGGTGAGCAGCCCCGTGGCCTCGTCGAAGGTCATCGAGAGCGTGGGGCGGCCCGCGTAGCGAGGCGTGAAGCGGACGGAGGCACCCTCGGCGGTGGCGTCGTAGTTCCGGAGCGCGAGGTCGACATGGACGATGGGGATCGCGCGCCAGTCTCCGCCGCCGCCGTCACGGCGCCCCCGCCCGCGTTCGCCGCCATGGCGTCCGTGGTGACGTTCTCCGCGCGGCCCGTGGTCGTCCCTCTCGCCGCGCGCCCCGCTTTCCTCCCGCTCTCCTCGCTGGCCGCGGTCGTCGCGCTCATCGCGCGGCCCGCGGTCGTCCCGCTCGCCGCGCGGGCCGCGCTCGCCTCGGCCGCGCCACCCGTCGACGGGCTCGATCTGGGTGCGGTCGGGGGCCTGGTGGACGACCCTCAGCCTCATCGCGCGATCGCCGAACTGGATCGAGCGGACGGCGCTGTAGCTGACCTGCGTCTCCGCCTCCGTGGCGCGGGCGAGGAGGCCCCTGACGTCGGCCTCCATGCGCTGCCTGAGGGCCGCCACAACGGCCGCGGCGGTCATGAGGAGGAGCGCGAGCACGGTGAGGACGCGGCGGAGCATGCTAATCGCCCCCCCCGGCGTCGATGAACTGGACGCCCTGGCCTCCGCCGAGGGAGGCGTACTCCGCGAGGTCCTCCCGATCGCCGTCCTCGGGGGCCGC
This sequence comes from uncultured Planctomycetia bacterium, assembly GCA_964649705.1. Lineage (GTDB taxonomy): Bacteria > Planctomycetota > MHYJ01 > WSZJ01 > CAZYRM01 > CAZYRM01. The sequence goes on from CAZYRM010000040.1 coordinate 27,139, forward strand.
GGGGGCCTCCACGACCACGATGGAGAGGCGCGCGGACGGTTCGGTCCGGTGATGGAGCGCGATGGTGACGGCGCCGACGAGGAGCGCCGCGGCGGCCGCGAGGCCGAACCAGGTCCGGAGCGGCGCGGGCTCGGGGGCGGGGGGGAGGCGCTTCTCGAGGCGGTCCCAGAGCCCCGCGGGCGGCGTCGTCTTCGGCACGGCGCGCAGGAGGCGCTCGTTGCGGGAGACCTGCTCGGCAAAGAGGCGGCATTCCTGGCACGAGGCGGCGTGGACCTGGTCGGTGGCGCCGAGCGGGGGCGTCAGGGCCTCCACGCGGAATTCGTCGCAGGTCATCGGTGTCGGGCCCGTCATGCTACAGCTCCCCCGCGTCGACACGGTTCTGGACTGCCTGGAGGGCGGGGCCGGCCTCCTCGTGGGCCCGCGCGAGGCGGGACTTCACGGTGCCGATGGAGCATTCGAGGACGTCGGCGATCTCCTCGTACGAGAGGTCCTCGAGGTACCTGAGGACGAGCGCGGTCCGGAGCTTCTCGGAGAGGCCCGAGAGGGCGGCGATCACGGCACGCTCGAGGTCGCCCCGCTCGGCGGGGGCGGTCGCCGTGTCGGGCGCCTGCGCGTCCACGCCGTCGATCGAGCCCGGTCGGCGGGCCCTGGTGCGGGTCCGGTCGATCGCGAGGTTCACGGTCACGCGGTAGATCCACGTGGAGAACGACGAGCGCTCCTCGAAGCGGTGAAGCTGGTCGTGGAGCCTCAGGAAGACCTCCTGCGTGGCGTCGTCGGCCTCGGCCGCGTCGCCGGTGATCCGCAGCGCGGTGCGGTAGACGCGGGGGGCGTACCTGTCGAAGAGCACGGCAAAGGCCTCTCGATCGCCGACGGCGGCCCGACGGACGAGTTCCTCGTCATTCGGCATGTCCCGTTGGGGCCGCTCCATCCGTTTCCCTTCCGACGATCCTGGGGGGGCGATTTGTTCCGTGGAAGGAGTGTGGTACGTCGGAAGGGCAGGAGGGGTGAGGGGGAATGCGAAAGGGGCGGGCCAATGCCCGCCCCTCGTTGATGTTACGTCAGACTACATCTTGCCCCATGCGTCGAGGAGCGCGGCCGCCTGCCTCGCGGCGTTCGTCCCCTCGTACTTCTTCACGATGGCGTGGAGCTGCCCGGCGAGCTGGCCGATCGCCGCGGCATTCTTCTTCTTGCAGTCGGCGCACGTCACGAGGTCCAGCGCCTCGGTCGAGCGGCAGGGCTTCATCTTCTCGATGCCCGCCTCCACCGCCTTGAAGGCCTTCGCGGCGTCCAGCTCCTTCTTGAAGGCCGGGTCCTCCTTCAGCCGCTTGAGGGCCGCGGCCGCCTCGTCCCCGATCGGGTCGCCCGAGAAGAGCTTCGAGGCCTGATCGTAGAGCGACATCGCCCTCTCGGCGTCCTGCGACTCGGCCGCCTTCGCCTTGTCGAGGAGCCCCTTGCCGTACGGCTCGAGCCGCTCCATGAGCCACTTCGCCTCCTGCGCGGAGGCCTCGTCGGTCCCCTCGGCGAGCTTGCGGCACTCCGCGAGGACCTTGCCGAGACCGCGGCGGCCGGCGACCTGCGCGGCCTGCGAGCGGAGCTTGGAGTACGGGTGGTCGCCCGCGAGCCAGTCAGGCGCGACCTTGACGGCGGCCTCGAGCGGCGCGTCGACCCCTTCGGTGCGGCCCTCGTAGACCAGCTCGCCCTTGTGGTTGAAGAGGAAGTACATCGGGATGCCGCTGAAGTTCTTCCCCTTCACCTGTCCGGACTTCACGATCGTGTAGTTGATCTTCGCGTCGCGAACCATCTTCACGATCTGGTCGTCGGTCGCGTTCTGGCAGTGGACGCCGATGATGACGAGCTTGTCCTTGTGCTCCTCCTGGAGCTTCACCAGGTGGGGAAACGCCACCCGGCAGCCGGGTCAGTTGACGCCCCAGAAGTCGACGAGGACGACCCGCCCCTTCAGCTCCTCGGGCTTGTAGTCGTCGCCCCACAGCGTCCCGCTGAACGTGAAGTCGTCGATCGTCGCGGCGCCGGCGACCGAGGCGAGGAGGAGCAACGCGGCCCCGCCCCACAGAAGCGTGCGGCCAACCATTCCGAGACCTCCTTACTTGCCCAGAAGACCCTTCTTGAGACCCTCGTTCGGGGGCTTGGCCCCGAGCCAGATGGCGAAGAACTCCCTCGCGAACTCGAAGTCCTCGATGGTCCCCTTGACCTCCTCCTTGACCTTCACCTCGAGCCCCTTGCCGGGGACGTACGTGAAGGTCAGGCTGTCCTTCTCCTTGATGTCCGCCATCCACCCGTTGAGCTGGTCGATCTTCGCCTGGATCTTCTTGACCGTCTCTTCTGAGGCGTTCTTCTCGAACCCCTCCTTCCAGGCCTTGGTGATGTCGTCCTTGTCGACGTCGCGGACGAACTTGAGGCAGAGCTGCTTCTCCTCGTCGGCCCAGAGGATCTTCCCGGCCTCGTTGGTCTTCGCGGTGATGTAGAGGGCGGCGACGTAGACGTCGACGCCGAGCGTGGCCTCGCGGAGGCCGAGGCCGTTCAAGACGAGCTTCTTGCCGTTAACCTCGATCTCGTCGGGGTGGGTGACGCCCTCCAGCTCCCCCGCAAACGCGGGCAGGGCCAGGACGAGGACGAGCGCAGCCAGGGTCTTCATCTTTAACTCCTCCCTTACATGTGGGCGATCATTCTACTCGCGTCCTCCCGCCGGCCGCAACATCGGAACGAGCACGGGCCGCGGGAACGCTCGGGCCGGCTGGGGCCAGAATGGCGTGATTCAGGTTCCCCTTTAACACGAAGACGCGAAGACGCGAAGACACGAAGATGGGTTTGGAAGGAAAGAAGTCGCTCGTGCGGAGGGGGCAGCGCTTCGATGTCGCAGGGGGCGAGAGCCCATCCGATCCGACTGTCCGACTTGAGTGGTCGACCCGCTCGCCCCCTCGCACGAGCGACCTTGTTCCTCCCAGTCCCATCTTTGTGTCTTCGTGTCTTCGCGTCTTCGTGTTAAACGGATCCTGAATCACGCCTGGTGCCCACAACCCGCCCGGGCCGTCTCCGCCGCCGCGCTGGTTGCGGTCGGGAGGGGACACTGGTAGAGTGGCCCCCGATGCTCGTCGCCGTCGTCCACACCGTGAACTCCCCATGCCGCTGCCACGAGGCGATCGCCGGCGCCCTCACGCGGGGAGGTCACGAGCCCGTCGTCGTCGGCGCCGAGGAGTTCCTCGCGCAGGGAGCCGCGATCCTGGGCGGCGCCCGCGTGGCGTTCGACCACACCGACACCGTGGCGGGGGACGGGCGTCGCCGCGGCGAGCCCCGCAAGCTGCTGGAGCAGGCCGGCGTAGCCGTCGTCGGCGGGACCGCCGAGGCGTGCGAACTGGCCGACGACAAGCTCCTCGCGAGGGAGGCGATGCCGAGCGGCGTGCCGATCCCGAAGGGAGGCTCCCTCGGCTCGCCCGACGACCCCGACACCTGGTCCGTCGGCTGGCCTCGGGTCCTCAAGGCGCGACGCGAGCACATGAGCCGCGGCGTTCGGGTGGCGCGGGACCGCGGGGAGATGCGCACGAAGGCGCGGGAGCTGATCGCGGCGTACGGCGGGCCGCTCGTCGTGGAGGAGTACGTCGAGGGGCGCGAGCTGGCGGTGACCCTGATCGAGGGGGCGCACGGGCCGGCCGCGCTCCCCGTGGCGGAGTGGAGGGTCCACGAGGCCGTCCTGACCTACGACGAGAAGCTCGCCGCCGACTCGGTGCCGTTCGTCGCGGAGTTGACCGAGGACGAGCGGCGGGCGACCGCCGACGCCGCCCAGCGGGCGTTCGTTCGGCTCGGCCTGCGCGACTACGCGCGCGTCGATCTCCGCCTCTCGCCCGACGGCCTCGCCTACGTCCTCGAGGTCAACCCGCGCCCTAGCCTGGAGCCCGACTCGCCGACGGCGATCTCCTCGGCCGCGTGGGGGACGTCGCTCGACGACCTGATCCTCCATCTTCTCGCCCGCGCCGCCGCACGCGCGGACGCGCGCTGAGGAGGGGCCGATGGACACCCCACGAAGCGGCGCGAACGATCCGACGATGCCGATCGACGCGACGACGGGGATGTCGACCCCGCGGGGCGGGATGACCGCGCCGCCCCGTCGCGAGTTCGAGGAGTACGAGGTCCTCGACGAGATCGCCCAGGGAGGGATGGGCGTCGTCTACCGCGCGCGGCAGCGGAAGCTCGGCCGAGTGGTGGCCCTCAAGACCCTCCGCGCGGGCGTCCGGGCCACGTCCGAGGACCTCGCCCGCTTCACGCGGGAGGCGCAGACCGCGGCGCGCCTCGTCCACCCCGGGATCATCCCGATCCACGACTTCGGCGTCGTCGACGGCGTCCCCTTCTTCTCGATGGACTTCATCGAGGGGAGGACGATGGCCGACCTCCTCGAGAGCGGATCGCTCGGCCTGCGTCCCGCGATCGGGATCCTCGAGAAGGCCTGCCGCGCGATGCACTACGCGCACCAGCAGGGGGTGATCCACCGGGACCTCAAGCCCGGGAACATCCTCGTCGACGCCTCCGGCGAGCCGCGCCTCGCGGACTTCGGCGTCGCGAAGTCGCTCTTCGGCGAGGCGACGCTGACGCGCGAGGGGTCGATCATGGGGACGCCGAACTACCTGGCGCCGGAGCAGGTCGGAGGGGACAAGGACGCGCTCGGGCCGTGGACGGACGTCTACGCGCTCGGCGTGACGCTCTACCACGTCCTCACGGGGCGCGTCCCGTTCCAGGGGACGACCGAGCTGGAGCTCCTCTACAAGATCACGCTCGAGGAGCCGCCCGCGCCGAGGTCGGTGCGGCCGGAGGTCCCTCAGGAGCTCGAGGCGGTCTGCCTCAAGGCGATGCAGAAGGAGCGGGCGGACCGCTACCGAACCGCGCTCGAGATGGCGGAGGAGCTGTCGAGGTGGCTGGGGAACCAGCCGGTCCTGACGCGGCCGGAGACGATGACGCAGCGCACGATGAAGCTCGTCCGTCGCAAGCGGGCTGCGATCGGCCTGGTCCTCGCGGGGGCCGCGGTGGGGGCCGTGTCGGCGGGGATCGCGCTCTGGCCGCACAGGGAGGCCCCCGTTCCTCCTCCCTCGCCCCCGCCCGTCGCGGCCCCGGCGGTCGAGCGCGCCGCGCCGCGGCCCTACGAGGTCGACGTCCACACCGTCGCGCTCTGGCACTTCGACGACGGCGTGGGGAACCAGGCCCGCGACGCGGGGACGGGGGGGCACCACGCCTTCTTCAAGAACGGCGTCGAGTGGGGGGAGGGGCGGTTCGGGAAGGCGATCCGCACGGGGTTCGTGGCGGGGCGCAAGCTGGGCGAGACGGCGTACGCCTTCGTGTCGCACGACGTGAGGCTGGACCTCGCGAGACAGTTCACGGTGGAGTGCTGGGTAAAGCCGCTCTCGCTGCAGACGACGGAGAGCTTCGTCTGGTCGAAGTACGTCTACAAGGACGGTCTCGGGCCGGCGCTCGCGATCATGGGGATTGGCGACCCGTCGTACGCCTCGCCGGTCTTCAAGGTGGGGACGTCGACGAACGGCTATCTGTCGGTGAGGGGTCCGGCGAACTCGTTCGCGCTGGGGGAGTGGCACCACGTCGCGACGACGTACGACGGCGAGGCGTTCCGGATCTGGGTGGACGGCCGGGTGGTGGGGGAGCAGCGGGCGAAGGACGCGGTGGCGAACGCGGCGGCGATTGAGCTGACGATCGGAACATCGAGCGACCTGCCCGGCTGGAACCCGCTCGACGGGTGGATCGACGAGTTCCGCATCTCGAATGTCGCGAGGACGCCCGACAAGTAGCCTACGCTCCGACGACCTCGTCGAGGAGCGCGGCAAGCTGCTCGGCGCCCCTCCTGCGAGTCCACTGCGCGACGATGGCGGGGTCCGCTCCGCCCGGCAGGCGGTCCTCGCGCCAGGCCCGGTGCAACCCGAGGATCGCCTCGGCGAGGCCGGCCTCGTCTCCCCAGGGCACGTCGACGCTGAGACGCCCCTCGCGGAGGAGCCGGGCGGTCTCGCCATCGGGCTGACCGTAGAAGAGGCAGGGGCGCCCTGTGGCGGCGCACTCGAAGAGCTTCCCGAGGACGCACCTGGGCCAGCCGCTCATGAAGAGGAGGAGGACGTGGGCGCGCCGGTACTCCTCCGCGAGGGAGGCGTGCTCCACATAGCCCGCGACATCGAGCCAGGGGTAGGGGTCCGTCACGCGGAGGCCCCACCAGGAACCTACGATTCGGACGCGGACCTCGGAGGCGGGGATTTCCCTCCGCTCGATGAGGCGCGCGAGCGTGGAGAGGAACGGCCGAGGGTTGCTGGGGCCGTACAGGGCGCCTGCATAGAGGAAGCGGAGGGCCTCTCCCTTCGGCGCGGGGCCCCAGGGCGCGCCGGGCAGGTCGTCGGGGTCGAAGCCGTTGCGGATCACCTCGGCGCGTCGGGCTCCTCGCTCGCGGAACCGGTCCCTGGAGGCCCCGCTCGTGGCGAGGACCAGGTCGGCCCGGGCGAGCCATGCGTCTTCGAGGCGGCGGGAGAGGCGGGAATGGAGGCTGCGCCCCTCGAACACGGGGTGGTCCGTCCACTCGTCGCGGAAGTCGGCGACCCACGGGAGGCCGAGGAGGCGGGAGAGGAGGGAGCCCACGAGGTGGGCGGACCAGTTGGGGGCGCTGGAGAGGATCACGCGGGCCCGGTGGCGGCGAGCGAGGGCGAGGCCGCGGGCGATCGCGGAGGGGACCCAGCCGGCGTCGGCGTCGGGGAAGGATGCCACGAGGCGGAGGGCCTTCCCGATGGCGAGCAGGCCGCGTGACTCGAGGGCGGCGCCCGCGGTCCACGCATCGATCGCGCGCGAACGCACCACGGGCAGCACCTCGGGCAATCCCGCGAGGAGCGACGGGTCGCGCGGATACCCCGGACGCTCACTCGTCGTGAGCACGGCGGGCGTCCAGCCCAGCTCCGGGAGGTGCCGCGCCCACTTCGCCACGCGCTGCACGCCGCTCCCGCCTGAGGGGGGGAATCGACTCGTCACCAGGACGATGCGCCGGGGGGGCAATGGCTACCTCCACTCGGGCCGGGTATCGTACCCGGGCACTCCATGCCCGTCTACCGACCCGCACGGAAGCGGGGGCCTTCGCGGCTACGACGCTCCCGGCCCATACGAATCTCCCTCGCGAGGGCGCCGCATAGGAGGAAGCGCGGAGGCCTCCATGGGGCGAGGGGTGCCCGGGCTCCCTCCGAGGAGGCGGCGGACTCGCCGCAGGCCGCCAATGCAGATGTTGCCCATCCACCGCACGAAGTCCGCCGTGCGCGCCCGTCGGATGTCGGCCGCGCCGATTCGCCGGCCCGGGACCTTCCTGACGACGCACGTGATCCCCTCCGCGAACATCCCTCCAATCCAGGGGATCAGCGCCAGTCCCTTCGTGCGCGTGTGGCACTGGTCGAGGCGGACCAGTAGGGCGTCCGGCAGTTCGGTGAGCCAGCCGGTGAACTGTCCGAGCGTCATCTCGTTCAGGTAGCATCGGTGGACTTCCATCACGAACCCGAACCACTCTTCCTGTCGTCGCGCCTCCTCGGGGTCGAGGATCCCGGCCCTGCGACGACGGTACACCTCGGTCGCCGCCTCCTCGAGGGTCCGACGGGAGAAGGCCCACTGCGCCCACGGAGTCCAGACGTAGTCCCCGAGGTGGCTTCCCGTCCTCGTCCACGAGGGAGAGAACTCGAGAACGAGCGCCCCGCCGGTGCGCACCAGCCGCCACATCTCCGCGAGTGTGCGCCGCGGATCCGGGAAGTGCTCCATGCAGTCGCTGCAGATGACCGCATCAAATTGCTCGTCCGCCAGGGGGGCTCGCTCCGCGTTCGCCTGGACGATGAGGCAGCGCCCCTTCGTGTCGTTCCCCTGGAGCCGGGCGAACCGCGCGGCCTGCACAGTGTTGATGGCGAGCAGGTCAAGCCCGACCGTCGGCCCCAGGCGTCCTTCCGCGTAGTAGACGGTCCGGCCCCCGAATCCGCAGCCCACGTCCACCACCGCGCCGCCACTCCAGCGATCGAGGAGGGGGATCCAGTTGGCGGCATCAAGGGCAGCGAACCCGTAGCTGACCCGGGAGTATTCGTCTTTCCCGGCTCGGCCGCGCAGCTTCACGCGCGGGAACAGGCGGTTGAGCAGCAGCACCAGTCGCGCGGAGAGGGTCATCGGTGGAGCGAGGAGACCGGGCAGGACTCGAGGGGACGTCGGGTGGCGCCCCTCGGCACAAAGGCTGAGGCAGTGTATGCCGGGTCGGAACCTCGGGTCCAGCAAACGCAGCGCGCCGAGGGCGTGAGTGCATTGCCCTAAGGAGCGCACGCGGATAGAATGCCGCGCCTTCGCACGGTGGTCAGCATGCTCGACAAGTTCAGAAACATCGGCATCATCGCCCACATCGACGCGGGGAAGACCACGACGTCGGAGAGGATCCTCTATTACACGGAGAAGGAGCACAAGCTCGGGAACATCGACGAGGGAACCACCGCGCTCGACTGGATGCCCGAGGAGCAGGAGCACGGCGTCACCATCACCGCCGCCGCCACCGTCTGCTTCTGGAAGGGATACCGCATCAACCTCATCGACACGCCGGGGCACGTCGACTTCACCGCCGAGGTCGAGCGCTCCCTCCGCGTCCTCGACGGCGCAGTCGGAGTCTTTTGCGGGGTCGGAGGCGTCGAACCCCAGTCCGAGACCGTCTGGCGCCAGGCCAACCGTTACCGCGTCCCTCGCATCGCCTTCGTCAACAAGCTCGACCGCCTCGGCGCCAACTTCCCCCGCGCCCTCGAGTCGATGCGGAAGAAGCTCGGCGCCAATGCCGTCCCCCTGACCTGGCCCGTCGGAGAGGAGTCCTCCTTCCGCGGCATCGTCGACCTCGTCCGACTGAAGTACCTGACCTTCGACGAGGACGAGACGGGGCGGATCGTCAAGGAGGAGCCTATACCCGCCGACCTCGCCGACGAGATGGAGCTCCACCGCGCCGACATGATCGAGGCCGTCGCCAACCAGGTCGGCTGGATGGAGGAGAGGTTCCTCGCGGGCGGTGAATTCACCGAGGAGGAGCTGCTCAAGGCGATCCGCGAGGCCACCCTCTCGATGAGGATCACCCCCGTCCTTTGCGGCAGCTCGCTCAAGAACAAGGGCGTCCAGCCCCTCCTCGACGCCGTCGTGGCCTACCTCCCGAGCCCGCTCGACATCCCCCCGGTCGAGGGGGTCGAGCCGCGCACCGAGAAGCCCATGTCGCGGAAGCCCGACCCGAACGCCCCCCTCTCCGCCATCATGTTCAAGAGCTGGACCGACTCCTACGGCGAGCTCGACTACGTCCGCGTCTACTCCGGCAAGCTTGAGGCCGGCATGGCGGTCCAGAACCCGCGCGCGGACAAGAAGGAGCGGATCCAGCGCATCTTCCTCATGCACGCCAACGCGCGCACGGCCGTCGAGTCGGTCGGGCCGGGGGAGATCGCCGCCGTGATCGGCCTCCGGTTCACGAAGACCGGCGACACCCTCTGCGACATCAAGCACCCGATCGCGCTCGGGAGCATGGAGTTCCCCGACACCGTCATTTCGATGGCGATCGAGCCGAAGTCGAGCGCGGACCGCGACAAGCTCCTCCAGACCCTCGAGCGGATGGCCAAGGACGACCCGACCTTCACGTGGCGCCTGGACGAGGAGACGGGCCAGATCATCGTCAGCGGGATGGGGGAGTTCCACCTCGAGATCCTGCGCGAGAAGATGCTCCGCGAGTTCAAGATCGCCGCGAACGTCGGCGAGCCGCGCGTCGGGTACAAGGAGACCATCCTGCGCGCCGCCGAGGGGGACGGGAAGTTCATCAAGAAGCTCGGAGACAAGGGGCAGTACGGCCACGTCGTCCTGCGCGTCGAGCCGAACCCGTCCAAGACGCAGGTCGTCGTCGAGAACCGCCTGACCCCCGACACCGTCCCGCGGGCCTTCCACGCCGCGGTCGAGGACGGCGCGAAGTCGAGCGCGCTCGGCGGGGGGAAGTGGGGCTACCCGCTGATCTACGTCAAGATCACGCTCGTGGGCGGCTCACCGCACCCGACCGACGCGACCGAGGGCGCCTACGTCGCGGCCTGCGCGATGGCGCTCCGCGATGCGCTGGAGAAGGCGGGGAGCGACATCCTCGAGCCGTACATGAAGTTCGACACCTACGTGCCGAGCGACTACTTGGGCGAGGTCCTCAACGACCTCAACCGCCGCCGCGCGGAGATCTCGCAGGTCGACTCCCAGGATGCGCTCTCCATCGTCCACGGCACCGTGCCGATCGCGGGGATGTTCGGCTACGCCACGACGCTGCGCTCGCTGACGCAGGGACGGGGGAGCTTCACGATGGAGCCGCTGGACTACCGCGCGATCCCGCCCGACGAGCGCAAGCGGCGCTTCGGCGACGAGGAGTAGGGGATTCCTCTTGACCCGGGTTCGCCGGTCCGTACACTGTTGGCTCCCCAGACAGGAAAGGAACCGATGAAGGGGCAGAAGATTCGAATCCGGATCGAGGCGTACGACCACAACATCCTCGACAAGAACGTGATGGAGATCGTGGACGCGGCCAAGCGGACCGGGGCCAAGGTCAGCGGGCCGATCCCCCTCCCCACGCGAATCGAGAGGTACACGGTCCTTCGTTCGCCGCACGTGGACAAGAAATCTCGGGAACAGTTCGAGATCCGAACCCACAAGCGGCTCATCGACATCACCGAACCGTCCGTCAAGACGATCGACGCCCTCAAGACGCTGAATATGCCAGCGGGCGTCGAGATTCGCATCAAGGCCTAAACCGCCCTGATCGACGGCGCCGGCTCGGGGGCATGTGCTGGACTTGTTCGGCACCGCTGCCCGGATTCCTCCTATTGTGTACGTGTAGGGGCGACCCGTCGGGTCGCCCCTCGTTGCGAGGCGGAGATCCCGCCACGCGCGAGGAGACAGAGCGCATGATCAACGGCTTGATCGGCAAGAAGCTCGGCATGACCCAGCGCTTCACGGACGACGGCCGCCTCGTCGGCGTCACCGTGGTGCAGCTCGGGCCGTGCGTCGTGACCCAGGTGAAGACCGAGAAGTCCGACGGCTACAACGCCGTCCAGCTCGGGTTCGGCGACATGAAGCCGAAGAACGCCACGAAGCCCTGGGCGGGGACCTTCAAGAAGGTCAACGCCAAGCCGGCCCGCTGGCTCCGCGAGTTCCGCACGGGAAACGACGAGGCCCTGAAGCCCGGCGACGTCGTCAAGGTCGACGTCCTGAAGGGCGTCAAGAAGGTCGACATCGTCGGGACCTCGAAGGGGAAGGGGTACCAGGGCGTCGTGAAGCGCTACCACAAGAGCCGCGGCCCCGAATCTCACGGCTCGATGAACGTGCGGTCGACGGGATCGAGGTCCTCCTCGGCGATGCCGAACCGCGTGCGGCCGGGGACGAAGTCGCATGGGCACATGGGCGACGTCCGCGTGACCGTGAAGGACGTGCCGCTCGTCGGGATCGACGAGAACCGCAACCTGGCGTACATCAACGGAAGCGTCCCGGGAGCCGTCGGGGCGCTCATCATGGTCCGGAAGTCCAACTCCACCAAGTAGGCCGAGGCAGCCATGATCGAGATCCCCGTCTTCGACGCGAACGGGAAGGAAGTCGAGAAGCTGACCGTCGACGCGACCGCGTTCGGCGGGAAGGTGCACAAGAAGCTCCTCCGCGACGTCATCGTCATGTACCTCGCCAACAAGCGGCGGGGGACCGCGGCGACGAAGCGGCGCGGCGAGGTGGAGGGCTCCACGAGGAAGCCCTGGAAGCAGAAGCACACGGGCCGCGCCCGCTCGGGCACCGTGCGTTCGCCCCTCTGGCGGAAGGGCGGCGTGATCTTCGGGCCCCAGCCGCGCGACTTCGGGTACTCGATGCCGAAGCAGATGAAGCGCCGCGCGCTCGACTCCGCGCTCCTCTCGAAGTTCGAGGACAAGGAGACGAAGATCCTCGCGGGCTTCGCGCCGACCGCGCCGAAGACCAAGGAGTTCTCGAAGATGCTGAAGGCCCTCGGGATCGAGGGGCGCGTCCTCGTCGGCTGGAAGACCGCCGATCGGAACGCCTTCCTCTCCGCGAGGAACCTGCCGCGGACGATGTTCCTGCCCGTGGGGGACTTCAACGCCTACGACGTGCTCAACTGCAAGACGCTGCTCCTGACGAAGGAGGCCTTCGAGGCGCTCGTCGCCGCGAGGAAGGGGTAGAGCCATGAGAGAACCTCAGAACGTGATCATCCGACCGGTGATGACCGAGAAGGCCGTCTCGGGGCAGGAGAAGATGGCGTACACCTTCCAGGTCGCGCTCGACGCGAACAAGAAGGACATCAAGTACGCCGTGGAGAAGCTCTTCCCCGTGAAGGTGAAGGACGTGCGGACGCTCCGCGTGAAGGGGAAGTACCGCCGTTACCGGATGACGCTCGGCCACAAGGCGGACTGGAAGAAGGCCATCGTCACGCTGGCTGAAGGGTACCGCATCGACGTCATGTAGCCCCGGAGAAGGCCGATGCCCCTGAGAGAATACAAGCCGACGAGCCCTGGACGCCGCTTCGCGACGGTCCCGGACTTCGCCGAGATCACGAAGAAGAAGCCCGAGAAGGCGCTCACCCGGGCCCTTCCGAAGAGAGGCGGGCGGAACAACTACGGGCACGTCACGACGCGCCACCGCGGCGGCGGCGTCCGGCGGAAGTACCGGATCATCGACTTCAAGCGCAAGAAGGACGGGGTCCCCGCGAAGGTCGAGGCGATCGAGTACGACCCGAACCGCAACTGCCGCATCGCGCTCCTGCTCTACAAGGACGGCGAGCGGCGCTACATCCTCGCGACGAAGGACATGAAGCCCGGCGACGAGGTCGCGAGCGGCGACAAGGTGGAGCCGAAGGACGGGAACTGCATGCAGATGGGGAACATCCCCATGGGGATGGGAATCCACAACATCGAGCTCACCCCCGGCCACGGCGGCCAGATGGTGCGCTGCGCGGGCGGCGAGGCTCAGCTCATGGGGAAAGAGGCGGAGCACGTGACGGTCCAGCTCCCCAGCGGCGAGATGCGCAGGATCCACCAGACGTGCCGCGCGACGATCGGCCAGCTTGGCAACATCGAAGCGAACAAGGTGTGGCTGGGGAAGGCGGGGCGCAACCGGTACCTGGGCTGGAAGCCGACGGTGCGCGGCACGGCTCAGAACCCCGTGAGCCACCCGATGGGCGGCGGCGAGGGACGGTCGGGCGGGGGACGCCATCCCTGCGGGCCGACCGGAGTGCTTTCGAAGGGCGGAAAGACCAGGAAGAAGAGGAAGCCCAGCTCGCGCCTGATCATTCGCGGGCGGAAGAGGGGCCGGTTCCAGACAGGTAACTAGGAGAGGCGGGAATGAGCCGCAGCCTGAAGAAGGGGCCGTTCGTCGACCCCAAGCTGATCAAGAAGGTGATGCGTCAGAAGGACTCGGGGAGTCGCGAGCCGATCCGCACGTGGGCGCGGGCCTGCACGATCCTCCCGGAATTCGTGGGGCACCACTTCAACGTGCACAACGGCAAGCAGTTCACGAAGGTCTTCGTGACCGAGGACATGGTCGGCCACAAGCTGGGCGAGTTCGCCCCCACGCGGAGCTTCCGCGGACACCCGGGCGGCCGTGGGAAGGCCGAGGCCCCGGCCCCGGCGAAGACCTAGGAGCGGGAGAACATCGATGGCTGAGGACAGCAGGTACGAGGCCATTCTGCGGTACGCGCCGATCGCGCCGCGGAAGCTTCGGTACACCGTGGACCAGATCCGCGGCAAGAACGTCAACCAGGCGCTCTCCGCGCTCAGGATCATCCCGAGGCGCGGGGCGTACTACATCCACAAGGTGCTCAACTCCGCGGTGGCGAACGCGAGCAACCTGAACACCGACCTCGACGCGGACAACCTGTTCGTCGCCGAGGCGCGTGTCGACCCGGGCCCCGTCCGGAAGCGCTGGCGGTCGGCCCCGATGGGCCGCGCGGTGCCGATCAAGAAGCGGACGAGCCACATTTTCATCGCCCTGACGCCCGTCGCCGAGGAGGAGGCCCCGAAGAAGCCTTCGCGGAAGACGGCGGAGAAGAAGCCCCCGGCCGAGGCGAAGAAGCCCGAGGCGAAGAAGGCCGAGGAGAAGCCCCAGGAGAAGAAGTCCTAGAGGAGAGGCGCAATGGGCCAGAAGGTCCACCCGACCGGGTTCCGGATCGACGTCGTCGAGGATTGGCGCTCCCGCTGGTACGCCAGGAAGAAGGAGTACGGCCAGCTCCTCGTCGAGGACACGAAGATCCGCGGATTCGTGAAGAACTACCCCTTCGCGGCCGACGTCCGCGGCGCGACGAAGCTCGGGCTCATCTCGATGATCGAGATCGAGCGGAGCCGCGAGGCGGTCCGGATCACGATCCACACCGCGAGCCCCGGCCTCATCATCGGGAAGCGCGGGAGCAAGGTGGACGAGCTGACGAAGCAGCTCGAGGAGATGATCGGGAAGCGGATCGACCTCAAGATCCACGAGATCGAGAAGCCCGAGCTCGAGTCGCAGCTCGTGGCGGAGGCGATCGCGGAGCAGCTCCAGAAGCGCGCCCCGTTCCGCAGGACGATCCGCAAGGCGGCGGAGACGTCGATGTCGATGGGGGCGGGCGGCGTGAAGATCCACCTCGCGGGCCGCATCGGGGGCGCCGAAATCGCCCGCGACGAGGGGCTCGCGATGGGAAAGGTGCCGCTGTCGACTCTCCGCGCCGACATCTCCTACGGCCAGGCCGAGGCGGTCCTGTCGAAGGGGAAGATCGGCGTGAAGGTGTGGATCTTCCGCGGCGAGAAGTTCGGGAAGCGCGGGCAGCAGCCCGCGGCCGAGGGCCAGGCGGCCGCCGCCCCGGCCCCCGGGGGCGCGCCCGTCACGCCGCTTCCCCCGCGCCCGGCCAGCGCTGGCACGGGCGTGAAGCCGGCCCCGAAGACCCCGTAACTTTGTAGGGGCGGCCCTGGTGGCCGCCCGCGTCTGGGCGGCGTTTCTGGCCGCCCATGGGAGAACGCCATGAACCTGATGCCGAAACGGATCAAGTACCGCAAGGCCCAGCGCGGGAAGATGAAGGGCAACGCCACGCGCGGAAACACCGTGTCGATGGGCGAGTACGGCCTGATGTCTCTCGAGCACGCCTGGGTGAGCGCGCGCGAGATCGAGGCCGGCCGCATCGCGGCGAGCCACTTCATGGGAAAGGCGGGGAGGCTCTTCATCCGCATCTTCCCGCACAAGCCGATCTCCAAGCACCCGGCGGAGAGCCGCATGGGGAAGGGGAAGGGCGAGCCGGAGTTCTACGCCGCGGTCGTGAAGCCGGGGACGGTGATGTACGAGATCGGGGGCGTCCCGGAGGCGTTCGCGAAGGAGACGTTCAACCTGATCGCCCACAAGATGTCGGTGAAGACGAAGTTCGTCGTCCGGAAGCACGGCCTGTAGCGCCCGGGGGTGTGAGATGACCGCTGAAGAGATGCGCAAGAAGACGGACCAGGAGCTGGCGGCCGAGCTGAAGACGCTGAAGGACGGCCTCTTCAAGCTCCGTTTCCGCAAGGTGACGGACGTCATCGAGGACCCGAACCAGATCGGCTCGATGAAGAAGGACATCGCGCGGATCCATACGCTTGTCCGAGAGCGCCAGATGAAGAAGCAGAAGGAGGAGGCCGCGGCGAAGAAGGCGGCCCCCGCTCCGCAGGCCGCCGCGAAGAAGTAGGCGCGGATCGGCATCGCGCGAGATCGAAGTGCAGGCCAGGGGCGGCCCATCGGGCCGCCCCTACACGTTTAACCACCCAATCGATAGAATGGGCGCATGCGGCTCGTCCGTTGGTTGAGCGTGTTGACCCTGCCCGCCCTCGCGCTGAGGATCGTGTACCTCCTGGAGATCCGCAAGGTCCTCTTCTTCGACCACCCGGTCCTTGACGCCCTGGAGTACGTAAGGTGGGGGCGGGAGGTCGCAGCCGGGCAGCTCCTGTGGACCGAACTGCGCATCCACGGGCCGCTCTACCCGTTCTTCCTCGGCGCGGTGTTCGCGATCAGTCCCGACAACTACCTCCTCGTCGGGATCCTGCAGTCGATCGTGGGGGTGGCGTCGGCATGGATCGCCGCGATGATCGCGCGGGAGCTGATCGACGGCCTGATCGCGCCGATCGTGGCCTTCTGCTGCATCGCGTTCGGGTGGATCTTCGTCTACTACGACGGCCAGTGGATGCCGACGACGTTCATCGTCTTCT
>CAZYRM010000041.1:0-42690 GCA_964649705.1 uncultured Planctomycetia bacterium
GATGTCCTGCGGCGCCCCGAAGTGGCGCTGGATGCGGCGCGCGGTCGCCTCGATCTCGGGGGCGTGCTTCGCGACGAGCGGGTGGGTGCGCGGGAGGGCCTGCTTGCGCCCGAGAAGCAGCTCGTCCGCGAGCCCCTCGCACGCCTCGATGACGACTTCCTCGGCGCCGGTGACGGGATTCACCGTGAACGCCACTCCGGCGATCTCGGGCTCGATCATCCGCTGGAGGATGACCTCCATGCGGATCGCGGCGTGGTCGATCCCGCTCTTCCGGCAGTACTCCACGACGCTCGGGGCGTGGAGCGACTCGCGGCACTTCCGCACGGCGTCGTGGGCCTCCTCGACGGAGCGGATCCCCAGGTAGGTCTCGAACTGCCCCGCGAACGACGCGGCGCGGCCGTCCTCCATCGTGGCGGAGCTGCGGACGGCGAGCGGGGTGCCGACGCGGCGCACGGCCTCGGCGACATCGTCGGGGGAGACGACGAGGTCGGGCACGCGGAAGCCCGCGGCCTGGAGCTGGAGCAGGACAGCGGCCTTCCCGCCGACGCGATCGGCGGACGCATTGCGCCCTTGGTCGGTCTGGGGCATGGTCACGTGGGGATGCTACTTGGCGAGGCGGGGGACTGCAAGACAGCCGTGCGGTCGGGCAGAATGCACGACCCTCGCGATTTGCAAGGGGTGCGTCCGGCGCGGCCCGCCCCTCGGGCGATCAGCCTCTTGCCGCACCATAGGTTACGTCGACGATGGAATCGCGCATTCGGAGGTCGGCGTGCATGAATCCAGAGGAGTCGGGGCCGCCCGCCCCGTAGGGAGAGAAAGGAGTGCGCCATGAATTCCACACTCAGAACTGCAAGTTCCATCCTCTGCGTTGCCGCGGGGTCAGCCGTCCTCGCGCTCTACGCTGGCCGCTGGAAGGACGTGAAGTGCGAGGAGGGCGGCTATGCGGTGCAGATGCCCGGCGCGCCAGAGAAGATCGTCGACGAGCCGATCCAGACCGAGCTGGGGACGATCCAGACCTACACGCAGGGCGTCGAAGTCAAGGGGATCCGGTACTGGGTCACGTACGGTGACCTGCCGGAGACCTTTCTCAACGAGGTGCCCACCGACACGCTGCTCGCGTATGGCCGCTGGGGGATCGCGGGGAACGGGAAGGGCCAACTCCTGCAGGACGAGCCGATCGAGCTCAACGGGATCCCCGGGCAGGCCCTCCTCGCCCGCGACTTCAATGCGAACGTCCACAAGGCGCGCCTCTACCTGAGCGGGGCGCGTCTGTACGAGGTGTCCGTGAGGTGCCCCCATCATCTCAAGGACTCGCCCGAGATCGAGCGCTTCCTGGGGTCGTTCCGGATCGTCCAGTAGACCCGGCCGCCGCTACCTCGTCTCGGGGAAGCGCGTGGCGAGGGCGACGTAAACGGCTCCCATGCCGAGCGCCGCGAGGAGGAACACGCCGTACATCGCGCCGCCGGGCTTGCGGACGCGGAGGGGGCTCACCATCGCGAGGGCGAGCGCGCCGCAGGCGCCGACGAGCGTCCATCGGAGAGCCTCGGCTCCCGCGAAGCCCGCGAGCGCGGCGAGCGGGAGGACCAGGGCGGCGTAGGTGACGGGGACTCCGGTGTAGTACCTCGCGCCGCCCTCCGTCGAGAGGCCGACGGTGTCGAAGTAGGCAAGCCTCCACACGGCGCACGCCGCGAAGAATGCGAGGAGGGCGCACTCGGGGAGGGAGCGGAGCCCCGCGGCGTGGAGCCAGATCGCCGGTGCGAAGCCAAAGGCGCACGAGTCGACGACCGAGTCGAGGCGGCCCCCGAACGTCTTCTGCTCGTCGTTGCGCTGGAGCCTCTTCGCGACGAGGCCGTCGAAGAGGTCGCAGAGGCCGCTCGCGATCATCGCGACGAGGCCGTGGGCGAGCCTCCCGTGGATGGCGAGAAGGGCCCCGGCCAGGGCGAAAGCCAGGCCGACGAGGGAGAGCACGTTCGCGGCGTCGACGAATCGCAGCATGGGCGACATTGTCCACGCGGGGCGGTCCGGCCGCCAGACGATCACGCCGTGTGGGAGCGGTCTTGAACGGAACAGGCGGATCGCCTATCATCTCGCCCCTTCGCGGAGACTGCCGCGATGATTCGCAGAGGTGATTCCATGCTAGTCCGCCGACTCCTCCCTGCCCTCGCCCTCGTCGCCCTGGTCGCCTGCGACCAGCGCGTGCCCGTGACGACCCCGACCCCCAGCCGGACCACGGCCGCCGCGCCGACGGCCTCTGACGGGGTGCAGGGAACGATCCTCGAGACGATGGACTCCGGCGGGTACACCTACATGAGGCTGAAGACCGCGGAGGGCGAGGTCTGGGCCGCCGTGAAGCAGACGGTCGTGAAGGTGGGCGACAGCGTCGTGGTGACGAATGCCAACATGATGCGCGCCTTCCAGAGCAAGACCCTCGACCGCACCTTCGATGAGATCCTGTTCGGGTCGCTGGGTGAGGCCTCGGGCGAGGTCGACCTGGGCGGCGAGTCCCATGGCGCGACGCCCGCGGCCAAGGTGGACCTGTCGACGCCCGTGGCGAAGGCCGAGGGCGAGACGGGCCGCACGGTGGCGGAGGTCTACGCGCAGAAGGCGGACCTCAAGGGGAAGCCGGTGGCGGTGCGGGGCAAGGTGGTGAAGTTCCTCTCGGGGATCATGGGGAAGAATTGGATCCACCTCCAGGACGGGTCGGGGAAGGCGGAGGACGGCACGCACGACCTGACGGTGACGACCAGCGGCGAGGCGGCGGTGGGGGACCTGGTCGTGGTGCGCGGCCCGCTCGGCGTCGACGTGGACTTTGGCGCGGGGTACGCCTACAGCGTGATCATCCAGGACGCCGCGGTCGAGAAGTAGGAGGAGGCGCCCGTGTCGCGCCATCTCCCGCTGCTCCTGCTCGTCCTGCTGGCGGGGTGCGGCAAGGAGGAGAAGCCCGCCGCATCCACGGGCGGCGCCGGCACGGACCGCTCGATCACCTATCGCGAGCTTTCGAAGAGGTTCGGGAACAACATCGTGCGCCGCGACTTCAAGGCGGCGTGGACGATGTGCTCGAAGGCCTACCGCGCCGAGGTGACACTCGAGGCCTTCCAGCAGATGATGGAGTCGGCGCAGACGGAGTTCGGCCGTCCGATCGCGGTCTCGGTCGACGCGAACACGGTGAACGCGGACGGGGCGGCGGGGGAGGGGCTGGGCTTCCCCGAGACGGTCGCCGCCGAAGACCGCCGCGCCCGGATGTGCGTGACGCTCGGGACGGGCCTCGACGGGGTCACCGTGACGGGCGGTTGCGACTGCTGGATCAACATTGCTGTCGAGGACGGCCAGGACCGCATCGTCACCGTCGAGCTCGGCCCGCCGGACTAGGTCAGGAGACTGTCCGCGTCCAGGCGGCGGAGGCCCTCCTTCGCCTTCCGCCAGGAGGCCCCGAGCGCGGGAGAGGGCCGCGCGGGGTCGGAGACCTCCCCCAGGAGCGGAAAGGTCCCCGCGGGCACGCCGCGCTCCCACTCTCCCTCGGGGGTGCGCCGCCGTGTGCGGGTCTTCGCCACGTCCTCCCGCACCGGTCGCAGCTCGCCGCCGGCGAGCCGCTCGCAGGTCTCCAAGACGCTCGCGGCGGGCAGCGCGAGCCTCCGCTTCTCCGCCCACTCCACGAGGAAGCTGAGCCCCCTCAGCACGTCGTAGAAGTAGAAGCGCGGGAATCCCGTCTCGAGCCACGTCGCGTCGATGATCGCGCCGCCCCTCTTGACCGATCGGCAGAGGCTCCGCGTGATCAAGTACGCGGCGCCGCGGTCAAGGAAGGCCTCCTCCTCGGCCGTGAAGTTGCGCGGCGTGCACCTAAGGACGGCCTCCATCGGGGGGAGCGTCGAGACGACCGAGCTGCGCGGCGTCGGCCTGACGTAGGCCTCCTCGTCGCAGTTCAGCCCGCCGTCGGGGAGTTGGTACTTGAGGAACCAGGCGCGGATCCACGGGAGCTCGCAATCCACGTCCACGCCGCAGGCCGCGAGGACCTGGTACCCCGTCCCGAGCTGGCAGTGGCACGGGATCCCGCGGATCGGGTCCACGCCCGCGGGCACGTCCTCGATGCGGAACGGAAACGTGTGGAGGCACTTCGTGGAGAGGGCGTGGACGAGGGCCCGCGCCGTCGCGGGCGGGATCCGATCCGCCAGGCCCATCTCCCAGAGGAGCGTCATCCGCCACCAGGGCGACTCCCACTTTGGCCAGTACGGGTCGGCCTCCAGGCTCTCGCGTGCCGCGTCGGACTCGAGGTACCAGACCGTCTCCCCGAGCGACGCGTCCCGATGCGCCGGCCCAGGCGCGGCGGGATCGGGAGCGGCGAGCACGGCGCGTACCCGGTCGAGGCCGTCGGTCATGACTGGGCCCTCCGACCGATGCGGGAGCCCATCTTGACGAGCACCTCGAGACCGCCCGCGCTGTCGCGGAGGAGGTCGTCGTCGAACACGACGCGGCCGGGCTCGGCGAGAAGGACGACGGTCGACCCGCCGAAGCGGAAGTACCCCTTCTCCTGCCCCCGCTCCACGCGGCCCGGCGTGTATCGCTGGACCATCGTCCCGACGATCAGCGCGCCGACCTCGATCAGGATGAGCTCGCCGAAGGCCTCCGTCGAGAGGCGGCAGAGCATCCGCTTGTTCCGGAAGCTCGGCGCTCCCGCCTCGAGCGCGATCGTGTGCACGGAGTGGAGCCCCCGTCCGAGCCGCACCGACTCCGAGGCCATGCCGCCCTCGGGGAAGTGGAAGCGGTGGTAGTCGGCGGGCGCCAGCCGCACCACGGCCGCCGCGCCGCCCTGGTATCGCTCGGCGAGTGCGGGATCGCCCAGCAGCTCGGCGATCGTGACCTCACTTGCCTTGACGCGAAGCGTTCCGTCGATGCGCGGGTAGACGAGCGTGCGTCCGTCGGCGGGGGAGAGGAGGTGCTCGGGCGTCGTGTCGATCGGCCGCGCGGAGGCCTTCAGGCGCCGCGTGAAGAAGTCGTCGAGGCTCGTGTAGTCGGCGAGGGGGCGCTCGGCCTCCTCGATGTCGATCCCGAGCTTCCGGACGAACTCGGGGATCCGCTTCCGGCTCGATCGCTTCCGTTGGAACCAGCCGTAGACGTGGTTCAGCGGCTCCCGTCGCAGGACCCAGTGCGTGAGGCGCTTCCCGAAGGGGTTCTCATAGAGGAACCGGAGCTCCTTCTCGCCGAAGACGCGCTCGGCGACGACCTCGCCGCTCGTGCGGATGCGGATCCGGACCTCACGGAGGTTGTCCACAGGGCTCCTTCCCGTACAATCGGGCAGACACTGTACTGGCGGGACCCTGCCGGATGAAGACCTTCTCGATCGACGCCGAGTCGATCCCGCGCTTCCTCGGCCTCTCGCGGCGCCTGAACGGCGCGGACCCGACGTGGGTGCCTCCGCTTGACCTCGTCCTCGCGGGGGAGCTCTCGGGCAGGGACGCCTTCGGCGCGTACGGCCGCATGCGCCTCTTCCTGTGCGAGTCGGGAGGAGAGGACGTGGGGCGCGTCGCGGCGATCGTGAACCCGCGGCTCCGCGACGCGACGGGGGCGCCGATCGGCCAGCTCGGCTACTTCGAGTGCGTGGACGACGTCGCGGTCGCGGGGGCGCTCTTCGAGGAGGGCTCGGCCTGGCTGCGGGCGCAGGGATGCCGCGAGGTGTGGGGCCCGATGAACGGCGGTGCGCATCGGACGCACCGCTGCCTCGTGGAGGGGTTCGATCGGCCCCCCTTCCTCTTCGAGCCGCGCAACCCGCCGCACCACCCGCGTCTGTGGGAGGCCCACGGCTTCCGCGTGCTGCACCGCTGGTCGACCTACGAGGAGTCGTTCCCGGCCCTGCGTGAGGGGCTCGATCGGCTTGGCCTGCTTCGCGCGCTGGAGCGCCTCTCGCGGCGCTACGAGCGGGTGCTCCCTGGCACTCGGGACATCCCGCGGGCGCTGGCGAGGCTCCATCCGCTCCTCGACGCCTTCTGGACGGGGCACGTGGGGTACGCCTCGCTCGACGCGGCGGACTTCGCGGAGGCCTTCGGCGGGGCGCTCTCGGCGATGTACGACTGGTGCCTGGGCATGGCCGTGGATCGCGCCTCGGGGCGCGACGTGGCGTGCGCGTTCGCGTACCCCGACTGGGTCGCGGAGGCGCGCGCGTTGAACGGCGACGCTTCGGGGTGGGGGAGGTGGATGTCGGGGAACTATCCCGACCGCCTGGTCTTCCACACGATCGCGGCGATCCCGGAGGCGCGCCACGCGGGCGCGGCGCACTTCCTCCTGGGCGTGGGCCTCTCCGACTTCGAGGCCCGCGGCTTCCGCCACGCCGTCGTGGCGCTCGTCACGGAGGAGCTCCGCATCTTCAACCGCATCTGCCCCCCCACGCGCCGCTACGTCCTCTACGCGCGGCCGCTCGTCTGATCGTGCGCCGCCGCCGAGCCCCCTGGAGTGTCGCGCGGTTGGATCAGGCCAATCGCACGGTCCCCGCCTGGCCGTCGAGCTCGACGAGGGCCCCGTCGGGGATGAGGCGCGTGGCGTCCTTCACCGCGACGACCGTCGGGATCCCCAGCTCGCGGCCGATGATCGCCGTGTGGGAGAGGATCGAGCCCTTCTCCACGACGAGACCTCCCGCCGCCACCATCAGGAAGACCCAGCCGGGGTCCGTCATCGGCGCGATCAGCACCTCGCCGCGGACGTCGATCCCCTGGTCCGCCGCGTGGACCACCTTCGCCTTCGCGCGCACCCTTCCCGGGCTGCAGCCGATCCCGCGGAGCACCGCCCCGCCCTCGGCCGCGGGCGGGGCGGCCTGCTCGAACGGCGCGAGATAGGGGATCCCGCGAGTCGTGATCCGCGGAGCAGGAGTCCTCTCGCGATACGCCTCGTACTCTCCCTTTCGCTCCGCCACGGCGGCCCTGAGGTTCCGCGTCACCAGGCGCGCGCGCAGCAAACCTTCCACCTCCTCGACCGTCAGCCAGAACACGTCGAGCGGCTCCGCGATCAGCCCCTTCGCGGCCAGGACCCGTCCCATCGCCCGGAACACCCGCTTCACCATCCCGAACGCCCGGCTCCGGGTGAGCCGGAGATCCTCCCGCTGCCGCACCGCGAGCCGCGCCGTTCGCAGGACAAACCCGAACTGCGCCCTCCGCAGCGCCCCCCGCAGCTTTTCCGCGACGGCCCGCTCCGCTGCGTCGCGGATCGACCGCTCACGCTGCTCCATGTCCTCCAGCCTCTGGCCTCCCCGCAGGAAGTTCCGGAGCATCGAGACCAGGAACCCCGGCTCGTCCTCCGCAAGCGGCGTCTCCAGCTTCAACTCCTGCAGCGTCCGGTCCCCGAAGCGGTCCAGATGCCCCTGCAGCGGCCCGGCGAACTGCGCGTCGGCCCGGAGCCCCTCCCAGACCTCGCGGTCGGGCTTCCCCGATTCGAGCAGCTCGGAGAGGTGCGGCGTCCGCCGGATCAGGTCCGCCAACCCAAGCGCCGAGCGGACCGGCTCGACGCTCTCCATCCCCTTCTCCCCGCAGAGCAGGTCGTTCCGGAGCGCCATCGGGTCGCCCAGCCCCCACTTCGCGATCAGCTTCGAGACCCCCTCGCATGCCTGCTGCGCGAAGAGGTCGTTCTCCAGCGATACCGCGTAGCCTCGAAGGAGCCTCCGCGAGAGCATCTCGTAGGCGTCGAAGAGCTCGTACGCCGTCAGGAAGGACAGCTCCCGCTGCCTGAACTCCTCGCGCACCTCTCGAAACGTCCGCTGATAGGCCTCCACGTTGGCTCGCAGCCTGACGAACCGCCAGAGGATGCGCGCGGCCATCCGGGTAACGACCGGGAGCCGCCCGATCCGCGCCCCGAGCGAGTCACGGCGCGGGCGCACGAAGCGCCGCTTCAGGCCGAGCGCCTTCTCCCAGGCCGGGAGGATCCCCTCGAAGCCGGGCACGAACTGGAACAGCCGATACCAGTGCAGGATGTTGTAGTACACCCGCCCGTCGATCAGCGCGATCAGATTCGCGTGGACGTGGCGGTTCTCCTGGATGATGCGCTCGGGGACGCCGAAGCGACGCGACGACTCGCGGAAGGTCTCCTCGTAGGCGTGCCGCGCGAACGAGAAGGTGAGCGGGAGCGAGATGCCCGGGTAGCTCTCCACGATGTTCGAGTTGTCGAAGACCTGCTCGCGGTCGAGCGTCGTAATCGGCCTTGTCTGGAGCAGGTGGACCACGCCGCCCTGGTCGATCGCCCACTCGATGTCCTGGGGGCCTCCCAGGCGCTCCGCGACCTGTCGCGCCGTCGTGGTGAGCTCACGCGCCTCGGCGTCCGTGAGCGCCGGGCGGTCGCCTTCCTCGGCGGGCACGTCGACGACGACCGTCCCCGCGCCTCGTTCGCGGTCGAAGGCGACCCGCGTGCGCTTCCGTGCGATCTCACGGGCGCGGACGGAGCCGCTCGCGAGGTCGACGTAGTACGTGTCGGTCTCGACCTTGTCGGCGACCACGCCCTCGCCGAGGCCGAGCCCCGCGCTGAGGACCGCCTCTGAGGCGTCGCCGCTCGTCGGGTTCGCCGTGAAGAGCACGCCCGCGCACCGCGCGTCGACCATGAGCTGGACGAGGACGGCCGCCTTCGCGTCGCCCGCGGCCAGGCCGCGCGCCTCGCGGTAGGCGCGCGCGCGGTCCGAGGAGGCCGAGGCCAGCACGGCGCGGACCCGCTCGGCGACCTGCTCGCGGGGGACGTGGAGGAAGGTCTCCATCTGTCCGGCGAAGGAGTCGCGAGCGGAGTCCTCCGCGACGGCCGAGGAGCGGACCGCGAGGCGCGCGCCGGGGGGGAAGAGGCGGTCCACTTCGGCGAGCAGGGCCCCCTCGTCCTCGGCGGGGAGGCCGAATTCGGGCGCACGAGCCGTCAGGCACACCCACGGAGGGACCCGGGCGCCCAGCTCGCGGAGGCGCGCGAGGTTGGCGCCCTTGCCGCCGAGAAGGGAGGCGTCGGGAGAGGCCTGATCGTGGCGCAGGACGGTCATCGGGCGACAGAATACCATTGCGGATCGCGGATGCACACTGCACAGTGACCGACGCCCTGACGGGCGACGATCCACCGCGCCCTGACGGGCGCGACTCCAGGGCGCCCTGAGGGCGTCGATCCACCGCGCCCCTACGGGCGCGACTCCAGAGAGCCGCGATGAGCCTGCCGCCAGGACCGAGCACGCCCGCGTTCCTGCAGACATGGGCGTGGGTCCGCCGGCCCACGGCCCTCCTCGAGGAATGCCGCCAGCGATACGGCCCGCGCTTCACGCTGAAGTTTCCGCGCGGCCGGAGGCTCGTCATGCTCGCGGACCCCGAGGACGTGAAGACCGTCTTCACCGGACCCGCCGACGTCTTCCTCTCCGGCCGCGCCAACCAGACCTTCAAGCCGTTCCTCGGGGAACGCTCCCTGCTCGTCCTCGACCTGGAGGACCACCAACGCCATCGCCGCCTCCTGATGCCGCCCTTCCAAGGGGAGCGGATGCGCGCGTACGGGACGCTCGTCCGGGACGTCACGCTTCGGTCCCTCGATCGATGGCCCGTTGGCACGCCCTTTCCCATCATCGGGCCGATGCACGCCATCACGCTCGAGATCATCATCCGAGCCGTCTTCGGCGTGAACGACGACGCGGCCGTGGAGCGCCTCCGTGGCCTGCTCGAGCGGCTCGCCCACTCCGCCCACGCACTTCTCCTCTTCTTCCCGTCGCTCCAGCGCGACCTGGGCGCGTGGTCTCCCTGGGGCCGCTTCGTCCGCGCCCGAGCCGCCGTCGACGAGGTCCTCCTCGCCGAAGTCCGCCGCGCCCGTACCGCGACCGTCGGCCGCGAGGACATCCTCGCAAAGCTGGTCGAGGAGGGGGTGCGGCGCGGCGATCCGCTCGCCGACGAGGAGACCCGCGACGAGCTGCTCACCCTCCTCGGGGCGGGGCACGAGACTTCCACCGCCGCGCTCGCATGGGGGTTCCAGTGGATCCTCGGAACGCCGGCGGCCCTCGAACGGGCCCACGCGGAGCTCCGCGACGTCGCGGGGGAGGGGACCCTCGACCCCGTCTGCGTCCCGAGGCTCCGCTGGCTCGACGCCTGCGTCTATGAGTCGATGCGCATTACTCCGGTGGCCCCGATGGCTCTCCGGTGGCTGGCGAGGGGCGTGTCGATCGGGGGATTCGACCTTCCCGAGGGGACGATCGCGTGTCCCTGCGCATGGCTCGTCCATCGCGATGCGTCGATCCACTCCGAGCCCCGATCGTTCAGACCCGAGCGGTTCGAGGAGAAGCGCCCCTCACCGTTCGAGTGGTTCCCCTTCGGCGGCGGGAACCGGACCTGCATCGGCATGGCCTTCGCCCTGTACGAGATGAACGTGATCCTCGCGACGGTCCTCCAGCGGGCGCGCCTGAGGCTCGTCGACCCGCCGTCAGAACGCGTCCGCCGCAACGGGATCATCCTCGCGCCGCGCGATGGCACCCGCGTCGTCTACGAGGGGCCCAAATGAGCCGCGCAGGACGCCTCGCCACCTGGCTCTGGAAGATGTGGCCACCCCTGGTGATGGTCCCCTCGGGGCTCGCCCACTTCTTCGCCATCTACTGGGCCCTCCAGGCCATCGTGCGGCACACGCCGCTCACCGTGACGTGGAGGGCGGGGTGCGGCGCCGCGAGCGTCGTCCTCTTTTCGCTCCTCATGCGGGTCTACGACGAGCTTAAGGACGTCGAGGCCGACCTCGCGCTCGGCCGGGCAGGCGACCCTCGGTACAAGGACCGTCCGATCGTGAGGGGGGAGGTCACCGTCGGCGACCTCGTGCTCCTTCGATGGCTCACGGCGGCCCTCCTGGTCGTCCTGAACGCCCCCCTCGGCTGGCCGCTCCCGCTGGCCGCCTTCTGCGCCGTCTTCGTCCTGACGTGGGCCTCCTTCCACTGGTTCTTCGTCCCGTCGATCTCGAAGAGCCTGCTGCTCGCGTTCGCCACGCACAACCCGATCTCGCTCGCCATTGCCGCGTACGCCGTGTCCGTGTACGCCGGGGACTTCGGCCGCGAGTCGCTCACGCCGCTCGCGTGGCTCCTCCTCTTCGGGATGTGGTTCCCGATTGCGGCGTGGGAGACCTCGCGCAAGGTCCGCCTTCCCGAGGAGGAGACCGATTATCAGACGTACTCCAAGGTCCTCGGGATCGAGAACGCCGCGCTCCTCCCGCTCCTCTTTGTCGTGATGTCCGCGGCCTGCCTGACGCCGATCGTGCGCCCGGCAGGCCTGGGAGGCCTCTACATCGGCCCCCTGCACGGGAGCGCGGGGCTGGCCGCGTTCGCGTGCATCCGTCTCCTCTTCGCGCCGAGGCCCGGGCGGGCGGATTTGCGCAAGTACGTCGAGCCGTTCGTCGTCATCGTCAATGTAGGGCTCGCGGTCGCGCTGTGGCTCCGCCACGGCGTGGTCCCCGGGTAGGGTTCCCGACTTGACGCGGGATTTCCGGGTGGGTATCCTGCCCGCCCTTCGAAGAGGCGCTTGATGCCGTACACTGCGGTGGGTCACATCGACTACAAGCAGGTCTACGAAGAGGACTACTTCCACGGCCGCGGAATGCGTACGCTCTTCGACGAGCCGTACGACGCGAAGCACTTCAACCAGTTCTTCGCCAAGCTCCAGTCAGTCTCCCCGGTGACTCGGGAGACGCGGGTCCTCGACCTCGCGTGCGGCCTTGGATCGCGGGCCTGGCACCTGGCCAAGGAGGTCGGGCACGTCGACGCCGTGGACGTGTCGGCCTACGCGATGGAGTTCGCCCGGAAGCACTACGAGCGCCCGAACCTCGTGTTTCACGAGTCGGACATCCTGACCTGGCCGGGGGAGGGGAGGTACGACCTCGTCCTCCTCGTGTCGATCTACGAGCACCTCACGCGCCAGGACCAGGACGCCCTGCTGGACCGCGCGAAGCGCTGGCTCGCGCCGGGCGGGAAGATCGCCGTCCACGTCGTCATCGGCGAGAGCTTCCTCGGCAAGCGCAAGCTCCGGAAGAAGCCGACGGGGACGATCGACTTCACGGGCGACCCGACGCACCTCCACACGTTCGACATCCCGACGATCCACGGGCACTTCGCCGAGCACGGTTACGACGTGGCCGGCGAGTTCCGCCGCTACGGCTCGTACGGCGTCTCCGGCAAGAACCTCGATCGGCTGTTCCGCTGGTTCCGCATCCCGAAGCGGTGGCGGGACGAGTTCGTGATCGAGCTGCTGCCCGCGTATGCCTTGAAGGCGTAGCCTCCGTTCCGCCCGTTCACCACGTCGGCGGGACCTCGAGAGGCGATCCGGCGGGAATCCGTGAAAGACACGTCTCCCCGGCTACCAGGGTAGGGAGGTGGGTCTGGGAGTCAGGAGGTCACGCCATGGAACGCATCGCCCTGGGAGTCGCCTGCGTTTGCGCTCTCCTGTGTCCCGGGGAGGCCTGGGCGCAGTCGGGCCGCGCGAAGACCGCGATCGTCGTCGACCACTCCTGCGTCGACGGCAAGGACAAGGTCATCCCCGCCGACGCCCTCCGCAAAGCGCAGGAGCTCCGCGTGGTCTTCGGCCACGAATCGGTCGGCTTCGACGTCATCCACGGCGTGCAGGCCCTGTCCGCCGCGGACCCGGAGCGCTACGGCGTCACCGTGCAGCCCCAGATCCAGCCCAACTGGTTCTCGAGGAGCCACGGGCTCGGCGAGTTCTTCTTCCACAACAACGGGAACGCGACGGGGAAGATCGACGACTTCGAAGGGCGCGTCCGAGGGGGCTTCGGCGACTGCGTCGACGTCGCCTCGATGAAGCTCTGCTACGCCGACATGACCGAGCGCAGCGACCCGCAGGCGATCTTCGACCGCTGGAAGGAGTCGTTCGAGGGGCTCGAGAAGGACTACCCGAAGGTCCGCTTCGTGTGGTGGACGGTTCCCGTCCCCCAGCCGTCGCGCTGCGGGGACAAGCGGACCGCGATCAACGACCTCATCCGCGCGTACGTGCGCAAGAACGGGAAGCTGCTCCTCGACGTGGCCGACATCGAGAGCCACACGCCTGAGGGCAAGGAGGTGAAGCACCCCGACGGGTCGGAGCGGCTCTTCGCGGACTACGGGCGCGACGCGGGCGGCCACCTGAACGACGAGGGAGCGCAGCGCGTCGGCCGCGCCTGGTGGTGGCTCCTGGCGCGGATCGCCGGGTGGTCCGGATCGAAGTAGCGGAAGGCGCCGAAGGGCGCACCGATCCCCTCTTGCGCCGGCCGGAACCCGCGCGTACAGTGCGCGAGCGATCGGTAACCGCCACCGGGAGCGATCGGGGGGGAGGCGAAGATGCGGGTCCAGTGCCTCTGCGGGGCAACCTATACCCTGCCTGACACGTTCGCGGGCGATCGCGTCCGCTGCCGCGCCTGCGCCGGGGTCATCTTCCTGAAGGAGCCCGATCCAGCCTCGATCCCCGTGGCACGGCTTGCCGCCGGCCCGAAGCCCTTCCCGGTGGCTCTCGTGGTCGGCCTCGTGGGCGTGCTCATCGTCGCCGGGGTCGCTGGCGCGTACTACCTGCGCCGGTCGAAGAAGTACACGCCCACGCAGGCGGAGTCCGTGGAGGAAAAGTACCTCTCCGCTTCGCAGTCGTTCGCCGGTCCTCCCGCGGTCATCGATCCGAAGAGCGACGAAGGCAAGGTCGTGGCGTGCCTCGACGCCCTGGCCGAGGCCCAGCGGACCGGGCAGGGGGCGAAGTTCAGCTCCCATCTCCACATGCGGAGGCTCCTCGTCGAGGCCCAGCGTGGCGGTGTCCTCCCCGGCTTCCGCACTCGGAAGGGCGAGGCGGACTACATCCGCGGCCTCGAGAAGGGCATGGTCGACTCCATCACCCAGAACGCGCACAACCAGATGCTCCATTGGATGTCCGTGCGGGTGTTCCGCGTGACGTTCCAGCCCGAGCGGGGGGAAGCCCAGGTCTTCTGCTCGGTCCGGTTGGGCGGAGGGGTCTCCGCGAAGTTCCGCTTCTGGCTCATCAAGGAGGGGGACTCGTGGCGCGTCTTCGACTGGGAGTCGATGGAGGAGGGCATCCGCGTCTCGGTTCTGCTGTCCTCGATGATCGGCGCCACGGGAAACCAGCCCCGGCGGGCGCAGGAGCTGGAGCAGCTCGGAGGCCTCCTGCAACAAGCGATGCTCAAGACGAACGAAGGCGATCTGGACGGCGCGAAGACCGCCATCGCGAGGGCGCGCGGGCTGTCGCCGCCCGGAGGGGTCGTCGCGCTGCTGGACGTGCTCGACTCCCACCGCCTCGCGGCCGAGGGGAAATTCGAGGAGGCCCTCGGCGTGCTCGACTCGGCGCTCTCCCAGAACCCGGACCTGCCCCTGGCGCACCACCTGAAGGCGGGCCACTACGGCGCCCTCGAGAAGTACGAGGACTGCGTCCGCGAGGAGCTGGAGTACCTGCGGATGCTCGGAGACGACCCGGAGGCCTACGCGAGCCTCGGCTCGGCCTACGAGAGCCTGGGGAAGAAGGCCGAGGCCGTGGAGGCCTACCGGAAAGGGATCGCCTGCGACGAGAAGGACGTCGACAACCGCTACGGTCTTGCGAGCCTCATCCTGGAGGACGGAAAGGTCGACGAGGCCGCGAAGCTCTTCTTGGAGTCGTGCAAGAACGCCGCGGATCCCGGGACCTACGTGGAGGGCGCGGCGCGGCTCCTCTACGATGCCGATGCCCCCGAGGCCGTCCTCGAGCTTTGCGCGGGTCGACCGGACGGGGTCGCGGTCCTCTACTACCGCGGGTATGCCCTGAGCCGCCTCGGCCGCCACGCCGAGGCCGAACAGACTCTCCGTGCGGGCGTTGCGCTGAAGGACGAGGCGTGGGCGTCGAACTTCGCCACCGAGCTGGCCTATGCCCTGGGCCATCTTGGGAAGGTGGACGAGGCCCTCTCTTGGGCCGACAGGGTCGTCAGCGGAAGCGGCGCCTCCGCGAGGTACGTCCGCGCCTACGTCCATGCGGCCGCGAAACAGGAGGACGAGGCGGTTCGCGAGATGACCCGCGCGCTCAAGATCAGCCCGTACCTCCACGAGGAGTTCGCGAAGGAAGTCGTCTTCGAGCGGCTGCGCGCACGATCCGACGTGCGAGCCCTCCTCGATCGCGGAAGAATCGCCGCGGAGTACGTTGCTCGGGCCAGCGAACTCTCCGATGAAGGCTCCTACGAAGAGCTGCTGCGGCTCTCGGAGGAACATGTCGTCCGGGCCCCCGACGACCCGAATGGGTGGTACTTCAAGGGGGTCTCCCTACGGATGCTGGATCGGAGCGAGGATGCGAAGGCCGCCCTACTCGCCGGTCTGGAGCTGGACGACCCTGATCAGCACCCGCTGTATTGGGAGGAACTCGGGTACGTCCACCTGGACCTGGGGCGTCACGAGGAGGCCCTGGGGTTTGCGACCAGGCTGGAGGAAGTGGCAGAGCGCCGGGTGGGGGGGCATTACCTTCGGGCGCAGGTTCTGGTTTCGCAGGGACGCGGTGACGAGGCCGTCGAGGCGCTTCGGAAGCTCCTGGAGCTGGAGCCCATGTGGCACTACAGCGTGGAGCAAGAGCCGGCATTCGCCGACCTTGTCAAGCGTCCCGAAGTGCAGGAGATGCTGAAAAAGGCGAAGCAGGACTGAAGCCGCCTGATTCCCGGGCTCTCGTGTCGCCGCGATCCAGGAACCGCTCTTGAAAAAGAGGGCCGTCGCGGTACGCTGACGGGGATGTCTGACACCCTCGAGGTGCTGAAGGGGATGGTCGGCGAGGTCCTCGCCATCGATGCGGCCGGGATTCGGCCCGACAAGCCCCTCATCGAGTATGGCATGGACTCCGTGCGCACCGTCGACCTGGTCGTGCGCGTGGAGGAGCGGTACGGCGTCCAGGTCTCCGACGCCGAGGTCGCGAAGATCCGCACGCTGCGCGACGTCGAGGACTTCCTCAGGGCCCGCCTCCCCGCATGAGCGCGATGCGGCCATTCGAGAGCCTCCTGGACGCCCTCGCCGCCGCGGGGCGGGAGTGCCCCCCCGATCGCCGCCTCCTCTTCCTCGAGGACCGCTCCGTCGAGGAGGTCCCCTACGCGGCCGCGTGGTCCCACTCCCTCGCCCGCGCCGCCGCCCTCCGAGCGGCCGGCGTCGAGCCCGGCGAGCCCGTCCTCCTGCTCGTGCCGACCTCGAGCGACTTCCTGTACGCCTTCTTCGGACTGCTGATGGCCGGGGCCGTCCCGAGCGCCCTCGCGCCCCCCGCCGGGTACGGCGCCGCGATCGACTTCGCCGACCGCACCGCGGCGATCGCGCGCTACCTCGGGGCACGGCGCGTCATCACGACCGCCGACTACCGCGACGTGGTCGCCTCTGTGCTCCCCGAGGCCCAGATCCTCCTCGTCGAGCCGTGGCGCGGCCTCGCGGCGCCTTCGGGCTTCGTGGCCGCGCGCCCGAAGGCCGACGACCTCGCGCTGCTCCAGTGCACGTCGGGCTCCACCGGCGCGCCGAAGGGCGTCATGCTGTCGCACGGGAACCTCCTGGCGAACGTCCACGGGATCGGCCGGTCGCTCGACGCCACGTCCGCGGACGTGCCCGTCTGCTGGCTGCCGCTCTACCATGACATGGGCCTGATCGGCTGCCTCC
Source organism: uncultured Planctomycetia bacterium (assembly GCA_964649705.1). GTDB lineage: Bacteria > Planctomycetota > MHYJ01 > WSZJ01 > CAZYRM01 > CAZYRM01. Next base: position 16,577 of record CAZYRM010000041.1, read on the forward strand.
TCTTCGCCGTCTATCACGGCATGAAGGGCGTCTTCCTCTCGCCGTTCCGCTTCCTGCGCCGCCCCGCGTCGTGGCTCGCGGCCATCTCGGAGCACCGGGGCACGATCTCCCCCGCGCCGAACTTCGCCTACCGCTACGCCGTCGCCCGGGTGAAGGAGTCCGAGCTCGCCGGCCTCGACCTGTCGTCTTGGCGCGCCCCGCTCTGCGGATCGGAGCCCGTCGATCGGCGCACGATCGAGGCCTTCGAGCGGCGCTTCGCCCCGTGCCGCCTCCCCGCGCCCTGTGTCGCGCCGTGCTACGGCCTGGCCGAGTCCGCCCTCGCCGTGACGTTCCACCCGCTGGGGACGCCGCTCGTCTCCGATCGCATCTCGCGCGAGGCCCTCGCGGGGCGGGGAGAGGTCGTCCACGTCCGGGGCGACGAGGAGGCCCTCGAGGTGGTCGACTGCGGCGCGCCGATGCCCGGCGCACGCGTCCGCATCGTCGACGACGAGGGACGCGAGGTCCCGGAGGGACGCCTCGGGCACGTGGAGGTCTCCGGCCCGTCCGTGATGAGGGGGTACTGGCAGCTCGAGGAGGAGACCCGCGCGACGCTCCGGGAAGGGTGGCTCGTGACGGGCGACCTGGGGTATCTTGGCGCGGGCCGACTCCGCATCGCCGGGCGGCGGAAGGACCTCGTCATCCTGCGAGGAAGGAAGTTCCCGCCGACCGACTTCGAGTGGGCCGCCTCCGAGGTGCCCGGCGTGCGCTCGGGGAACGTCGTCGCCTTCGGCCTGTTCGACGAGGTGCAGGGGACAGAGGCCCTTCACATCGTCTGCGAGCTGGACTCGGGCGACCCCGAGGACGTCGCGCGGCGGGTGCGGGAGAAGGTCGCGGAGCGGACGGGGATCCTCCCTGCCGCCGTGGAGATGGTCCCGAGGAACACGGTGCCGAAGACGACGAGCGGAAAGCTGCAGCGTGGGCGGATGCGCGACCTGTACCTCGCGAAGCGGGGTGCGCGATGAGCGACCTGCCGGACCTCGACGGCCGCACGGCCTTCGGGCGGTACCTCAAGCCCCGCCTCCTGAAGCTCCTCTCGGGGATCCGCCTCGACGTCGACTATCGCCGGGGCGAGGGGGACTACCTCTGGTACCGCGATGAGAAGGGGCAGGTGCGGAAGGTCCTCGACATGCTCGGCGGGTACGGCGCGTCGCTCCTGGGGCACAACCACCCCGAAATCGTCGAGCGCGCGAAGGAGCTGATGGACACGCGGCGCCCGTTCAACGCGCAGGCGAGCGTCCGCTCGTACGCGGGGCTCCTGGCGAAGCGGCTCTCGGAGCGCGTGGGGAGGTTCACGGGGCGCGAGTACGTGGTGACGCTCGCGAACTCGGGCACCGAGGCGGTCGAGGCCGCGATCAAGCATGCGGAGCTGGAGTACATGATCCGCGTGGACCGCATCCTCGACCACCTGAAGCGCACGACCAAGGAGGCGAGGCGCCGGGTGCAGGCCCCGACGGCGTATGCGCCGGAGGCGATGTTCACACAGGCGGCGCGGATCTTCGGCGTGGCTCGCGTGGACGACCTCGACGAGGCGATCGTCCGCGTCTGGCGCCACAACCTCGACGCGATGAGCCGCGAGCCGCTCTTTCTCGCGATCGAGGGGGCCTTTCACGGGAAGTCCACGGGGTCGCTCAAGCTCACGTTCAACCCCGACTACCGCTCGCCGTGGAGGCGCTTCGGGCTGAAGACGGTCTTCCTGCCGATTGGCGACGAGAAGGCGATCCAGCGTGAGATCGACAACGCGCGCGTCAAGTACCTCGACATCGAGATCGCCCCCGACGGCGCGATCGCGCTCGTGGAGCGCGACCTGGTGAACATCAGCGCCTGCTTCGTGGAGCCGATCCAGGGGGAGGGCGGGATCCGCGAGATCCCCGCGGACTACCTGCTCGCGCTCCGTCGCGCGGCGGACGAGGGGGGGTTCCCGCTGGTGATGGACGAGATCCAGAGCGGGATGGGCCGCACGGGGACGTTCCTGGCGAGCGAGCCGAGCAACGTGCGGGCCGACTACTACCTCCTCTCGAAGGCGCTCGGAGGGGGGCTCGTGAAGGTCTCCGCGCTCCTCGTCGAGAAGGAGAGGTACGCGGCGGACTACGGGTACCTGCACACCTCGACGTTCGCGGACGACGACTTCTCCAGCGGGATCGCGCTCGCGGCGCTCGACCTGATCGAGCGGGACGACGGGGCGCTGATGAAGCGGTGCCGGGAGCGGGGGGACCTGCTCCTCAGGCGCCTGCGCGACTTGCAGATGCGCTACCCGGGCGAGCTCCGCGAGGTGCGCGGGCGGGGCCTGATGGTGGGAATCGAGTTGGCGAGACAGACGAAGTCGTCCTCGCCGCTGTTGCGCGTGCTCTCGGAGCAGAACCTGCTCGGGTTCATCGCGTCGGGGTACCTGCTGCACGAGGAGGGGATCCGCGTCGCGCCGACGCTCTCGGCCCACGGGACGATCCGCCTCGAGCCTTCGGCCTTCGTCGAGCCGCGGGAGATCGACCGCTTCTGCGAGGGGCTGGAGAGGCTCTTGAGGGCGCTCAAGGACGCGGACGGATACCGGGTGCTCAGGTACATGGTGGGGCGCGCGGGGGAGGCGGCGCCGGAGCGTCGCGGGCGGCAGCGGGAGCCGATGTCGTTCACGCGCTTCATCGCGGGGATCCCGCGGTTCTCGCGGAACGTGGCGTTCCTGGGGCACTACGTGAACCCGACGGACGTCCGTCACTGGGACCCGTCGCTGGAGCCGTTCTCGGTGGACGACTGCGAGGCGTTCCTGGACCGGACGCAGGGGATGCTCGACCCGTTCGTCGTCGACCGGGCGGAGGTGCAGTCGGTCACGGGGGACACGGTCAACCTGACGGTGATCGGCCTGTCCTTCACGCCGCGGCAGGTGATGGAGGCGTTCGCGAAGGGGGAGACGCGCTGGGCGGTGTCGCTGATCGAGAAGGGGGTGGCGCTGGGGAAGCGGCTGGGGTGCTCGGTGGTGGGATTCGGGGGGTACACGTCGATCCTGACGGACAACTGCCGGACGATCATCGAGGACGACATCACGGTGACGAGCGGGAACTCGCTCACCTCGGCCGCGGCGGTGGAGGCGCTGACCCAGACGGCGAAGAAGGCGGGGGTGTGGCCCGGGCGGCTGGGCGTACTGGGGGCGGCGGGGAACATCGGCGCGGTGCTGGCGCAGGTGGCGGCGGACCAGGTGAGGGACATCCTGCTGGTGGGGCGATCGGGCGCGGCGAGGCGCCTGGAGGACGCGGCGGGGGAGGTCTATTTCGAGGCGTGGAAGAGGCTGACGCGGGAGGGTTCGAGGGAAGGCCTGGCGGGGGCGATCGCGGACACGGCCACGGTGAAGGGGCTGCAGCGCGAGGGGACGACGGGGGTGGGCCGGATCGGGCAGGCGATCCGGCTGGGGCTGGAGAAGGAGCTGGGGGAGAGGGCGCCGGTGCGGGTGGCGGCGGACATGGACGCGCTCAGGGAGTGCAACCTGATCCTGACGGCGACGAACTCGACGCGGCCGGTGATCTTCCCGGACCACCTGGCGAAGGGCAAGGTGGTGATCTGCGACGTGGCGACGCCGCGGGACGTGGATCCCTCGGTGGGGAAGGAGCGGCCGGACGTCATCGTGCTGGAGGGCGGGATCGTGCGTGCGCCGCTGGGGCAGGTGATGGACATCGGCGGCATGCCGCTGCCCCCTGGGCAGGTGTACGGCTGCCTGGCGGAGTCGATCCTGCTGGGCTTCGCGGGGATCGGGGACGACTACTCCTACGGCCGTCTGACCGCGAACCGAGTCCGCTGGATCCGCGAGCTCGCGCGCATCCACGGCTTCACGATCGAGGAGGAGGTCAGGCGGTAGGCCTCCGAGATGAAGGGGAAGACGCCCATGGAGCTGCCGATCTATCAGGTGGACGCCTTCGCGAGCAGGGTGTTCACGGGCAATCCCGCGGCCGTCGTCCCGCTGGAGAGGTGGCTCGACGACGCGACGCTGCAGGGGATCGCGCTCGAAAACAACCTCTCCGAGACGGCGTTCCTCGTGAAGGAGGATGTCGGCTGGCGGATCCGGTGGTTCACGCCGGTGTGCGAGGTGGACCTCTGCGGTCACGCGACCCTTGCCTCGGGACACGTCGTATTCGCCCACCTGGAGCCGACGCGGAGCGAGGTGACGTTTGCCTCGCGGAGCGGGCCGCTCACGGTGACCCGCGACGGCGAGCTCTTGCGGCTCGACTTTCCCTCGCGTCCGCCTGAGCCCTACGAGGCGCCGCAGGGGTTGATCGACGCGCTCGGTCGCGCGCCGAGGGGGGCCTGGAAGGCCCGGGACGTGCTCTGCCTGTACGACTCGGAGGTGGAGGTGCGCGCCCTGGCGCCCGACTTCGGGCGGATGCGCACGTTCGACGCCTTCGCGGTGATGGCGACGGCGAACGGGAGCGGCTGCGACTTCGTCTCCCGCTTCTTCGCCCCGCGGTCGGGCATCGACGAGGACCCCGTGACGGGATCGGCGCACTGCACGCTCGTCCCGTTCTGGGCGAGGCGCCTCGGCAAACCGCGCCTGCATGCGCTCCAGGTGTCCGCGCGCGGCGGCGAGCTCTTCTGCGAGGATCGCGGCGCCCGCGTCTGGATCGCCGGCCGCGCCGTGGAGTACCTGCAGGGGACCATCACGGTCTGATCGGTGGCGGTGGCGGGCTCGTAATCGGGCTCGAAATCGTTCTCGTGTTCGTTCTCGGTCTCGTCCTCGAAACGCTGGCGTCGAGAACGAGACCGAGAACGAGCACGAGAACGATTTCGAGCCCGATTACGAGCACGCCACCGCCACCGATGTTGCGGTTTTGTTTTCGATGGCGACAGGGATGTCCCATTGACGGAGGGGATCCGCGTCGCTAGGATGCGCCGGGACGAGACTCGGGGAGAGTGATGACGAGCCCTGCGCTGACCGCGGATGAACTCGCTGCAACCATCGCCGCCGTCGAGCCCTCCGTCGTGCTCGTTCCCGCTCCCGTCCTCCGACGCGTCGTCCGCCACGATCGAGGCTTCCTCGGCCTCCCCCTCCAGGTCCCTCACCGGAAGACCTACCTCATCGCCGCGGATACGCTGCTTCGGCTGAGCACGCCCGACGAGCTCGAGATCGACCCCGCCCGACAGCTCACCGGGAACCTCACCCTCCTCGTCCGCCCCGAGGACTACGTCCTTCAGAACGAGCCGCGCGAGAGCGTCCTCCTCGAGTACTGGCGCCTCCTCTTCCATGCCCAGGTCCACCGCGTCCTCGAGGAGCGCTGGGCCCGGGGCGATCTCACCCTCAAGTGGATCCAGCACTCCATCCAACGGATCGGCGAGGCCGAATTCCGCGGCGCCTGCATCGTCCTCAAGCAGGAGCAGCTCCTCCTCCCGCCCGACGACAACCGGAACACGTTCATCGAGTTCGTCGCCGTCTACCTCGAGCTCAAGTACTTCGCGAGCACCCTCCTCCCGTCCTACTTCCCCTCCCTGCGTCACGACGAGGAGCTCGCCGCCTCCGTCGACGCCGACGACCTCTTCCGCCGCACCCGGCTCCCGGGGGCCCCCGACCCGAGCCCGCCGGCGGAGACCTCGTCCGAGGAGCCGCTCGCCTACTTCCGCAAGCTCGTCCGCGACGCCGACGAGGCCAGCGGACTCGGAAACGTGGTCCGCGCCGCTGTCCGCAGGACCCAGGCCGCCCGCGTCGCCCCCGCGGCCGAGGAGCCCCGCACGCTCGCGCGCGCGCAGGTCGACGTCGACGCCCTCGTCCAGCGGGTCCTCGCCGTCGTCGGCTCCGGAGCCGAGACCGCGCCACGCTGGAAGCGGGTCCTCCTCGAGCTCCTCGACAAGTCCGACCAGGGGCCGTGGCCGCAGGAGGCCCGCCTCCTCTACGACCTCCAGCAGGCCTGCGTCTCCGGCGAGCAGGAAGTCTACCGCGTCAGCGTCTTCCACTGGCTCAGGAAGGTCGCGCCGCGGGAGTCGCTCACCAACCAGCGCGACATGCGCGTCTTCAACCACCTGGATCGCGCCATCGGCCGGCTGCCGTACGTCCGCCTCTCCGTGGAGGACCGCGCCGAGCTCTCGGGCCTCCTGCGGAGCGCCCAGAGCGCCGTGGAGGGGCGCCTGCGCCTCAGGATTCGCCCCGTCCTCGAGCAGGCCTTCGTCGAGAGCGGGCTCCGCCCGGCCTGCATCCCCGAGGAGGTCGTCTTCGCCAAGGTCCTCGACGAGCTGCTCGACCGGCTCATGGCCCGCTCGTTCCTGACCTTCAGCGATATCCGCGACGCCATCTCGACGAACCAGCTCAAGCTGCCCGACCTCGATCGGCCCGGGACGCTGTGGCGCGGCGACGCCCTCCTCCAGATCGACCGACGGCTTCGCACGGCCCTCGCAGGCGTCTACCGGCACGGGGAGCCGTACCGGAGCTACCTGGAACGCGCGAGCGCGCTCCTCTCCTCGACGCCGAAGGGGCGCCTCGTGGTGTGGCTCCTCCTGCTTCCGCTCGGCGGCGGGATCGCGCTCTGGATCGGCCTGGGGCACTTGATCCACAGCGCGTGGGCGTGGATCGCCCGGTCCGATGCGCCGCCCCCCAGCATCCTCTGGCCCATCCCGGCCCTGGCCGTCGCGCTGGGCCTGCTCATCAACCACCGTCCGACCCGCTCGGCCGCGGGGCGGCTGCTCGGCCACGTCGGCCGCTTCTTGCGAGCCGTCCTCATCGAGGTCCCTCGCGCGCTCGCGGGCGTCCCCCAAGTCCGGTGGCTCCTCCAGAACGACGTCTTCATGGGCTTCGTCCGCTACGTCCTGCGCCCCGCGATCATCACCCTCGTCGTCGCCCTCGTCGCGTGGGCCGTGCGGCGCCCGCTCTCGTTCCTCCACGACCTGCTCGTCTTCCTCTGCACCGCGCTCCTCCTGAATTCCCGCCCCTGGCGCGGATTCGAGGAGGGGGCGGAGGAGTCCGTCTTCCGCGGCTGGCGATTCCTCGCGCGGGGGCTCTTCCCCGGGGTCTTCCGCCTCGTCATGGCGGTCTTCAAGCGCATCCACGAGCTCCTCGAGGCGGTCGTCTACACCGTGGACGAGTGGCTGAGCTACCGCACGGGGGAGGGGAGGCTGACGCTCTGGGTCAAGGCGATCCTCTCGCCGCTGTGGCTGCCGGTCAGCTTCACGCTGAGGTTCGTGTTCGACGTCTGCATCGAGCCGCGGTTCAACCCGATCAAGTACGTCTCCGTCGTCATGATCATCGACAAGATCACGATCGCCTTCACGCCGCAGGGCCGGACCTGGATCAAAGGGATGTTCACGAACATGGGGCTCGGAAGCGTCACGGCGGAGACGCTCACGTGGATCCTGCTCTACATGATCCCCGCCGCGATGGGGTTCCTGATCTGGGAGCTCAAGGAGAACTGGCGCCTCTACCGCGCCAACCGCGCCTCGGCGCTCAGACCCGAGTCGCTCAGCCTCGACGGCGAGTCGTTCCCGCGCCTCCTCAGGTCGGACGGGAGGCGGAAGCTCCCCGGCCTGTTCGCGAGACTTCGACGCGCGGAGCGCGAAGCGCACCGGACCGGGAGCTGGGCGGAGTCGAGGCGCCAGCGCGCCGCGCTCGAGGACCTGCGCGGGGCGATCCGCCAGTTCATGAACCGCAGCTTCCTCCGCTTCCTCTCCCGCAGCCCCTCGATGGCCGGGCTCTCGGTCGGTGTCCGCGACGTGAGGCTCGGCCTCAACCAGATCGGGATCGAGCTCGAGTGCGCGGCCTGGCCGGGTACCGCCGTCCGCATCGAGTTCGAGGGGCAGTCGGGCTGGCTGATCGCCTCCGTTCCCGAGTCGGGCTGGCTGTGCGAGCTGAACGAGCGGCAGCGGACCCTCTTCAAGCTCGCGCTCCTCGGGCTCCTCAAGATGACCGGCGTCGAGATCGTGCGCGAGCAGGTCGCGGCGCACCTCGCGGAGTTCCGCTCGCTCGGCCTCGTGTACGACCTGACGCCCGAGGGGCTCAAGGTCTGGCCCGCCGACCGCTTCGAGGCGGCCGCGATCGTCGACCTCCACGCGGAGGGCTCGGTCCGTCCCCAGCCGATCTTCCACCCGACACCGCTCGCGCTTCCGCCGCTCGCATCGGATCGCCTCCTCTTCGCCGGCAACGACCTGCCGTGGGAGACCTGGGTGAAGGCCTGGGAGGACGACGCCGCGGGCCGAGAGGTCCTCCTCCCGCGGTCGGTCGACCTGCCGATCAGCTTCGCGAGGCCGGGAACCCAGGGGCCGGCGGCCGCCTCGAGCGACGAGGCCCTCCACGCCGCGGAGCGCAAGTCGTAGCGCGCCCTACCATCGCCAGAGCAGGCGGACGGCGAGGGCGACGATGCCGATCGCGAGCAGGCGCATGATGAGGCGCCCGTGCATCCGACGGGCGAGGCGCGCGCCGACCGGGGCGCCGCAGACCGCGCCCGAGCCCATGAGGATCGAGAGCCCCATGTCGACGTGCCCCTGCGTGAAGTGGCTCGAGAGGCCCGCCGCCGCCGTGATCGAGAGGACGAAGTGCGACGTCGCCGTCGCGATGTGGGGCGGGAAGCCGAGGAGGAAGGTCAGCGCTGGGACGTGGATGACCCCGCCGCCGATCCCGAGCACGCTCGAGAGGATCCCGACGAAGAAGCTGACCTGCACGCCGATCGACTCGTTGTAGCGGTACTCGAACGTCTCCCCGAGCGCGTCGGTCACCTTCCGCGGCACGATCCAGGCACCTTCCTCGCGCGTCGCCTCGCGGACGCGGGCGAGGCGGTCCACCCTTGGATACCCGAACACGACAAGGGCCGCCACGCCCAGGAGGAGCACGCCGAATCCCACCTGGAAGGGCCCCATCGGGATCCGCGAAGAGAGGTAGCTCCCGACGAACGCCCCCGGCAGGGATGCGATTCCGAAGGCGAGCCCGGCGCGGTAGTCGATCCGCTTCTGGGTGACGTACGCGCCCGTGCCCGTCAGCGCGTTCAGGAGCACCACGGCGAGCGACGTCCCCGCAGCCTGCTCCGGCCTCATGCCGTAGACGAGGAGCAGGAACGGCACGATCAAGAAGCCGCCGCCCGCCCCGATCATCGTGCCGAAGGCACCGACGGCGAAGCCGAGCGCGCACACGCCCGCTGACTCCAGGCGCGACGCGGTCCCCGAGAAGGACAAAGGGAGGAACATCGCGAGCGCGGCGGTTACGAGACAGGAGACGACCAGCAGCAGGGTGGTGCGCGACATGGGGCGGGAATCCTACCCGCGTCGGCCCGCCGGGAGAAGTTCCGCGTCGCGGATCCCTTCGAGGCGTGTAGAATCCGCCGACGAGGAGGACTCCGTGGGACGTCTCCGATTGCGCGCCTACGCCGCGCTCGCCTTTCCGTGGATCTGCGTGAAGCGCTTCCTCGTCTGGCGCGCGCTCGGTCGCCCGTGGAGGAGCCCCGTCGACGACCACGTCCTGCTCGGAGGGCTCCTCTTCCCCGGCGACGTGGCGGACCTGTCGCGCGAGGGGGTCCGGGCCGTCGTTTCGCTCTGCGCGGAATTCGACGACCCGCTCGATCGGCTCCGCGCGGCGGGGATCGAACATCTGCACCTGCCTACGCCCGATCTGACGCCGCCCTCGCAGGAGGACCTGACGCGCGCGGTGGCGTTCATCGGCGAACGCGCCTCGCGGGGCGAGCGGGTCTACGTCCACTGCGCCTCCGGCGTGGGTCGCAGCGCGACCGTTGCGGCGTGCTGGCTCGTCCGTCAGGGTCGCACGCCCGAGGACGCCCTCGCCCTCCTCGCGAAGGCCCGTCCCGCGGTCTCGCTCCGTTCCGCGCAGGTCCGGGCCGTCCGCTCGTTCGTCGTCGCACGGCCCGTTTGATCCCGCCCGTCCTCGTGTTATCATCCGCGGCGTGAGCGAACCCACTCGACCGCCCGAGGAACGCGATACGCTGGAGGCCTTCGGCGCCTGCCAGCTCGCCGCGCTCGCCAAGGACTGGGGCGGAGTCCTCGGGGCCGACGTCGTCGGCGGAAAGCCCGCCGTGCTCAAGCCCGGCGAGGCCCTCCCGGATGGCAAGGAACTGTGGCCCGCCGTCGTGACCGTCCTCGACATGGAGTCCCCCGAGGGGGCCCAGCTCGTCGTCGTGGCGCCCTACGAGGAGGCGGCGAGGTTCTTCGAGATCCCCCTGCCGGACGGCTCGCCGGGCTCCATCGAGCACTCCGACGAGGCGCTTCGAGAGGTGTTCGCCTTCCTCGGCGCCTCGACCGATCGCGCGTTCCGAAAGGACATCTCTTCGCACTTCCGCGTGAAGGGGTGTTCGAGCCGCCGCGTCCGTGATCTGGAGGAGATCCAGGAGGTCGCCAGGGAGGCGGACCCCTCCGTCCTGCGGCTGGGGGTGTCCGCGAGGGGGGGGCGACGGCTCCGCCTGTGGGTCGTCCTGCCGCGGGCGTTCGCGAGCTCGATGGTCGAGGCCAGGGGGCGCTCCGGGAAGCTCACGCGTCGGCCGCCGTCGACGGTGATCGCCGCCGCCGCCACCGGCGGCTGCATCCTGGTCGTCGACGACCAGATCCTGATCCGCCGCGTCCTGAGATGGCTCCTGGAGCGGCACGGGTACCAGGTCGTGGAGGCCTCCACAGGCGCGGAGGCCCTGAACAAGCTCTCCGCGCACAAGCCTGCGCTCGTCCTTCTCGACGTGATGATGCCGCAGATGGACGGCTTTGAGCTGTGCCGACGGATGCGCGCCAGCCCGGAGTACAGGGCGCTCCCGGTGATCTTCTGCACCGCGAAGGACACTCGGCAGGACGTGATCGAGGCGATCAAGTCCGGCGCCCAGGACTACATCATCAAGCCGTTCAAGAAGGAGCTCCTGCTCGAGAAGATCGCCCGCGTGATCGCGGGTTCTTCCGTGACCGAGGGGGCGGCGCCTCCTCCCGACGCGCTCACCCCCTGAGCCGGACGAGCTACTTCTCCTCGCCGAAGGCCATCCCGCGGCGCGCGGCCTGCTCCCGCACGGCCTTCCTCACCGCCTCGTCGAACGCCTTGTCCTGCGTGAGGCCCTCCGCTTTCACCTTAGCGTCGATGAAATCCTGCCGCGAGCGGCCCAGCTCGTTGATCCGCTTCATCAGGGCGTCGCGCTCGGACTTCTTCGCCGCGATGTGGGCCCTGCGCTCGTCCGTCGACATCTTCCGCATCTCCTCGGGGAGCGCCTCGTCCTTCACCTCCTCGAGCTTGAACCCCTCCTGGGCGCAGGCGTCCACGAGGTCCCAGCGGGCGCAGTTGTAGCCGTCCCACGACTTCGCCATCGCCCGCTGCGCCATGTTCGACGCGGCGCCGTTCGCGTGGGAGTTCGCGTCCTGCATGACCTGGTTCGCCTGCCCCTCCGCGCCCGCGGCGCCGAAGGGGAGGTACGTCCCGTTCAGCTTGCCGTTCAGCTCCGCCAGCTCCTGGTCCATCGGCGTCTCGATCGTGATCGCGCCGCCGGACTCGTCAATCACCGTATAGGCGCCGTCGGCGAGCTTCGCCACCTCGCGCCACGTCCTCTCCTCGTCCGGGCCCGGCCCGCCGCAGTAGATCGCGTTGACGACGATGTCCTTCGCGATGGCCCGCGGCACCGTCACCGTGTACATGTTGTCGGGCGTGCCCTGCATCGCCGTCTCGTTCCCCACGACAAAGATGATCCTGAGGGCGTCCTTGTCCGTAGACCAGCCCATCTCGTTCGTCGCCTTCCCGACCACGGCGCCTACCCACTCGTCGCCTCCCATGTCGGTCTGGAACGTCATCAGGTTGCCGTAGACGGCGTCCAGGTCGTCGGTGAGCGGGAACGACTTGAATTCGGTGTCGGCCGAACCGTAGCCGATCAGCCCGATCCGCAGGACCGGCGTCGGACGGATCCGCGCGATGTCGTTCACGATCGCCCAGACCTTTTCCTTCGCGGTCTGGATCACCCCGCTCATGCTCCCCGAGCGGTCGATGCAGAAGACCACGTCCACCGCGGCGCGCTCGTGATCGGCCAGGGCCGCAAGCGGGGCGATCGTCAGGGCCAGGACGGCAAACAGCTTCTTCATGGCGCTCTCCTACTCCACTCGGATCCACTCGTGGTCGTGCTGGAAGGTCACGTTCGTCCCGAGCGCCAGCACCTCGCCGGCGTCCGGGTTCTCCCTCAGGAACCGGAAGTACTCCTCGCTGCCGAAGCGCAGCACGCGGGCCTGCTGTGAGGCGAAGCCCGCCTCGTTCCAGCCCGCGCCGTCGTTGTAGAAGGCGCGTGAGCGCACGTTCCGCTGCCGCTGCATCGTCCGCGCGACCTCGGCGGCGTTCGTCCCGCGGCCGATCGCGCCGTTCATGGCGGCGATCTGCGCCTCCTGGCTGAAGGCGTTCCGCCAGTCCTGCTGGTTGCGGCCCAGGTGCCACTCCGCGGCCCCGTTGTAGGCGTTCCGCGCCGACTCGGCCAGACGCCCCTCGACGCCGGCCGCCGACAGGGCCTCGGCGGAGTCCTCCACGATGAGGGCCCCCGTGTAGGGCGTCACGATGCCGTACTCCTTCGAGAGGGCGACGATCTCGCCGATCAGCTCGCGGTCCGGCCCGTGGAGGCGCACCTCGTCGAGCAGGAAGTCGACCTTGCGGATCGCCCAGAGCCGCGGCACGAACGAGTGCCTGGCGTCGGGCGCGAGCGCGAGGTCGTACGTCCGCGTGACCTTCCCCTCCCGCCCCGTCCCCGAGAGCGTCACGCGCACGGGCCCCTCCGTCGAGAAGCGGCCCAGGACCTGGAGCGAGCCGCCGCGGAAGAGGTCGGGGAGGCGCCTCGGATAGGCCTGCGTCGAGGCGGCCTCGCCGTCGGCTCCGGTGACATCCACCGTGATGTCCGCGAGGACCGGGGCATCGATGCGCCTCGCGAACGACTCCAGGACCGTCGTGAGGTCCTCCTGGGGGTGCACGTACTGACGGTCTCCCCCGTTCTCCACGGCGAGGCGGTCGAGGAGCTGGGTGTTCAGGTCGAAGCCCACGCCGAAGGAGAAGACGCGGATCCCCTTGCCTCGGGCGATGCCGACGAGCTTCTCTGTGTCGCGCTGGCCGACCGTGGGGACCCCGTCCGACAGCAGGACGATGATCCTCGTCGCCTCGGCGCGGAAGGACTGTCCGATCGCGATGCGCAGGCCCTCCTCCAGGTTCGTCCCGCCGCGGGCGCGGATCTCCGAGACCGCCCGGCGGCCGAAGGCGACCCGGTCCTCCGTGGCGGGGATCAGGTCGCGGCGAAGCGGCGTCCCCTCGGTGGAGAAGGTGACGACGTTGAAGCGGTCCTGCTCGGTGAGCGTCCCGAGGAAGGAGCCGAGGGCCTGGCGGACCTGATCGATCTTCCCTCCCTCGTTCATGCTCGCGGAGGTGTCGACCACGAACACGACGTCGCGCGGCAGCCTCTTCTCCGGGTCGACCCCCACGGGCGGCGTAATAGTCAGGAGGAACGCGCCGTCCTCGCCGGGTTCGCGGTAGGAGAGCAGGGACGCGCCGAGCTCGTCCTCGCCGACGCCGTAGTAGAAGCAGAACGGCGTCGCGGGGAGGACGTCCTCCGCTCGGTAGCGCAGCGTCGCGCCGCCCGCCTTGTCGCGGGAGACCTCGACGGTATGGGTGGGGGAGAAGACCTCGCGGACCCGGTGCGCGCTGCGGATGATCGCCTCCACGCTCATCCGTCGGAGCGGGGAGCGTAGCGACGCCGGGACGGCGTTCAGCGTCTGCACCCGGACGAGGCCGTCCTGCGGGCGGAGCGCCTCGACCGTGTTGAGGACGACCTCGAAGTCGGTGTTGGCGGGGAGGGGGAAGATGCGGACGCGCAGCAGTCTTGCGCCGTAGTACTCGAGCAGCGCCGGGTCCTTGCGCTTCGCGACGATGGCCTCGTAGACGCGCTTCGCCTTCTCGGCGTCGAGGATTTCCCCCTCCATCGGGTTGCCCGCGACGGAGACGCGGAAGCGCTCGACGCGCTGCTCGGGCTCCAGCTCCATGAAGAAGGTCCCCTCGGCGCGCGGGTCGGAGCCGGAGTGGTGGAAGACCATCCGGAGCTCCTTCTCGGCGACGTGGTCCTGGATCACCATCCGGGCGTGCGTCTCGCGGAGCTCGACGAGCCCCGGGCCCTCGGTGTAGACCCATCAGCCCTCGGCGTGGCGGGCCTGGGACAGGAAGAGGGCGACGGTCGACAGGGCGAGGACGGTGATCTTGCACATGGAAGGGGGTATGAGCAGTGCACGTGCCAAGTCTGGCGTGATTTGTAAGCCGATGCTGCGACGAGGCATGAGGTGAGCAGGCGCATTCGGGCACAGTCGAGACTTGGATACGCCTGACATCGGGACAGATACAGTCCCGAGGATTCCCTTGATGCGCCTGGACCGGCGGTTTAGGCTCCGTTCACCTCCGTGAGGAGGAAAACGGCCCGAAACTTCCTCTTAGTAGAGGGGGTTCTCAACACCGTCGCAAGGGACCTCTCGATGCGCCTCCGCACCCTCGTCCTGATCGCCCTCCCCGTCGCCCTCGCAGTCCTCGCAGACGACTCCATGTCGCCCGACCCCGCCCCGGGCCTCGACCTCAACTACTTCCAGGACAAGATCGAGCCCATCCTCGTCCGTACCTGCGCCGAGCAGGGCTGCCACGGCACCAAGGGCGCCGGAAACCTCCAGTTCCAGCAGCCCGACTTCTTCGGCCGCTTCACCGCCGAGCAGTCCAAGGCCAACTTCCTCGCCGCTTCCCGCTTCATCGTCCCCAAGCAGCCGATGGCCAGCCCGTTCCTCACCAAGCCCCTCGCCGAGGCCGAGGGAGGCCTCCCTCACGGCGGCGGAGTCCAATACGACATCCACAAGGCAGACCCCGATTACCAGTCGATCGTCGACTTCATCCAGGGCTCGAAGATCGACAACGTCGCGCCCACCGCGGTCGCCACCGGGCCCCAGCGCATCAAGCGCGGCGGCGTCGTCAGGCTCGACGGCGCGAAGAGCGCCGACCGCAACGGCGACCCCATCACGATGAAGTGGGCCTTCGAGGCGAAACCCAAGGAGAGCCAGGCCGCGCTCGACGGGGCCGAGGGCCCGACGCCGAGCTTCACGGCCGACTGCGACGGGACGTACACCGTCAGCCTGACCGTCAGCGACGACAAGGGGAAGTCCGACGCGGCCAGCGTCATCGTCGTCGCCGACAGCATGCCGATCGTCATGCTGGAGGCCGAGGACGGGCGCCTCGAGGCCCCCATGGAGAAGGTCGCCGACCGCAACGTTTCGAACGGGGCGTTCATCTGCGTCTCCGACGAGGACGCCGGCGACGGCGCGGCGACCTGGGACGTCGACGTGCCGCAGGACGGCGACTACGACCTCTGGGGCCGCGTCTTCTCGCCCCCCAGCTCCACGGCGAAGCTCCTCGTCTCCGTGGACGGCGGCCCCGAGAAGCCGTGGGACTTCGCGGGGATCACGGGCTGGAACCTCCTCCCGATGCGCGACAAGTCCTCCTCCCGTCGCTCCGTCGCGGGGCAGTGGGCGACCAAGGAGGGGGCGCTGACGTGCGTCGGCTTCGAGCAGAAGGGGTACGCCGTCTGCACGACAGGCGCGACGCTTCGCGAGGGGACGATCGAGTTCAAGGTCCGCTGCGACAAGCCCCAGCAGGGGAGGGGCCTCAACGGGTTCCTCGTGTTCGACTACCGTAGCCAGCAGTCGTTCAAGTTCGCCGGCTTCTTCGGCGGGCGGAAGGTCTGGTCGATCGGCGAGAGCGCCGGCCGTCGCCAGGACAACCCGAAGCAGGCGGGGGACGAGTTCCAGGTGAATTGGAACACGCAGAAGTGGACCTCGGTGAAGGTCGAGCTCTCGGGGAAGACCGCCACGCTCACCGTGGACGGCAAGGAGGTCGGTTCGAAGACGTTCGCCAGCTCGTTCAACGGCGAGGTGGCGCTGGCGTCGCTCCAGTCGAGCCCGTGGTTCGACGACCTCCGGATCACGGACGCGGGCGGAAACGTCGTCTACGAGGACGCCTTCGACACGAAGAAGGGGAACCGCCTGGCGCTCAAGGCCGGCCCTCACAAGCTCACCGTGAAGACCGACGGCGGGGGACTGGGGCTCGATCACCTCATCCTGATCAAGAGCGAGCTGGACGCGAGCGTCGACGTCGAGACCCGCAGGTTCGTTCGCAAGGTCTACATGGACTGCCTGGGCCGCGGACCGACCGAGCTCGAGGTCCTCATCGCCGCCGGGCAGGACCGGAAGGCCTTCGTCGAGGGGATGACGCGGAGCCTCGAGTTCTACCAGACCTGGTACGAGAACGAGCTCTTCTACTTCCTCCTCCTCGACAACTTCCGCCCGTCGACGCCTTCACTCGTCGCCATTCCGAGCCGCCTGCAGAACGGGCAGATCTCCGTGCGCGACGCGCTGCAGGAGATCGTCATCTCGCAGTACTTCAACAGCCGCAACCCCGGGAACGACACGTTCGTGACCGTGGTCTTCGAGCAGCTCCTCGGCATGAAGGTGCAGTCGAACGTCGCGGTCCTCGAGGCGGGCAAGAAGATGTACGACGGGTACGACGCGACGATCTTCGGCGTCGCGGGGAAGAACCAGTCGGACGTCGTGAAGATCGCGATGCGCCAGCCGGACTACGGCTCGCTCTACATCAGGCGCCTGTACGGGCGGATGGTTGGCCACGCCCCCTCGGAGGCGGTTCTCGCCGCGTCGATCGAGCGCTTCAACAAGACCCCGTACGCCTTCCCCGACATGATCGGCGACTGGCTCCTCTCCGAGGACTACGCGGCGACGATGGAGCAGCTCCGCCCGAAGTCCGACGAGATGTACATCCGGACGCTCTACGTCGACCTCCTGGGGCGCCAGGCGAACTTCGCGGAGACGCGGAAGCTCAGGAACGCGCTCCTCGCCCTCTCGGACAAGCAGCCGCTCCGGAGCGTGCTGGCGAAGATCATCCTCGACAGCAACCTGGTCTCGGTCCCGACCAAGCAGCAGGTGGACAAGCCGAAGTGGGTGACGGAGCAGTTCGTGAAGCTCCTGGGGCGGGAGCCCTCCGAGCAGGAGCTGGCGGGGTTCGTGTCCGTGCTCGACGACCCCGCGGGGACGACGAAGCTGGTGATCCAGGCGATCCTGACGAGCGCGGAGTATCAGTACTACTAGCGATCATGGCCTGGCAGGCGGCCCACTCGTATGGGCGAGGGGCGGCCCATCGGGCCGCCCCTACAAGCGGAGGGCGCGATGGAAGGCACCAACCTGACGAGGCGCGAGTTCCTGAAGGCGGCCGGCGTCGCGGCGGGCGCCGTGGCGACGGCGGGGCTCCTCTACCCCGGACGCGCCGAGGCCGCGCCGCCTGAGCTGAAGACGAAGCACGTCGTCTTCATCGCCTTCGCGGGGGGCGTCAGGAGCCGCGAGTGGATCGGCTCCCCGAACAACATCCCGAACCTCGCGAAGCTCATGAAGGACGGCGTCGCCCTCCCGAACATCCGCACGCAGAACGTCGGGCACTACGGCGCGACGCTGTCGCTCTTCACCGGGATCACCGAGGTCATGGGGATCCGCGAGAACCAGCGCGGCGAGCATCCGACGCTCTTCGAGTACCTGAGGAAGCAGAAGGGCACTCCCGCGAACAAGGTGTGGCTCTCGTGCGGCCAGGGGAACCAGCAGCTCAACTTCTCCTACGGCACGCACGCCGACTTCGGAAGCGGCTATGGCGCGAACGTGATTAGCGGCGACGGAATCTTCAACGCGGAATTCAAGGAGGTCCTCGACGCCTTCGGCCGCCCGAAGGCCCTCACGGAGGGGGAGGGACGCCTCCTCGACAAGCTGCGCGGATCGATGGACGCGGAGCAGCTCAAGCGCGCGACGAGCACGGGGCTGTCGAACGACGCGGCCTCCGTGAAGAAGATTGAGAACTTCATCCTGGAGGAGATCACCGCGGGCGCGCCGAAGGTCACCGGGCCGGGCGCGGAGGACGCGAAGGCCACGCGCGTCGCGACGAACATCCTGCGCGTCTTCCAGCCGACGTTCCTTGGCGTGGCGCTCTCGAACGCCGACGTGGCGCACGGGAGCTTCAACGCCTATGTCGACGTGATCCGCAGGAACGACGACGAGGTGGGGAAGCTGATCGCCGCCATCCAGGCCGACCCGGAGCTCAAGGACTCGACGAGCTTCTTCATCATGCCCGAGTTCGGCCGCGACAGCGACACGAACCAGAGGAACGGACTCGACCATGGGGACAGCGGGCCGGACCTCCTCAAGATCGGCTGCATCGCCTACGGCCCCGACTTCAAGCGCGGGAAGACGATCGAGACGCACTACGACTCGATCGACCTTTGCCCGACCATCCTCCACCTGCTCGGCGGGAAGGCGGACCTCTCCCGCGCCAAGGTGATGAAGGAGATCCTCGCGTAGCGGAGGCCCGACGTGAAACGAGTGGCGCTCGCCCTGGTGGGGGCCGCGGTCCTGGTGATCCTCGCGAAGGCGGAGGACCCGGGAGAGGACGGCACGTTCCCGCCGCCGAAGACCGACGCCGAGCTCGCCGCATCGAGCGACGGGTGCCTCGTCTGCCACAGCGGGATCGAGGAGATGCACCCCGAGTACAAGCTCGGGTGCATCGACTGCCACGGCGGGGACGCCTCCGCGGCCGCGAAGGAAGAGGCCCACGTCCAGCCGACGAAAGAGGTCCCCGCGGACGAGCGGGTGCTTCCTCGCGACTATGACCTCAAGTACCAGCGCTTCGTGAACCCCTCGAACCTGCGGGTGGTCGGCGAGACGTGCGGGGCCTGCCACGCCGCGGCGATCGACCACGTGACGAAGTCGATGCACGCGACGACCGCGGGGCACCTGGGCGATCCCAGGTACGAGAACGGGATCAGCCGGAAGAAGGGCGAGACGGTCGGGATCATGCCCGTCGAGGACAAGGACGGGCACGTCCCGGAGAACGGGTTCGCTAAGCTGATCCAGATCCCTCCGCCGAAGTCGGCGACGGGGAAGACGATCTCCTCCCACTTCGAGGACGTCCAGCGCAAGCAGTGCATGCGGTGCCACGTCTGGTCGAAGGGGACGGGACTGCGCGGACGGCTGGGGCAGGACGGCGACTACCGCAGCGAGGGGTGCGCCGCGTGCCACGTGACGTACGCCGACGACGGGTTGTCCAAGAGCGGCGACCCGACGATCGACAAGTTTCAGCCTGGGCACCCGACGAAGCACAAGATGACGAGCGCAATTCCGACGCGGACGTGCGTTCACTGCCACTACGGCGACGCGCCGATCGGCCTGAACTACCGCGGCCTGTCTCAGCTCCCGCCGGGCGTCCCCGCGGGGCCCGAGGTGCCCGGGACGACCTCCGCGCGCCTCAACGGCGTCTTCTACATGAAGAACCCGAAGGTGAATCCCCCCGACATCCACCACGAGAAGGGGATGCACTGCATCGACTGCCACACGATGTCGGACGTGATGGGGGATGGAAACCTATACGGATCGATGGAGCACGCCGTCGAGGTCGAGTGCGAGAGCTGCCACGGGACGCCGAAGGCCTACGCGACGCTCACGGGCCAGCGGGGCACGGTGCTCGACCACATCCGCCAGGAGGGGGACAAGTTCATCCTGAAGAGCAGGGTCGACCAGAAGGAGCACCTCGTCCCGCAGGTGAAGAACATCGTCGACCCGAAGAGCATCGAGTACAACCCCGCGGCCGCGCGCGCGATGAACTCCGACCACCTGAAGGAAAACGGGGGCCTGGAGTGCTATGCGTGCCACTCCTCGTGGAGCGTGAACTTCTTCGGGTTCCACTTCGACCGGAACCCCTCGTTCACCCAGCTCGACCTGATCTCGGGTGAGCGCACGCCCGGGCGCGTCAATACGACGGAGAAGGTCTTCTCGACGTGGAAGAACTTCTACCTCGGCTGGAACAGCGAGGGGTACACGGCGCCGTACATGGTCGGCTTCTCGACGGTCTGCTCGGCCTACGACAAGGACGGGAAGCTGGTCCTGGACCAGGAGTGCCCGAAGACGGCCGAGGGGCTCTCGGGGATGACGCTCATCCACCACCAGCTCCACACGAACCGCGCCGAGGCGAGGTCGTGCGTCGAGTGCCACCGGAATCCCGCGGCGCTCGGGATGGGATCGGAGAACTTCCGGCTGACCAAGGAGTTCGCCTTCTGCGCCGGCGTGCGCGGGATCGAGGTCGTGGCCATCGACAAGAAGAACGTCGAGAAGACGCTCCCCTCAGCGACGCTGGTGATCCGCGGCGGGGCGCAGTCGGTGGCCGTGTGGACCGACTCGATCACGGCGCGGGCGCAGTACGTCTTCGCCGCGTGCGGGGGGAACGGCGTGGTCGTTGCGGACGTGAGGAACCCGGTCTTCCCGAAGGAAGTCGCGCGGATCGCGACCACGGACGCAAAGGACGTCTGCCTCGTCGGGAGGCACCTCGTCGTCGCGGATGGCGCGGACGGGCTGAAGCTCTTCGACGTCTCCGACCCGAAGAAGGCCGTCGCCGAGGGGACCGTCGACACCGACGACGCGCGCCGCGTGCGCGTGCTCGGGTTCACGGCCTACGTCGCGGATGGCGCCGGGGGGCTGGCGATCGTGGACCTGTCCGACCCGGCGAACCCGCAGAAGCTGGCGGCCGTGGCGCTCGGCGGGGAGCCGGACGACGCGAAGGACCTCGTGGTCCACTTCCAGGCGAGCACGCCCGACCCCGAGGGCGACTCCGGGCGGACCACCCCGCGGAAGCTGGCCTACGTCGCGGCGGGGGCGTCCGGGCTGCGGATCGTGGACGTGATGGAGCCGAGGCGAGCCAAAGTCATCGGGGAGTTCGACCCGTCGCGGCGCGGGGGGCAGGGGGCGACGACGTCGATCGACGGCGTCGCGTTCCGGACGGTCTTCGACATCGGCACGGAGGGTGGAAAGGTCCCGAGCGAGGAGAACGACTACGTCTACCTGACGCTGACGGTGACGCGGCCCGACGCCAATCCGCTCGGGGCGTTCCTCGCGGTGAACGTGAACGACCCGATGGCTCCGCAGGCGCTGGGAAGGGTCCAGTCCCCGCCGGGGTGCGCGCGGATCGACCTGGCGAGCGTCTACCAGGTCCCGATCCTGGCCTACGTGGCGTTCGTCTCGAACGCGCGGGGCACGATCGTGATGGACGTCTCGAAGGCGGGGACGCCGGTGGCGCTCGCGCGGCTCGCCGTGCCCGGCGGGAGCGCGACGGCGTTTGAGGAGATGCCGCTCGACCAGCTCGTGGATTTTGACGGGAAGCAGCTCAAGGATGTCTCCCACGAGGGGGCGCGGCTTTACAACCGCGAGGAGCTGCTCCGCCTGCTTTCCGTCCCCCTGGACACCAAGAAGTCGAAGGATGGCAGCGATGAGAAGTAGCCTGATCGTGCTTCTGGTCCTCTCGGCCTTCGCCTTCGCGCAGGACGGCGAGAAGGAGAAGAAAGAGAAGAAGGAGAAAAAGGGGGACGGCGGGAACGGGGCGCGCCAGATGGCGCGGATCCTGGTCTTCGAGGACTACGACAAGGACCGCGACGGAAAGCTGAAGGGGGACGAGCTGCGGACCTACTACTTCGACCGCTCCGACCTGAACGGCGACGGCGCGATCACGCTGGACGACTTCGCGAACATCCCCGAGGGGAAGCGCGGCCAGGCCGAGAAGCTGCTCATGCTCGACCGGGACAAGGACGGGAAGGTGTCGTTCGAGGAGTTCACCGTCCCGAAGGTGGTCATGAACAAGGCGGACGAGGACAAGGACGGGGCGATCTCCAAGCAGGAGGCGGACCCGAACGCTGCGCTCCAGGGAGGCGGATCGGGCGACCCCGAGAAGGACATCGACGGCTTCATGGAGCGCTTCGACAAGGACAAGGACGGGATGATCGCGCGCGCGGAGTACACGGGCCCCGCGCAGATTTTCGACCGCGTCGACACGGACAAGGACGAGAACCTCACGCGCGACGAGATCGCGAAGTTCATGCAGGCGGCCGCGAAGCGCGGCGGGACCACCGGCCCCGCCGACTTCGTGCAGCGGTTCGACAAGAACACGGACGGCCGCGTGACGCTCGAGGAGTTCGGCGGCCCCGAGACCTCCTTCGCCCGCCTCGACGTGAACGGCGACGGCGTCGTCACCTCGACGGACGGGAAGTAGCCGCCGCGCGACATTTCTTGCGGTCGGAGCCTGGCGCAGAATAGCCTTGCCCTCGTTCGGGAGGAGGCAGGCTCGTGCGCGCACTCATGTCACCCTGGTGCGTCGCCCTGGCGATGGCACTTTCGCTCGTCCCCGTGGCCGTCTCCGCGGAGGAGGTCGCCTGGGACCTGCAGCGGCTGAAGCCGCACTGCTCGGGGTGCAAGGCCGACCTCTCGTGGCAGGCGGGCGAGTGCGCGAAGTGCAACGCGAAGATTGACTGGGCGCCGCCGAAGTTTCCGGACTCCCCCGAGGGCGTCTGCCGCCGATTCCTCCTCGGCGTCGCCGCGCATGACCCGAACCTCATCGCGGCGAGCGTCACCGACCAGGCTCACGCCGAGGTCCTCGCGCGCGGCGACGCGCCGAGCGCGGAAGAGATGACGGCCAGGGTCCTGTCGAGCGTCGCGGCGACCTCCCTTCGTGTCGAACTGGCCACCAAGGACCGTCGCAAGTGCGCGTTCAAGCTGTTCGGAAAGGCCATCACGCTCCCCCTGTGGGAAGCGAACGGCGCGTGGCGGATCGAGGCCGCGCTCCTCGTCACTCACCGCAAGGACCAGTGGAAGCAGGAGTGCCAGAAGCGCTTGATGACCCTCGCCAAGGCCTGGACGGGGTACAAGTCGCGGAACAAGAAGGCCCCGAAGGAGAGGGGCAAGGAGCTGGTCTTGCTCCTCGCGAAGGAGTCGGGGCAGCCCGCTGCGGACGTGCTCGTGTGCTCCTGCGGCTGCGCTGCGGACGGCGCCCAGACGAACTACGAGGGGGCCTCCGAGGGGACCGACCTCGACAAGGCACCCGACTCGCGGCTCATCCTGTGGGACGCATCGGGGAACCACGACCGCGGGCGCTTCGCGCTCCGGGCGGACGGCAAGGTCGAGTGGATGACGGAGGAGAGCTTCGGCCAGCGCAAGTAGGGCTCGAGCTCAGTGCGAGTGGCCGTGCTTCGCGGCCTGGCGGATCCACTCGATGTAGCGGCGCATCGGCTCGGCGGGGAAGCCCGCGTCGGGATCGATCGGCAAGGTCGCCAGGTCGAACCCGCGCTCTTCGTGCAGGACGCTCAGCATCTGCAAACCGACCGCCTCTCCCTCGGCCCTGCACGCCACCACGATTTTCTCCGGGTCGATCTCCAGCCCGTCCAGCGCCGATCGGGCCTGGTCGCGCGGCGAGGCGTACTTTCCATCCCCGTCGACGTCGAGGAAGACCGGGTTCGTCACCGCGAGCGTGTATCCGTTCAGCGTCGGCCACCCGGGCATCTTGACGCCATCGCCGACGGCAGCGCAAACGAGGTGCGCGTCGCCGCGGCTGACTTCAATCGGGAGTTTCAGGCGCAGGTCAACGGGGCCCTTCTCGGGAGTGGAGACGGCATTGTCGTGGACGATCTCCCCGTTCAGGAACACTACGACCCTCCGCGGGCGGATCCAGCCCGGCGCGGCGATGCGGAGCGCGAGCTCGATCCGGGGCCGCTTCCGCACCGCGACCAGGTCGCCCATCCGCTTCCCGTCGACCTCCACGTCCGCGAAGATCCCCAGGCTGACCGAGACGTCACCCCGCAGGAACGCCTCACACGCCTCATCGACGTCGATCTCCGAGGGCTCGTCGTCGGAGCAGCGGACGTACGTCCGTCCCTGGCCGACCGGATCGTCCACCGTGTGCGAGTCCGAGCTGCCGATCGCCGTGAGGCGCTCGCCGCGGTTCAGGAGCGCCATCCAGTCGGCAAGGATCGCCAGCGGATCGGGCTCGTCCGTGGTGGAGTTCACCAGCTCGAGGCAGTCGAACGTGTAGCGCGTGCCCGAGGCGCGATCGCCCGTGGACGGTTCGAATCCGTGCACGCCGAACGGCCCGCGGTCGAAGTCCGGCCAGTGGGGGTGGTTGAGGATCACCACCCTCGCCCCCTTCGCGCGGATGTCCTCCACGAGTTTCACCCAGTCCTTCAGCGTGTGGTCGGGGAGCGCGCCGTCCGGGTCCATCGGGAAGGCGTTGAAGTGGCCGTTCTTCGTGGTGACCTCGTTGCCCGTCACCGCCCTGAAGAACGGGTTCACCTCCAGTTCGTCCTGCACCGGAGAGTAGTCGGTCTGGTGGTTGTGGTCCGTCGCGATCGCCAACTCGACCCCCTCGCCGGCGAGCGTGATCATCCTCTCCCAGATGGTCGCGTTGCCGTGCCCGCTGTAGGTGTACGTGTGGATGTGCGTATCGGCCGCGATGAACCCGGTCGTGTCGACCTCGCGCGCGATCGAGAGCTCGACGACCTGCTCGCTCCCCCGCGCGACGCGCACGCTCGCCTGGGGCATTCCCCACTCCATCCCGCGCGTCGCGTAGACGACGTACTCGCCCTCGGGGACCTCGAATGCGTCTCCCGCGCCAAGGGTATACATCGTACCGATGCGCACGGCCGTCAACCCCTGCGCAGCGTTGTAGAGCGCGACGAGCTTCCCTTCGGGCGTCGCCACCGTGATGCGCGCGGGGACCGGGCACTTGGAGTCGGCGTCCGAGACCTTCACGACGACCTGCCCCAAGTGGAGCACCTCGCCGAGCGGTGATTCGATCAGGCGGATTGGCCCCACCACGATGTCGTCGCCCACCGCCCGAGGCGCGACTGTGAGTGTGTTTTCGCCGTCGAGCAGGACTCCCTGTGCCACGTCGAGGTAGTGGGTGAATTGTCCCTTCGTCCTCTCGAGCAGGCCGACGGTCTTGCCGTTAATGCTCACCCTCCACTCGTCGCTGACATCACGCTGGCCCAGCTCGATCGATGCCGCCCCCGCGCGCGCCTGGAACGTCACTTCCAGCCGTTCCCCCTCGGGCTCGTGGGCCTCATTCCACCCCTGGACGTCGCTGTCACCCAGGTGGTGGCCCCGGTCAGTCACTTCGATATCGGCAAGCGTGACCGGGAGGAGCAGGGCTGCGGCGATGCCGGCAATGACTCGGCCCAGCATGTGGGTCACCTCACCAGGAGTCGTCGGAATCCGGGCGTTTCCTCGACCCGCCCGTCGGGGTGGATCGCGATCCCCTCGGCACCCTCCCATCCGCCGACCTCGCCGAGCCCCCCGACCGAGGCGGCCGTCGAGAGGACGTCCGCGGTCATCCCCTCGCAGGCAAGGACCAGCACGACGGGCGATCCGACCAGGCCGATGCCGGTCGCGGGGT
Source organism: uncultured Planctomycetia bacterium (assembly GCA_964649705.1). GTDB lineage: Bacteria > Planctomycetota > MHYJ01 > WSZJ01 > CAZYRM01 > CAZYRM01. Next base: position 41,832 of record CAZYRM010000041.1, read on the forward strand.
CGACGATGTGCGAGTAGCGCACGCCGTCCGCGTCGAGGTGCCGTTCCATGTCGCCGGAGGTCGACACGTGGCACCGCGAGACGGTGAGCGCGCGTCCGTCGACGAGCGCGATGCGCCAGCCGTCTCCGCCCGGCGGCGGGGCGCCGAGGGCGAGGTCGCCTCCGAGCTCCACCATCGCCGGCATGTCGCCGATCGCGCGCAGGGCGCGCTCGGCGGCGTACCCCTTGGCGATCCCGCCCAGGTCGATCCGCGTCCCAGGCCGCAGGACCACGCGCCTCGTCGCAGGATCGCCGCTCACACGCCGCCAGTCGACGAGCCTGCGCGCCTCTTCCAGGTCCGTGGGGGAGGGGGCCTCGCCGCGGCGCCAGAGCGCCGTCACGGGTCCCACCGTCGGGTCGAACGCACCGTCGGTCAGGCGGGCGAACCGGACGGCGGCATCGATCACCTCGAAGAGCGGCGGCGATACGACGAGGACTCCCTCGCGATTGAGTCGAGACAGCTCGCTCGTCTCGCTCCAGTCGCTCATCGCCGCGTCCACCGCGGCGACCTCCGCGTACGCCGCCCTCGATGCTCGCTCCGCATCGTCGGGCGTGGCCGAGTAGACGATCACGCGCGCAGAGGTCCCCATGTGGACCTCCGCGAACTCGTAGCGGGCCAGCGCCATCCCGCGAGGCGCCGACGCGCACCCCAGGAGCAGAGCGCCGGCGAGCGCCGCGCACAGGCGGACGCTACTCCGAGCGCGCCACGCGGAAGCCGATGAAGGGGCCGTCATATACCCACCACGTGCTCCGGGGACGGTGCGCGTCGCGCTCGTCCCAGGCGTCCAGGTACTTCTGCCGCGCCTCCGGCGAGACCTCCT
>CAZYRM010000042.1:0-42509 GCA_964649705.1 uncultured Planctomycetia bacterium
GGGCTACTTCTTCGGCGACAAGGACGAGAAGAAGAGGCAGATGGCGGGCGTCGACAGAATCATGAAGGTGGTCGCCGACAAGACCTTCTACCTCGCCGACGGCCTGTGGGCGGACAGCACGTTCAAGGCCGGCGTGGAGACGAAGAAGGTGAAGTACATGAGCGACGAGTACTTCGACCTGCTCTCGACGGTGACGGGGATCGGCAAGTACCTGGCGCTCGGGAACCGCGTGATCGTCGTCATCGACGGCACGGCCTGGGAGGTCACCGAGTAGCTGGTCGAATCGCAGGACCCGGAGGCGGCCTTCTCCACGCGGGGAGGCCGCCTCTTCCCATTCCTGGGACCCGCCCGTGTGCTATGATCCGTCCATGCGCACGGCCGTCACGGTGCTGCTCCTCTGCGCAAGCGCGCTCGCCGAGGCGCCGCGGAGGGACTTCTACGGCGACCCGCTCCCCGAGGGCGCGATCGCCCGGATGGGGACCACGAGGCTCCGCCTCCCCTGCCCCGTCACCGCACTGGCGTATTCACCGGACGGCAGGCTCATCGCATCCGCCGGGGACTCCACGATCCGGCTCTGGGACGCGAAATCGGGACGGGAGGTCCGGAGGTTCGCCGGCCACGAGGGCGGGACCCTCTGCGTCGCGTTCTCGCCGCAGGGGGACCTCGTCGCCTCGGGGGGCGTGGACAAGACCGTCCGCGTGTGGGACGTGGAAAGCGGCCTCGCGCGATTCACGCTCAACCACGAGGATGCGGAGGTGCTCAGCGTCGCGTTCCGTCCGGACGGGAAGGCCCTTGCGAGCGGGGGCAGGGGCGGGAGGCTCCGTACCTGGGACCTCGGGGAAGGCGCGGAGGCCCTCTCGGCGCATGGGGACAGCCCGTTCTACTGGCGCCTGGCCTGGTGCGCCGACGGTCGGACCGTCGTCTGCGCGACCGGCGGACGCGGGCTCCACAGGATCGACGCGGAGACGGGCGCGGATCTGGCCCCTGGCAACATCTCAGACGCCTCAGTCTTCTTCGTCGCGGCCTCGTGCGATCGGCGCCGCTTCTTCTCCCTCAGCCTGGAGGGCGCGGGGAGGATCTGGAAGTTCGACGAGCCCGCGGAGGCCTTCAAGCTGGACGGTTCGACGAAGGCGACCTGCGCCGCCTGGCACCCGGACGGCTCCATCATTGTGACGGCGGGGCCTGACGGCGTGATCCAGCTCTGGGACGCGCAGACCGGCAGCTCGGTCCGACGCCTCGTGGAGAGCGCCGGCGAGATCCACGCGATCGCCTACAGCCCCGACGGAGTGACTCTGGCTACCGGTTCGCTCGATGGCACGATTCGACTCTGGGACGCCTCCACGGGCGTCGAGGGCCTGAGCGCCGCGGCACAGCGGGGAGGCATCGTCTCGATCGCGGCCCCCTCGGATGGCAAGACGCTGCTCACCTGCGCGGAGGACGGGTCGCTGCGGCGGTGGGACCTCGAGAGCGGCGAGCAACTGGAGGGCATTGATGGATGGATCGGCAACATCGCAAACTTCGCCGCTTCCACGGATGGCTCCGTCCTCGCGCTGCAGCGCGTTTCGGGCAATGCCAGTCGCCTCTGCGTCTGGGATGCGACCCTGGCCCAGAAGTCGGAGTGGACCCATACGTATGGCGGTCGTATCTCATGCCCGGCGATCACACTCGACGGAGCCACCATCGCGGTCGGTTGGACCGCACTGGGAATCCAGCTCCTGGATGCGCGAAGTGGCGCGTCAATCGGCGACATCGAGCTGCAAGTCTTCGGAGTACGCGCCGTCTGCTTTTCCCCGGATGGCAGGTGCCTCGCCGTGGCCGCGGATACTTCCGTGGAGCGCCTGGCCCTCTCCCGCTCAGAGAGGGTCGAACGGGGACGACCCGTGACGCTCTGGGACCTCACCTGCGCAAAGCCGATCCGCACGATCTCGATCCGTGTCGGGCCGGCCGGCGCCATCTCCTTCTCCCCCGATGGCAGGCTGCTCGCCATCGGCTGCGACAACGGGTCCGTTCAGGTGTGGGAACTCCTCACCGGCCAGAGCGCGCAGGTGATCTCCGCACACTCGGGGCCCGTGACGGCGGTCTGCTTCTCCCCGAATGGGAGGTTGGTGGCCTCGGTCGGAGCGGACGGCCTCGCGCTTGTGCACGACCTCGTGCTTGTGAACGACATCGTGCACAGCGGCGAGACCCGACTGTCCGCCGAGTCGAAAGTCGGCGCCGTGTGCTTCGGCGCGGACGGAGAGACCGTCGTCACGGGGGGCGCGGACGGGTGCGCGACCGTGTGGAAGCTCCCCGCAGGGGATGTGGCTCCCTCCGAGGACTCCATCGACACCCTCTGGGAACTCATGGCGAGCGACCATGCGGTTCGGGCCTGGCGTGGCGTCACCCGCCTCGCGGGACGGGGGGACGAGGCAGTCTCCTTCCTCGCGGAGCGGCTCTTCGAGGCCCCCCCGGACGACGGCTTCCTCCTCCCGATCATCGCGGACCTCGACGCCGAGGGTGTCGAGGCGCGGGAGGAGGCCCAGGGGCGCCTGATCGAATCGGGGAGGAGGGCTCGGACCGAGCTGGAGCGTGCCCTGGCGAAGGGGCCGTCCCCCGAGGCTGCGGCGCGGATCCAGGAGATCCTGGGACAGATGCTCCTGGGACCGCCCCCGCAGGAGGCCCGCTGCCGCCGGGCGATCCAGCTCCTCGAGTGGATCGACACCGCGTCGGCGCGCGGACTCCTGGAAGGCCTCGCGCGGCGCGCCCCGTTCCCGCAAGCCGCGGAGGAGGCCGAAGAGGCCCTCACGCGGCTACGTGCACGTCGGGAGTGACGATCCCTGCCGTCCGTACAAGCCGCCACTTGACGGGGCCCGGCCGATCGCCGTAGCCTTTGCACTGTCGGGGGAGCCCCAGTCTTCGGAGGCCGACATGCGCCGCCGATGGAATCCCCTCCCGACGATCGCCGTACCGCTCCTCCTCATGGCCGGGGCCCTCCTCGCCGAATCGCCGGCGACGAGAGTGTCCCAGTGCGGCGTCCCCCGCCCGACACCCGGCGGCCAGACCACGTGCCTCGCCGTCTCTCCGGACGGCCGGCGGATCGCGTCGGGGGCGTTCGACGGCTCCGTCTGGGTGTTCGCGACCGACACCGGCGAGATCGTCTGGAGGCGGGCGGACGCCCACCTGCGGCTTGTGCTGGCGCTCGAGTTCTCCCACGACGGCGCCGTGCTCGCGTCGAGCTCCTACGACCCGGGAGTACGACTCTGGGATGCGGCGAGCGGCACATCCGTCCGCGACCTGGACACCGAGACGGACCCCATCTGTGCCATGCGGTTCGATCCTGCGGATCAGGCCCTGGTCTGCGCCTCGACCGGCGGTCTCGTTCAGCTCCGGTCGCTGACCTCCGGCGATGTGCTGCGGACACTCCAGCTTCCGGAGCGCGGAACCTGCCGCCTCGCGATCAGCGCGGACGGCGCCAGGCTCGCCGCCGCGGGACAGCCCGGTGACGTGCGGGTGTGGGACCTGCGGAACGGCAGCCCGCTCGGCGTCTACCGCGAGCAGGGGCTCTCCGCCCTCGCCTTCACGGCCGACGGCGGCGGCCTCCTCTCGGCGAACGCGCGGGGCAGGCTGACGCTATGGGACATCGAGCATGGGCAGCCCCGCTGGACGTCCTGGAGGCACAGGGCGGCCATCCTCGACGTCGGAGTCCTCGGAGAGGGCGGGTCCGCCCTCTCGCTCTGCGAGGATGGCTGGCGGGAGACGAGCATGATCGACGGACTGCCCCTCCGCGAGGCCTCCACGACTCACGCCAGGATCCTGGGACGCGTGGACACCCGCTCGCGGCTCCTGTGGACCTCGACGGGGAGCGGACCGATCGTGGCCGAGCCGATGGACGCTCGGGGCCCCGAGCCCGCCTGCGTAGGCCATTGCGCCGAGGTGTCGTGCGCCATCTTCTCCTCCGACGGTGCCGTCCTTGCGTCGGGCGGGGTCGATGGCCGCGTCTGTGTCTGGGAGGTCTCGACGGGGCGGAACTTGCTCACGCTCGCGGCGATGGACAGGCCGGTGCGCGCCATCGCCCTTGATCCGGGTCGACGGCTCCTGGCCCTCGGCGGAAAGGGGCACGGCGTCCAAATCCGGGACGTCCGGACCGGCGAGATGCTCCAGGAGTGCCTCGGGCTCTGGGAACCGACCGAATGGGTGGGGTTCGACGCCGTGCGGGACCGGGTCTTCGCGCTCGGCACCCAGGGGGGCCTGATGGGGTGGACGCTGCCCCCCGGGCCTGTCAGGGCCCTCACCGGCGCGGAGATCGAGGAGAGCCGGCGCGACCCGTCCAGGCCGCTGGCGGGGGCGGTGATGACGGTGCCGGTCGTCGAGGGGATCTCCGTGCGCGCCGATTTCGAGGCGAGACTCGAAATCGCCGAGGAGGCCACGGGGATGTCCACGCTCACACCTCCGCTCCATGTCGGCCCAGCGCGAGCGGTGCTCTACCGACCAATGGAGCGCACGGTGATCTCGGCGGGAGGGGACGGGGCGGTCCGTTGGACCGACCTGCGCACATGCGAAGTGCGCGCCTCCCTCGTCACCCCTCCAGTCCCGGTCCGCTGTCTCGCAGTCTCCGACGACGGGAGGCTCGTCGCGCTCGGCCGTGCCGACGGGTCGCTGGACGTCTGGCCCAGCCCCGGAGATGCGTTCCGACCGGCATCGGTCGAGGTCGCCTGCCCCAAGCCGGAGGAGGCCTGGCGCGACCTGGGCTCGGAGTTGCTGGCGTGGGGCGCGGCACTGCGCCTGGCCGCCTCACCCCGCGACTCGCTGCCCTTCCTCGCGGAGCGGCTCCAGGCGGCGCGGTCTCCCTGGCTCGCCGGGCTCGTGGCCCGCCTCGACTCCGAAGCCCCCGCGGAGAGGGAGGCCGCGACGGAGGCCCTCCGCGCGCGGGGCGAGGAGGTCGCTCCCGTGATGGAGAGGCTGGCGCGCGAGTCTCCGTCGCCGGAGGTCCGCGCGCGCGCCCGGATGGTCCTGGACGGGATCCCGGCACCGGACGCAAAGACCGAGGCGCTCCGACAGCGCCGTGCAATCGTTGTGCTCGTGTGGATGGAGACCCCTGAGGCATGGGACCTCCTCGATCGCCTCTCGTCGCGCGGCGCAGACCGTCGGTTTGCGGAGGAGGTGCGTCGCACCGTACGCCTCCTGGCGCCGCGCCGCAGGCCTGCCGAGGCCTTCCCCGACCCGTCTGCGCGGGCATGGTGACCCCGCCGACCGCCTCTTCCCATTCCGTCGGGGCGCTGCTACCATCCCGGCTACGGGAGGACCTCGGATGGCGGAGGAACTCACTCCAAGCACGATCTGGTCGCAGATCCGAGACGCCGCAGGGGGCGACCGCGAGCGGTTGAACGCCCTCATCGCGCGGTACCGCTCGCTCGTGGTCTCCTTCCTGCGCCGCCGCGGTTGCCCCGAGAGCGACGCCGAGGACGTCGCCCAGGAGGTCCTCGTGCGCATCTCGCGCGAGGAGTTCCTCAGGAAGGCCGACTCGGAACGCGGGCGGTTCCGCGACCTCCTCTTCACCGTCACGCGCCGCACTCTCGCCGACCATTGGGAACGCGAGAACGCCCTCAAGCGGGGCGGAGGCCGCGACCCGGTGCCGCTCCGTCCAGGCGAGTCCGCGTTCGAGGGGCTCGAGCCCGCCGCCCCCGTCGAGCAGGACGAGTTCGATCGGCTCTGGGCGCAAGGGCTCCTCTCCCGCGCGCTCGAGCGCCTGCGCGATGAGTGCTCCGCCAGGGGCTCTTCTCGCTTCGACGCCATCCGCCTCACGCAGTACGATGGACTGTCCTATCGCGACGCCGCCGAGCGGCTCGGACGCAAGGAGAGCGACGTGACGAACGACGTTCACCTCGCGAAAACGAGGCTGAAGGAGCTCCTTGGCGACGAGGTCCGCTCCTACTGCTCGACCGAGGAGGAGTGGAGGGACGAGATGAGGGCCTTCGCGCGGTAAAAAGGCGATGGAGGGCGACAGCACGCTCGTTTCCCTGGCCGCCACGCTCGGCCTTGTCCCGTCCGAGGCCGCGACGCGGGTCCTCTCGGCCTCCGAGCCGCTCGACGCCGCGGTGCGCGAGGGGAGCCTCTCCGCGGACCACGCCGAGGCGCTGAGGGAGACCTATCGCCGCCTGGGCGCCGAGGCGACCGCGAACGGCGTCACCACGCCGTCGATCGACCTCGCCGCCTTCCGCACGGCCTGGGAACAGGTCGTCCGCGAGCGCGGCGAGACGGCCACCCTCCCCGCCACCGCGGGGGGACCCATCGCCTCGCGTGAGGCCTTTGGCCGCTACCGCATCGTCGCGGAGCTCGGGCGCGGAGGGATGGGCGTCGTCTACCGCGCCTGGGACCCTACGCTCGGCCGCGAGGTCGCCCTCAAGCGGATGAAGGGGGACGACCCGTCGCTCGTCGCCCGCTTCCTCCGCGAGGCCCAGGCCGCGGCCCGAGTGAGGCACCCGGGCGTCGTCGCGGTCCACGACTTCGGAGAGGTCGACGGCGAGCCGTTCTTCACCATGGAACTGGTCGACGGACGCAGCCTGTCCGAGGCCCTCGCGGGGACCGCCGCCGCGAAGCGCCGAGGCGATCCATCGGCGTACGCGCGGCTCCGTGACGAGGTGAGGCTCGTCGCCGAGGTGGCTCGCGCCGTCGCGCACCTCCACTCGCAGGGGCTCGTGCACCGCGACCTCAAGCCTTCGAACGTCCTCGTCGACCGCGCGGGCTTGCCGCGCGTGACCGACTTCGGCCTCGTCCGCGAGGCGACCGAGGTCCCCTCCCCGGGCCAGACGGCGAGCGGAGCCGTGTTGGGGACGCCGTCGTACATGTCGCCCGAGCAGGCGACCGGGCGGTCGCGCGACGTCACGGCTGCGAGCGACGTGTTCTCGCTCGGGGTCCTCCTCTACGAGGTCCTCGCCGGGAAGAACCCGTTCGAGGCGGAGGGCGTCGTCGAGACGCTGAAGCGCATCGCGGAATGGGACCCTCCCCCGCCCTCGGGGCACGAGGCGGCGCGGTCCGCGTCGATGGTCCCTCGCGCGCTGGACGCCGTCTGCCTCAAGGCGCTGGAGAAGTCCCCCTCGCGCAGGTACGCGGACGCGGCGGGGCTCTCCGAGGACCTGGAGCGGTTCCTCCGCGGCGAGCCCGTGTCGGCGCACGCCCCGTCCGCAGTCGAACGCGCAATCCGGTGGACGAGGAAGCGGCGGGTCCTCGTCGGGGTCGGTGCGGCGGTCCTCCTCACGGCCGGCGCCCTCGCCATCCCGCTCTACCGGTCCTGGGACCGCTCACGGGCGCTCAAGGAGGCCCTGGAGGAACGCGCGGCCGCCCAGCCCTATCTCGACGAGGGGTGGCAGGCGCTGGCCCAGACTCACTGGCAGTTCACGCACGGCAGGCCTCAGGCCGCGGAAGCCGAGCGCCGTCGCGCGCTCGCCCTCGGACGGGAGGCCGTCTCGAGGTTTCCGAAGGACGCACGCGCGCACGCCCTGCTGGGCGGGGCGCTGTACCACGGCTCCTCGAGGACCGAGGGCGGTGCCCCCAGGCAAGAGAGCCTGCGCGAAGTCGGGTCCGCCCTCGCGCTAGACCCGCACGAGGCGCACGCGCTCTACTACTATCTGCTGCTGCTCACCGATCCGGTGGCGAACCGCGCATTGCCGGGGGGCTGGAGGTGGAGCGACCAGAGGCCCACGATCGGGGAAGAGGACGCGGAGATGGCGCGGACCCTCCGCAGCCTCGAGGGCGCGCTGGCGGCCGCGCGCACCGGGGCCGGCGACGCGGGGCCGTTCGAGCGCGGCGTGTTCGCGCTCGTGGCGGCGGACATTGCGATGTGGCGGAAGGACGAGAAGGCGGCGCTCCGCCACCTGGCCGAGCTCGGCGTCCCCGCCTCCGCGGCCCGCCCCTCGGACGGGGGGCCTCGGCTGCTCTCCGAGGTGGAGCATCGGGCGTACTCGACTCTCGTGTCGCTTTACTTCCTCCAGCTCCGGGACGTCGACAGGGCGGCCGCGGTCGCCGAGGAGGCCCTCCTGCGATGGGAGACCGACCCGCGGCTCCTGGACGCGCTGGCGGCGTGCCACTCGGCGCGCGGGAGGCACGCGGACGCGGAGGCCGTGCTCGATCGCGTCATCGCGGCGTTCCCGGAGCAGTGGTGGAGCCTGGGGCATCGCGGCTCCGTGCGCCACGCGCAGGGGAAGCGCGAGGGGGCGGCGGAGGACTACGGCCGCGCCGTCGGGATCTGGCCGCACGACGCCGAGCTGTGGGGGCGGCTGGCGAGGGTGGAGCTGGAGCTTGGGCGAACCGACCTCGCAATCGAGCACTATCGCCAGGTGGTCGAGCGGGACCCGAAGGACCGTCAGGTGTGGGGGTATCTCGGGTCGCTCCTCGGCAAGAAGGGGGACTGGGCGAGGGCGGCCGAGGCGTTCTCGCGGGCCATCGAGCTGGAGCCGAAGGAACCCGGCTATCGGATGGGCCGGGCCAATGCGCGTCTCCAGACGGGTCGGTTGGAGGAGTCCGAGAAGGACCTCGACGAGCTGGTGAAGCTCGACCCGACGAGCCCGGCGCCGTGGACGATGCGAGCGATCGTGCGGGGGGAGCGCGGGAACCGGGAGGGGGCGATCGCCGACTACGCGGAGGCGGAGGGGCGCGACGCGACGGACCCCGACCTGCCGCTCTCCCAGGCAAGGCTCTTCCGCGCGTTGGGCCGCGCGGACGAGGCGCGCCGGGCCGCGCGCCGCGCCCTGGACCGAGCCCCGGCGGGCTGGCGCGGCGCGGAAGAGGCCCGGTCGATCCTCGATGGGCCTCCTTCGCCGAAGTGAGCCACGTGGACTTCCGCCCTGGGATGGACTCCATCGCGCTCGCCGCCGAGGCTGCTAGTCAGTGTGCGTGTCGGACTCGTGCCGCGACGTGAGGGGCTTCACGTCTCACCGCTGGCGTTCGAGGGGTGAACTCCGCCAGCGGCGCGATTGCGCCCACACGAGCCTCATGGTGACGAGCACGAGTTCGAACGACGCGAACAAGGCGAGGGCGACCGCGCCCGCGTAGGCACCCATCCCCCAGGGCTCGGCGGTTGCAAGCCGCTGAAGAGACGAGCCCCAGAGGCAGAGCAGCGCGATTGCTGGAGTCAGCCCCGCGGATACTCCGAAGCCCAGGCCTGCGCCCCCATGGTCGCCGAAATGTCGTGTCAGTCGCGGTGATATCGCGCAGGCGCTCAGCAGGCAGACGCCCAGGAGTGGGATCGATGCGCGCCAGACTCCGAAGCCCGCGCTCGCGTGCACGGAGCCCGGGGGCTCCAATTCGACCAGGTCCCGAGGAAGGCAGTGTTCGAGCTGCCACTGCTCCTCCAAGGGTGCTTCGGGCGCCCAGGGGTAGACGCAACTCCAGACAGCGATCACGGCGAGGGCGAGGCGCACCCGCTCCGCCCGTGCGCTGAGTCGCAACATCGGAGTCCCCAAGCGGTCGCCCGTTCGTCGCGCGCCTGGACCAGGGTTCACAACCCTTGGCAGGATCGCCCCCGCAAGGGCGAGGGTCATCCAGGCGCCGATGGCCAGGATTTCGGCGCGGTACCCGACCGCGTAGAGCGCCTCCGCCCCTCAGTGGGATGGGATGTACGACTTCGCTGCTCGGTCCCAAGCGACGGAGGTCCAGGCAGCAGCTCCCAAGGCTTCCAGTCCCCCGAGACACGCCGCATAGGGCCACCGCAGGGGCGGTGACAGTCCTCTCCGCCGCTCCCCGCGGATTCGGTAGAGTGAGACGATTGCGGACACGACGAGGAGGAAGGCCCCCCACGACTCCATCAGGCCGAGTGGCGTGGGTGTGACCGCGAATGGCCGCTCCTCGGATGCGGTGAGACCAAGATCGGTGGGGAGACGTCCGAGGCAGACGGAGAGTCCAACGGCCGCAGCTCCCAGCTTGCTCCACGCTGCAAGGACGGGGAGCCTCCATCGCCGGTTCACGGCCGAACGCGAGACGCCGAGCATGTCGAACCTGATCCTCAGGAACTGCTGGAATTCACCCCACTGCAGGATCGGCACCGTAGTGAATTCCAGCACTCACACTCGGCCTTGTCTGGGCCTCGATTCCCACAACACGCAGGCTGCGTGTGGGTTGTGGGAATCTGGCCGATGTGGCATGTTGCGTGCTGCACTCTCTCTCCGTCGTGTGGAGGTGTAGCAAGATGGGACCCGACTACGATCGGATCGAACTGTTTGTCCCCGAGGGGAACCGACGCTCCAAGACTACGCCCGTCGACCTGCACGACCGCTGGGTCATCCGCCTCATGAGGACGTGCACGAAGCTCTTCGGCGGCGCGACGGCCTATGGCCGCGGCGTCGGGGCGTGGGAGGCGGGCAAGCGCATCCACTGGGACCGAATCACCGTGATCGAGGTCTGGATGCGCCGATCCGGCCGAGAGGTCCAGCAGAAGCTCGATGCCCTTCACGAGGCGATGGTGGCCATGGGACGCGCCTTGCACCAGAAGGCCGTGGCATGTACCATCGGCCCGGAGCTGTACGTCATCGACTGCGAGGTGGAGCGATGAGAAGAAAGAGCCTGGGCCAGATCTTCAAGGAACTGGCCGAAGCGAAAGGGTATCGCGTCTACTGTCCGCAGGACGCGGTGCAGGGGATAGGCTCTGGCGAGAACGGCCGCAGGAAGGCCCCGGCGCGGGCAGGGTCCTCGAAGGCGCCGGCGCCGAAGCCGCGCCGCTCCGCTACCAGCGCATCACGGCGGCGCCCCAAGTGAAGCCCGCCGCGATCGTCGCCATCAGGACGATGTCCCCCTCCTTGATCGCCACCGACCCCACCCGCTCATCGAACGCGATCGGCACGCTCCCAGAGGGCCAGCCCGACAGACGCCGGGGCGTAGATTGTATCGATGAGGACGAGCGACACTCCTGCCGCCACGGTCAGGTAGAGCCCCGCACCCCAGGGCTCGCTGCGTGAGATCGACGACAGGCACCTCCACCCCAGGTACGCCGCTGCGAGCGCCAGCCCAAGACGAGGAAGAAGCGGCAGCGCCGCCTCGGCCCTGTCCACGTGATTCTCCTGCCCGCGGGCGCGGAGGGCGAACCCGCGGGTCGAGTCGATGCCGAGGCATAGGACCGGGAGCGACATCATCCAGGCCCAGAAGCACTCTGGCCCCTCGGGGGAGCTCATGAGTTCCAAGCCGACCACGGGCTCGCCCGTCGGCGCTCCAACGGACCTCCTCGCCCACAACCGCTCGGTTACCGGGGTCCATGGCAGGAAGAAGGCCGTCGCTGCGAGGACTGCTAGGATCACTCGCAGGACCTCCACGCGGAGGAGTGCCCCCGCCACGGGGTCGGATGGTCGAGGGCGCGCCGGTCCCGAGGCCTGTCGCGGGCGCAGAAAGCACGAGAGAACGCCTTGCGCCAGCCCCAGGAGCATCCAGGCGACGATGGCGTCTCGCTCTGCGCCGTACCCATCCGGGTACAGGGGCCCTGGCCATCAGCGCGCTGGAAAAGAGTACGGTGCGACGTAGAGCCAGACCACGAATGCCCACGCGGCAACGCCCGCAGTCTCAATGCCACCGATGCAGGTCCAGAAGACCCCGCGTATTCGCGGGGAAAGCCCACGCATGCGCTCCAGTCGTGCGCGGAGGAGCGACGCGATTGCGGCTGAGGCCAGCAGGGTGACTCCCCACCCCTCCAGCCAGAGCAGGTAGTCACAGTTCAAGCCGAAGCCCCGTAGCGGCGGCATGGGGGGGGAGTCGAACGCGTGAGCCAGAAAACCGAGAAACCCGAAGGCGACGACCAGGAGCTTTCCCCACAGGAAGAAGAGGGGGAGAGTCCATCGTCGGGCGACGATTGACCGGGAGACCCCGAACATCCTTCCTCCAATTCGCGGGAGGGCCTCGGTAGGTAATGTGAGTGCTGGAATTCACCCCACTGCACGATCGGCACCGAGGTGAATTCCAGCACTCACACTGGGCCTTGTCTGGGCCTCGATTCCCACAACACGCAGGTTGCGTGTGGGTTGTGGGAATCAGGCCGAGGTGGCATGCGATGTGCTGCCCTCTCCACTCACCGTGTGGAGGTGTAGCAAGATGGGACCCGACTACGACCGCATCGAGCTGTTCGTCCCTGAGGGCGACCGCCGATCGAAGACCATCCCGGTGGACCTGCACGACCGCTGGGTCATCAGGATCCTCCGATTCTGCGCTGAGGAGCTCGAGGGCGCCACGGCCCTCGGTCGCGGCGTCGGGGCCTGGATGGGGTCGGATGGGATTGCCTGGGATCGCGTCACGGTCATCGAAGCGTGGGTGCACATGAGGCACCGCTCGTATCGGGCGGCGTTGGCGCGCCTGAGGGCTCTTCTCCTCGCCATGGGACGCGCATTGCGTCAGGAGGCCGTGGGGGCTATCATCGGAGGCAAGCTGGTGATCGCGAGGGTGTGAGGTGCGATGATGAAGGCCAGGAAACCGCCATACGAGGTCTGGTACGAGGTTCTCGCCGAGGCTGGGGTCAAGGTCATTCCCGTCGGGCATCAAAGGCCCACCGACCTCGACATCCAGCGCCAGTGGGCCCTGGCCGACAAGGCCATCGCGAGGATGGGGAAGGAGGGCAGGCTCAAGCCCTCTCGCAACGGCAAGAGGAAGGCTACCAGCGCATCACGGCGGCGCCCCAGGTGAAGCCCGCCGCGAACGTCGCCATCAGCACGATGTCCCCCTCCTTCACCGCCCCCGACCTCACCCGCTCGTCGAACGCGATCGGGACGCTCGCCGCCGCGCAGTTGCCGTAGCGCGTGATCGACGAGTCGCACCGCTCCGACGGGATCCCCAGCCTCTGTGCCACCGACTCGTTGATCCGCAGGTTCGCCTGGTGCGGGACGAAGTGCGTCACGTCCGCGGGCGTCAGGCCGTTCGCCGCGAGCGCCTCCTTCGAGACGGCGATCATCTGCGTCACCGCCTCGACGAAGACCGCCTTCCCGTTCATGAACGGGTAGTGCATCCCCTCGTCGAGCAGCTTGTGCGTGATCCGCCCCGGGTAGATGCTCCCAGGCGCCGGCACCCACAGCTCCTCCGCGAACTTCCCGTCCGCGTGCAGGTGCGTCGAGAGGATCCCGCGGTCCGCGCTCTCCGATTCGCCCACGATCACCGCCCCTGCGCCGTCCCCGAAGAGCACCGTGATGTGTCGGCTCCGGTCGCTGAAGTCCAGCCCCGTCGAGTGCACCTCGGTTCCCACGACGAGCACCCGCTTGTACTTCCCGAGCTGGACGAACGCCTCCGCGATCGACAGCCCATAGAGGAACCCCGTGCACTGGTCGCGCACGTCCAGGGCCCCCACGCCGGAGTTCCCCAGCTTCTTCTGCAGGAAGCACGCCGTCCCGGGGAACTCGTGTTCCGCGGTCTGCGTCGCGAGGATGATGAAGTCGATGTCGGAGGCCTTCAGGCCAGCCGCGTCGAGCGCCCGGTTCGTCGCCGTGAGCGCGAGGTCGCTCGGGCCGATCCCATCGTCGACGTAGCGCCTCTCCTTCACCCCCGTCCGCTGCTGGATCCACTCGTCGCTCGTGGTCAGCCTCGTGGCCAGCTCCGCGTTCGTCACCACCCGCTGCGGAAGGCAGCTCCCCGTGCCCAGGATGCGCGCGCGTCTCATGCTCACTCCCCCTCAATGGGCGGCAGATTCTAGGAAAACGCCCCGTCCGGCGGAAGGGATTCGCGCAGCAAGCCTCGTGCCTAGCGAGTCGTCCTCACCCGCGACACCGCGTCCCTCCAGCCGTCGTACCGTTTCTCGCGCTCCGCCTTCGGCATGGAAGGCTCGAACCGGCGGTCGGTTCGGCGAAGGCGGCCCAGCTCCGAGGGCCCCTTCCAGAGTCCCACGCCGATCCCCGCGAGGTAGGCTGCCCCTAGCGCCGTGACCTCCACCTCCCGCGGCCGGTCGATCGTCGTGCCGAGGATGTCCGACTGGAACTGCATCAGGAGGTCATTCGCCGCTGCACCCCCGTCGACGCGCAGCTCCGCGAGGCGCCTCCCCGTGTCCCGCTGCATCGCGTCAATCACATCGCGCGTCTGGTAGGCGATCGATTCGATCGTCGCGCGCACGATTTCCGCCCTCCCCGTCCCGCGCGTGATGCCCAGGATCGCCCCGCGGGCGCCCTGGTCCCAGTACGGCGCGCCGAGCCCCACGAACGCGGGGACGACGTAGACCCCTCCCGCGTCCCCCCGCTTCGAGGCGAAGTACTCGCTGTCGCGGCTCTCCTCCAGGATCCTGAGCTGGTCGCGCAGCCACTGGACCGCAGCGCCCGCGATGAAGACGCTCCCCTCGAGGGCGTACGCAGGGCCCCCGTCCGCCGCGCAGGCGACCGTCGTGATGAGACCGTTCCGCGAGTACGCCACGCGCCCCCCCGTGTGTACGAGGAGGAAGCACCCCGTTCCGTAGGTGTTCTTCGCCATCCCGGCCCGGTGGCAGAGCTGCCCGTAGAGGGCCGCCTGCTGGTCCCCCGCGACGCCCGCGATCGGGATTCCGTCGGGCAGCATCGACATCCCCCGGGTCCTTGCCATCACGCCGCTCGACCTCATGGGGCGCGGCAGGATCGCCCTCGGCACTCCGAGCGCCGCGAGCATCCGCGCATCCCAGTCGAGGGTCTTCAGCCCCAGGAGCATCGTGCGCGAGGCGTTCGTAAAGTCCGTCACGTGCGCCTCCCCGCCCGAGAGGTTCTCGATCAGCCAGGTGTCAATCGTCCCCGTGCGGAGCTTCCCGGCCTCCGCGAGGCGCCGGGCGCCCGAGACGTGATCCAGGGCCCAGGCGATCTTCGTGCCGCTGAAGTAGGCGTCGATCGCGAGCCCCGTGCGACGCTGGACCGCGCGCGCGAGGCCGAGCTGCTTGAGCCTCTCGCACGCCTCCGCGGTGCGGCGGCACTGCCAGACGATGGCGCGGTGGATCGGGCGCCTCGACGCGCGGTCCCAGACGACGCTCGTCTCGCGCTGGTTGGTGATCCCGATCGCGGCGACGTTCGACGCCCTCACCCCCGCGTCGGCGAGCGCCGCGGCGATGGTCCGCTCGGTCGCCGCCCAGATCTCGGCGGCGTCGTGCTCCACCCACCCCGGGCGCGGGTAGTACTGGCGGAGCTCCTCGTAGGCCCTTCCGGCGATCCGCCCGCCGCGATCGACGACGAGGGAGCGTGTCCCAGTCGTTCCCTGGTCGATGGTGAGGATCACCTTTGCGCCCATCGGGCACCCCCAAAGTGGCTGACTCGGGTTTCCGGCGAGGGGCGACGCACCGCGGCGCCCCTACATGGCAACTCGTCATCTTCCTCGGCGAGGTACGCACGTCGGCCCGCACACCGCCTCGAATCGGTCCTCCTCCCCGCTCCCCCCCATCGCCCCGGGGGGCACATCGAGACCGAGCGCCCTCAGCTTCCCCACCAGCCGCGCCGTGGCGGCCTCCATCGCCCCCGCATCGGCCCGCGCGGGCCCTGCCCCCGCGGGCCACGCGACGTAGACGAGGTCGCGGCTCGGCCTCCCGCGGTCGCAGAACAGGACCGGCCTGACCACCGGGAGGCCCGCCCGCGCCGAGGCGTTCAGGTCCTTCCACAGCTCCTTCGCCGTGCGCCCCGCGGGGTCGGCGGGATCGCCTCCCTCGGGGTCCACGCGGATCAGCCTGACGCCGACCTCCACTTCCGCTGGGGCGTCGGGCGTGCGGAGGACCCCGACGAGCCTCTCCACCTCCTCGGCCTCGACGCCCGGGTGCCCGTCATCCGCGGTCCTGCGGCGATACCAGATCGTGACTCCCCTCCCCCTCCAGACGCCGTAGTTGCGGCTCGTCGAGAGGCACCCATCGCGCGCGCGGCGCCAGTCGCGGAGGAACACCTCCCGCGCGGCGCGCAGCACGTCCCGCGCGAGCTCGCGGAGGGCGTGGCGGAAGACCTCCTTCCCGCCCGCGTACTCGAGGAGGAACCGCAGCCGGTCCGTCCTCGTCGCCGGGCGGAACCGGTTCAGCTTCGCGAGGTTCCAGGCCCTCTCCCCGCGGCTGAGTGGGCCGCTCAGGAGCTTCACCCGCTCCGCGTCGACGAGGGCGAGGGCGACCTCGGGCTCCGTCCCCTTCAGGAGGACGTTGTTGGGATCGAAGTCGTCCTGGTAGACCCCCGCGTCGTGGACTTGTCGCGCGAACCTGCCGTACGCGGCGAGCACGCGGCTCCGGAGCCGCCGCGGCGTCCCCCTCCTCCCGAGGAAGGCGTCGAGCCCTTCGCTCTCGACGAGCGGCACGACGACGACGCTTTCCCACCTCGACGACCCGCGGCCGACCTCCGCCCTCGCGACCGGCGGGACGAACTCCACGCCGCGCTGGGCGATCGCCCGTCCGACCCACATCTCCCAGTAGCCGCGCGGCCCGAGGAGGCGCCACTTGAGGGCCCCCCACCAGCCGCCCGCTCGATAGGTCTTCCTGAGGAACCGCTCCGCCCCCCCCTCGTGAGTCACCACGAGGCGGTCGACGCGCTTGATCCGCACGTCCTTCACCTCCTCGACGCTGAGCGGCGCCGCGAGGGCCTGGGGAAGCCACCGGAAGGCCTCCACGGCCTCCCACGTCGCGTCGCCGAGGGGGACCTTCTCGAGGAGCTGGGACACCTGGAAGGGCGCGGGGTCGGGGAGGCGGTCGGGGAAGGTCAGGTCGCGCGCCGTGGCGAGGAAGTTCCCCGTCTGGAGCGCCGGGCCGCGGTCCTCGGGGGGCCAGGGCCAGGGGCGGAGGCCGACGTCCTCGGGGCAGAGCGCGAGGTGCCACAGGAACACGCCCGTGTACGTCATCCACCTCTCGCGGAGCCGAGGCTTCCTCCCGAGCGTCGCGACGTTCGCCACGACGGCGATCAGCCAGTCGAAGGCCGCGCGCACGGTGCGGACGCCCTGGAGCAGGAGCGCCGGGGCGATCCCGCGGTGCTTCCGGAAGAAGTGGTAGAGGCTCCTGAGGTACTCGATCCGCGCCTTCGCGGGCGCGATGCGCTTGCTCTGTCCCTGGAGGTGGTAGACGCGCGCGGCGGGGACGTGGGTCACCTTCCATCCCGCGCGCCGCATTCGGAGGCACCAGTCGGTCTCCTCGAGGAAGAGGAAGTATGCTTCGTCGAGGAGACCGACGTCGGCGGCCGCCTCGCGCCGGGCGAGGATGGCGGCGCCGATCAGGGACTCGACCTCGAACGGGGCGTCGTACGCCTGGTACTTGCTCGGGTACCTCGCGGGGCGGAGGCGGCGGAGGAGGCTCTTGTTCAGGAGCTCGGTGGAGAGGGTCGGCCAGTTGTCGAAGGAGTGCTGGCGCGCGCCGTCGGGGTCGAGGAGCTGGGCGCCCGCGAGGCCGCAATCGGGATGGCGGTCCATGTGGTCGATGAGGGCCTCGACGGCGCCTTCGCCGAGGAGGGCGTCGGGGTTGAGGAGGAGGGCATAGCGGCCGAGGGCGGTGCGGAGACCCTGGTTGACGGCCACGGCGAACCCGAGGTTCGTCGTGTTCCGCACGAGGCGGACCTCGGGGAAGCGCTCTGCGACGGCCTCGGCGCTGGCGTCGGACGAGGCGTTGTCGACGACGATCACCTCGTGCGAGGCGCCGTGCACGCGGTCGCGGACGGCCTGGAGGCACTGGAGGAGGATCGGCCGCGTGTTCCAGGAGACGACGATGATGCTTACGTCGAGCATTCCAGGCCGACCTCGGGCGACGCCTCGCGCCGCCCCTACCTCGCGCGCTTGCGGAGGGGCTTCTTGGTGGACGCGCCGGTCTGCACCCACAGGTCGACGAACTGGACGCCGAGCTCGGGCACGTCGCCGAGCACGAACCGGCGGGGGACGCAGCGCGCCTCGATCCCGTCGTACCGCTTCCCCTTGAAACGGAGGTGCAGGTGGAACGGCACGAGCGGGAGGGCGGCTTTCTTGAGGCGGAGGTTCACCAGCCGCGCGCCCTTGAGCGAAATGTCGCGGATTTCGCCGGTCCCGGTGGTGAAGAGCCGCTTCCCCTTCTCGAGCACGACGACGACGTCGGCCGGGATTCGCACGGCGTTGCGAAGCCACTCGCGGCGGTACAGGCGGGCGTCTTCCACGAGGATGCTCCGATCGTCGGCATCGCCCTCGCGGACCCCCGCGCTCTGGGCGAAGCGGGCGAGCATGGCCGTCAGGACCGAGCGCGGGTCAGGCAGGTCGACGCGCATTCCTCCTCCAGAAGGGCGGGTATCCTATGGAAGGGAATGAGGGATGTCAACGAGACGATGGCCCTTCGGAGTCCGGCGGGGAGCGGGCGTCCGAATTTTCAAGTCTCAATGAGCAAGTTTCAATGGAGGCTCAAGTCGGAAGGTCCAGAGCAGCCGGCGGACGGCCCGGTCCTTTGGACTTGAGCCTCTGTTGAAACTTGCTCATTGAGACTTGAAAATTCGGGCCTACTTGTACGTCAGCACCCGGTCCGCCAGCGTTCCGTAGCACCGGTCGCACAACTTCGATCCCCCGAGCAGTCCCTTCCCCTTGCACTTGGCGCACGCCTCGTACTTTACCTCGGTGACCTGCAGGTTCCTCTCGGCGTTGTACGCCCTCAGCCACCCCATCTTCGACTGCGCCGACGCCTTCGTCCACCACGCCTCGCCTCCCTTGGCGAGGTCGATCGCGGCCTTCTTCTGCTCCGCGTCGATCACCGGGTCGTTCTTCTCCCGCTCCTTCTGCTCGTCGAGCGTCGTCGGCTGGTTCTCGCGGGGGCGGCGGATCGAGACGCCGTCGTGGATCCACGTCCCGTCGGCGAACGAGGCCGTCTTCGGCGTCGCCACCTGGCGCGACCGCCACGCCCCCTCGATCGCGTCGCCGTCGATCTTCAGCTTTTCCGCGAGCTTCAGCTTCACGTCCGTCGCGAGCGTCTGGTCGACGTACTTCTTCGCCGCCGCGAGCGTCAGCGTCCGCTCCGTCGCCGCCTTCCTGAGGAGGGCGTCGACCTGGTCGAACCACTCGTCGACGACCTTCCCCCCGAGGTACTGGTCCTTGTTCGAGGCGTACGCCGTCTGCTCGTCGGTGATCCGCTTGAGGAGCTCCTCCGCGTCCCGCCCCGCGGCGGTCCCCCCGAAGTCGCTCGCGAGCTTCTTCGCGGCGGCGACGGCCTCGTCGAACTTCTGCGCCGAGAGGGCCGCCATCGCCTGGTCCCGGAGCGCCTGGGCCTCCGACTCCTTCGCCACCCGGTCCACCACGGCGAGCCGCTTCCGGATCTCGGGCTCCATCGCGGAGTCGATCGCGAGGGCCGCCTCAAAGTGCTCCTTCGCCTTGGCGAACAGCTTCACGCGGATGCAGAACTGCCCCATCGCGAACTGCGCGTTCGCGTCCTTCGCGTTGAGCGACTTCGCCTGGGCGTCGTAGAGCTCCTGCGCCGTGGAGAAGGCGAGCGCGGGGATCTGGACGGATTCGACCTTCTCGATCCTCCCCCTCGGGACCTGGCGGTTTCCGGTCAGCGTCTTGATGACGACGAGGTCGGTCTTGTCCTCGACGATCTTCCCGTCGATCGAGGTCCCGTCGTCCAGGACGAGGCGGGAGCCCTCGATCATCAGCTCCTCCTTCTCCTCGGGGAGCTTGAGCATGTCCTGGATGCGCCGCGCCTCCTCGGGGTCGAGCTGCGTCCAGGAGATGGTCACGACGCCGCCGGTGTCGAGACGCTGGAGGGTGAACCCCTTCTCGTCGTCGGCCGTGATCTCCCCCGACACGAGGGACCCGTTCCTGAGGCGGACGGTCGTGCCGAGGGCGGTCGCAGCCACGAGCAGGAGCGCCAGGAAGACCCGTCCCATCGCGATTCTCCCTACGGAACGAGGTCGGGAGCCACGCGCCGCGCGTGCTCCGCGAGCATGTCGTAGATCTGCCTCGCGTCGTGCATCGTGAGCGCCTTCGCCGCGAGCTCGCGGGCCTCCTTGATCGTGACCTCGCGGACGATCCGCTTGATCGCCGGAATCACGTTGGGCACGACGCTGAACTCCGAGAGCCCCATCCCGAGGAGGAGGGTGACGAAGACGGGGTCGCCGCTCATCTCGCCGCACATCGCGACGGACTTCCCGTGCTTTTGCCCCTCGGCGATGACCGTCCGGATGAGCCGCAGGACGGCGGGATGGGACGGCTGGTAGAGCGACGCCACGCGCTCGTTTCCGCGGTCGACCGCCATCGTGTACTGGATGAGGTCGTTCGTCCCGAGGCTCATGAAGTCGACCTCGGGCGCGAACCGGTCGGCCAGGATCGCCGCGGCGGGGACCTCCACCATGATCCCCACCGGGACCTTCTCGTCGAACGCCTGCCCCTCGCGGCGCAGCTCGTCCATGGTCTCCTCGAGGATCCCCTTCGCCTGGCGCAGCTCGTCGACGGTCGCCACCATCGGGAACATGATCTTCACCTTCCCGCGGGACGACACGCGGAGGATCGCTCGGAGCTGCGGCTTGAACAGGTCGCCGCGCTCGAAGCAGAGCCGGATCCCGCGGCACCCGAGGAAGGGGTTCCGCTCGTGCTGCCCGTCGTCGACGTTCACCTTGTCCGCTCCCGCGTCGAGCGTGCGGATCGTGATCTCGCGGCCCCCGAGCTGCTGGACGGCCTCCAGGTAGGCGTCGTAGTGGTCCTCCTCGGTCGGGAACGAGCCGCGCGCGCCGAAGAAGAGGTACTCGGTGCGGTAGAGGCCGATCCCCTTCGCGCCGTTGTCGATCGCGGCGGGGATCTCGCCCGGCTTCTCGATGTTGGCGAGGATGCGGACCGGCTCCTTGTCCTTCGTCTGCGCCGGGAGGTTCCGGTACTTGGACTGGACCTCCGCCTGGGAGGAGCGAAAGTTCTTCCCCATCGCGAGGTAGACCTTGAGCGTCTCCTCGTCGGGGTTGATGATGACCTGGCCCGCCGATCCGTCGACGATCACGGTGTCGCCGCCGGCGACGTCCTGGGTGATCACCTCCAGTCCGACGACCGCGGGGATCCCGCGCTCCCGTGCCAGGAGCGCCGTGTGCGAGGTCTTCCCCCCGATCTCGGTCACCAGGGCAAGCACCTTCTTGGGGTCGAGCAGAGCGGCCTGGCTGGGCGTGATGTCGTGGGCGAAGACGACCACGCCGCCGCTGAGCGTGGAGAGGGACTCCTCCCTCTTTCCAAGGAGCTTGTGGAGGAGCTGACGCTCGGCGTCGAGCATGTTGCGGACGATCTCGGGCGCGATCGGGCTGTTCGTCGCGAGGGTCTTCTTCGACTGGCGCCGCACGGCCTGGGAGACGGCGTACTCGGCGTTGGCGCGGCTGCGGCGGATGAAGTCCTCGACGTCCTTGGCGATCGTCGCGTCCTTGAGCATCGCGATGTGCGCCTCGACGATGCCCATCGAGAGCCCCGCCTTCTTCTGCATTCGGCGCAGGCTCTCCTCCAGGTCGCCGACGCTCGCGTCGCGCGCGACGCGGTAGCGCACGACCTCCGGCTCGACCTCCTCCGGCCGGACCTGCCGCCGGGGGATGCGGACCTCCTCGGTGTCGAGGATGAACGCCTCGCCTACGGCGTAGCCGGGGCTGACCGGAATCCCCTTCCTGATCTCCATCCGCCCGCCCTAGATTTCCTCGTCGAATCCGCCCTGGACCAGCGCCTCGATGGCGGCGACGGCCTTCTCCGCGTCGTGCCCCTCCGCGATCACCACGACCTGGCTCCCCTTCGTCGCGGCGAGCGTCAGCACCTCGATGATGCTCTTCGCGTTCACGGACTGGCCGTTGGAATGGACCGTGACCTCGCTCGCGAAGCGGCCCGCCGTCTCCGCGAGCTTCTGGGCCGGCCGGACGTGCATGCCGGCGCGGTTCACGATCGTGACGACTCGTTCGAGGCGCATGGGTCCGTAGCCTTGGCGTCCGTGCCCGGGGCGAGGAGTGCTGGCCGCTGGCCCGTGGGGAGCCTACCCGGGGAACTTCTCGTCGATCTCCTGGAAGATCTCGTGGATCTCCCGGACACTCTTCGCGTTCTTGAGGAACTTTCCGAAGTGGATCGAGCTGCTCGACTTCATCGCGCTGGCGATCTTCTTGAGGAGCTTCAGCTTGTCGTCGATCCGCTCCTTCGGGTGGAGGATGACGAACATCAGGTGGACCGGCTCTCCGTCGATCGCCCTGAACTCGATTCCGGAGGAGCACCGCCCGAAGGCGCCGACGAAGTCCTTGAGCCCGTCGACGGCCTCGTGGGGAATGGCGACGCCGTCGCCGATCCCTGTGCTCCCGCGCTCCTCGCGTCCCAGGAGCAGGGTCATCACGTCCGCGGTCTTCGTCTTCACGTCGTGGTGCTCGCGGATGAGCTCCACGAGCTCCCGGATCGCGGCTTCCTTCTCCGTCGCCTGCAGCTCCTCCACGACGGCCTTCCGCGGGATGATGTCGCTCAGCTTCACCCAATCCTCCTCGAGGCAGTGACGATGTCGCGTGCGGTTCCCCGGGACGGGGAAGCCGAGAAGGTTCCCACGTCCCGGGTCATTAGTCAAGGCAAGCCGATGGGACCTTTACGCCTCGGGCACCTCCTCGGGCGCCTCGACGGCGGCCGGCTCCTCCGCCAGCTTCGGCCGTCCGTGGGCCCGCTTGGCGCGCGCCCCGCGGACCTTCTCTTTCGTCTTCACGATCTGCCGCTCCAGCTTGTCGGTCGCGATGTCGAGGGCGGCGCACATGTCGTCCTTCACGGCGTGGCCGACGAGCTTCTCGCCGTGCGCGGTCGTCGCGATCAGCTCCGCGATGTGCCGCTCCTTTTCGTGGCTGAGGATCACCTCGAGCTTGAGGACGCGGTCGTAGTACTTCTCCAGCCGCGTCGCACGCTCCTCCGCGTACTGCCGCATCAGGTCCGTCATCGGCATGTGCCGGTGCGTGATGCTGACCTTCACGGTGTTCCTCCTCAACGGGGACCCAAGGCGACCGCGGCTACCGGCCGTACCCGAGCCTCTCCCCGATCCGGGGATCGAGCGGCGGGACGGCCAGGATCTTCCGTTTGGTCGCCTCGAAATCGTACGGGACACGGTGGTAGGCAATCGCCTTGCCATCGAAGGTGACGTAGCACGCGCGGTTATCGCCGTCGCGCGGCTGGCCCACCGAACCGACGTTGACGACGTACTTCGCTCCCTCCGTGAGCGAGAACTGGCCACCTTCCATTTCGCGGGGCGAGATGAACTTGCTGTCCTCGGTGATGATCCCGGGGTCGTGCGTGTGCCCGACGAAGCAGATCTTCGGGAAGCGGGAGAAGATGTCCCGGATCTTCGCGGGGACCTCGCCGAGAAGGTCCTCGGTGTCGGCGCGCAGGATGTACTCCATCGTGGGGTCGCGCGGCGAGCCGTGGACGAGGACGAAGGAGTCCTCCTGGTGCATCGGGGCGAGGTTCTTGAGGAAGTCCCAGCGGCGCTTCTTGGCGCCCGAGGAGAAGAGGCCCGGGCGGAGCTGGCTGCGCGTCCACTCGATGGCCTCGCGGGCGACGGGGTTGAAGCCGTAGGCCTCGTTGACGACGGCCTCGTCGTGGTTGCCGCGAAGGACGGTCTTCCACTCGCGAGCGAAATCGACGCAGGAGGCGGGGTCGGGGCCGTACCCGATGAGGTCGCCGAGACAGATGATCTCGTCTGCGCCCTTCGATTTGATGTCCGCGAGAACCTTCTCCAGTGCCTCTAGGTTCCCGTGGATGTCGGAGATGATCGCCCTCATCCGAGGGGGCTCCCCCACTGGCCGTCGATCCACGAGGGATGATAGCACTCCGATCCGGGCAAAGCAAGCCGTCCAACGCCGTTCGCGGATTCGGTGCGGATTCCCTCTCAGCCGGGTGCAAACCTGCGCGCGGCGCGGATCGGGCGCGGTGGCCTCCACGACGCGATCAGCTTCTCCGCAGCAGCTCCTGATAGAGCGCGGCGATCCGGGCAACCATCTCGACGTGGTCGAATTCCGCGACGCAGCGGCGGCGCCCCTCGGCGGCCATCCGTGAGGCGGACGCGGAGTCGGAAAGGAGCCCGTCGAGCGCGGCCGTCAGTCCCTCCACGTCCCCCGCGCGCACGAGCCGCCCGGTGACGCCATCCTCCACCACCTCGCGGGCCCCATCCACGTCAAACGTCGCCACAGGCCTCCCCACGACCAGCGCCTGCGGCAGGACGCGCGCCAGCCCCTCGCGGTATGAGGCGTGGACCACCACGTCGCTCGCCGCGAGCATCGAGGCGACGCGGTCGGGCTCCACCATCCCGGTCCACACGATCCGCTCCCAGACCCCGAGCGCCCTCGCCCGCGCGTGGAGCGCCTCACGCAGTTCGCCATCCCCCACGAAGAGGAGGCGCAGCGTGGGGTGCCGGCCGACGAGCCGCGAGGCCGCCACGAGGACGTCCTCGTGCCCCTTGAGCGGCGCAAGACGCGCTACTTCGACCACGACGCGGTCGCCGGGCGGAATCCCAAGCCCCGCGCGGGTCGCGTCGCGCGACCCCTCGGCCGCCAGGAACGGCCCCAGCTCCATCCCGCTCCGGATCACCGTGAATTTCTCGCGCGGGCCCATCCCCCCCTCGATGCCCTGGTCCACCATCGCCTGGGCCACCGCGATCAGCCGATCCGTCCATCTCCCGCAGACCCACTCCAGCACGCGGTAGAGGGCGTTCAGCCACCCGCGCTCGTAGGGGTGGAACGGGAGCCCGTGAACCGTGTGGATGACGATGGGGACGCCTGTCAGCTTCGCCGCGAAACGCCCCAGGATCCCCGCCTTCGAGCTGTGCGTGTGGACGATGTCCGGCCGCTCCTCGCGGAACAGGCGGACGAGCGAGGCCAGCGCAAGCGCGTCGTGGTACGGGGAGATCGCGCGTCGGAGGTCCGGGAGGAGCCTCAAGTCGACGCCGTTGCGCTTCGCGCGCTGGATCAGCTCCCCCTCGCGCCCGAGGGCCGGGCCCGCCGCCAGCACGACGCGGTAGCCGGGGAGGCGCTGGAGCCCCTCGACGGTCAGGAGCGTGTTCTCCTGAGCGCCGCCGAGGATGAGACGCGTGATGAGGTGGAGGACTCGGACCGTCACTTGCCCTGCGGCTTGGCGGGCGGCTGGGACTCCGGCCCCGGCGTCGGGGACGGAGTCGCCCCTGTCTTCTTCGCGGCCTCGTCCAACGCGTTGCTGAGGCCGTCAGAAACGGTCTTCTTGCCGAAGTTCCACACCCGGTCGGCAAACTTCGAGAGGTCCTGGCGATAGTGATCGGGGACCGCCACGATGACCTTCTGCATCCCCATTACGAGGTACCTAGCCATGTCGCTCTCGGCCATCGGCTCCTCGACGGGCGCAATCGGGTACACCGCGAAGCCCATGAGGACCGCGCCGAGGATGAATCCCGTCTTCACGAGGCCGATTGCTCCGCCGAGGACGCGGTCGGTGACCTTGAGCGTCTTCACCTTGCGGACCTTCCACTCGATGAGCCAGGTGACGAGGTACACCGCGCCATAGGCGAGCGCAAAGGTGAGGGAGTAGCTCAGGAGCCGCGCGCCGGTGTCGTTCGCCATGGTCCGCGCGAGGTAATTGCCGACGGGCTCGTGGAACCACGCCGTCGCGATGGTGGCGGCGACCAGGGCGACGAGCTTGCCGAGCGTCCAGATGAAGCCGGTGCGCACGCCGAGGCCGACGCCCAGGGCGAGGAGCGAGAGGATGACGAGGTCCATCCAGTTCATGCGACCCTCCTGAGACAAGGCCCAAGACTCAATGAGCAATCTTCAACGAATGGTCAAGTGAGCAAGTCTCAACGAAAGACAAACGGAGAAGACTCGAGTGAAGTTGGAACTTCACCCCTGAGACTTCGTTGAGAATTGCTCATTGAGTCTTGAGAATTCACTCGTAGTGCACCTCGACCAGCGTCAGGCCCTTTGCCGGCGCCACCGGCCCCGCCTTGCGACGATCGCGGCTCTCGAGGATCTCCTTCACGGCGGCGGGCGCGAGGCCCCCTTTGCCCACCAGGAGAAGCGTTCCAACCAGCGATCTTACCATATTATAGAGGAAGCCGTTGCCGCGGACCGTGAAGTCAATATAGGGGCGCCGGAAATCGATGTCAAGGCGGTCGATGCGGCGCACCGTGTTCTCCTTCCCTGCCGTCTCGGTCCCGAAGGCACGGAAGTCATGCTCGCCGACGAGGCACACGGCCGCCGCCTTCATTCCCTCCAGATCGAGCTCGGTCCTCCACCAGTAGACGCGGTTCCGGTCGAGCGCAGGCCGCGAACGGCGGCAGGCGACCACGTAGCGGTAGGTCTTTCCCTTCGCCGAGAACTGGGCGTGGAACCCCGCCGGGACCTCCTCCGCCGAGACGACGCTCACGTCGTCGGGGAGGTGCGCATTCAGCGCCAGCGGCACGCGCTCCGTCGGGACCGTCGTCCGCGTGCGGAAGTTCGCCACCTGGCCGAGGGCGTGGACCCCGGCGTCGGTCCTCCCCGCCCCGTACACCGTCGACCTCTCCCCCGTCAGCGCGAGGATCGCCCGGCCGAGCGCGTCCTGGACCGTGTTCCCGCTCGCCTGGGACTGCCACCCCTCGTAGGCCGTCCCGTCGTACTCCACGACGAGCTTGACGTTCTTCTCGGGGCGCTCACCGGGGTCGGGAGGCATCCTTCTCCTCGTCGCCAAAGAAGCGGCAGACGTCGACGCCGAAGGAGCGGAGCGCGGAGATGAGGAGGATCACGGCGACGAGCTCGTCCAGGTTTCCCCAGTACCGGATCTGGTCTGGGATGAACTCCTGCTTCCCCCCGTTGGGGTTGAGGAGATAGAACGCCGCGATGACGGCCACCGCCCACGCCACTGCGAACCGAGCGATCCCCACGGGCTACCTCACCTCGGGGCCGGCGGGGAGCCCCAGCGCGGTCTCGGCGATCTGCACGGCGTTGAGCGCCGCGCCCTTCCGCAGGTTGTCGCTGACGCACCAGAACGCGATCCCGTTCACGCTCGAGAGGTCCTCTCGCACGCGGCCGACGTAGACTGCGTCCTTCCCGGCCGCGTCCACCGCCAGCGGGTAGGCCTGCTTCGACGGGTCGTCCACCAGGACGATCCCCGGCGCCCTCGCCAGCAGCGTCTTCGCCTGGTCCGCGGTCAGCTTCCGCTCCATCTCCGCGAGGACGCTCTCGCTGTGGCATCGGAAGACTGGGACGCGGACGCAGGTCGGGCAGATCAGGATCCCCTCGTCCTCCAGGATCTTCCGCGTCTCGTGGACCATCTTCATCTCTTCCGAGGTGTAGAGGTTCGACGTGAAGGCGTCCTTCTGCGGGATCTGCGGGATCGCGTCGAAGGCGATCGGGTGCGGGAACATCTTCCGCTGGTACGCGCGCCCCTCGAGGACGGCGGCGCTCTCCTCGCGCAGCTCCTCGATCGCGCGCGACCCCGCGCCGCTCACGCTCTGGAAGGTGGTGACGACGACCCGTCTCACCTTCGCTACGTCATGGAGCGGCTTGAGCGCGACGACCATCTGGATCGTCGAGCAGTTCGGATTCGCGATGATCCCCTTGTTCCTCGCGATGGCGTGGGCGTTCACCTCGGGGACGACGAGGGGGACCTCGGGGTCGCCCCGGAAGGCGCTGGAGTTGTCGACGACGAGGCAGTCCTCGCGGGCCGCGACGGGGGCCCACTCCTTGGAGACCGCGCTTCCGGGGCTGAAGAGGCCGATCCGGCTCCCGCGGAAGCAGCCCGGCGCGAGCGCCTCGACGGCGATCTCGGTCCCGCGGTACGCGAGCCGCTTGCCGACCGACTTGGACGAGGCGAAGAGCCGGAGCTTCCCGACGGGGAACTCGCGCTGCTCCAGGACGCGGAGGAACTCCAGTCCCACGGCGCCGGTCGCGCCGACGATGCAGACGTTCACGGCCATGGCGTCACTCTCGAGACCCGAGGCGCGGGATCATACCCGCGCCGTTCCGGGCGCGCAAGCCGTGGGGCTACCGGAGCTCCTCCATGACCGCCTCGAGCGCCGCGCGGGGGGGCTTGACCTTCTCCTCGGGGATCGAGACGAGCGCCTCCTCCGGCAGCCCCTCGAGCGTCTGGAAGTCCTGCTTCTTCGGGTCGATGTAGAGGATCCCCGTCATGTACTTCCCCTCTCGCCGCCCCTGCTCGATGATCTGCAGCGCCTGCAGGCGGTCGGTCGGGTCGTAGTCGCGGCCGAGCTTCTTCAGCGCGATCTTCGACCCGTCGTGGAGGGTCACCTCGATCGAGGACCCCTCGGGGTAGTCGATCTTGATCGGGGCGAAGTAGGGCATGTACCCGATCTCGTGCAGCGGCACGTCGTTGTCGCGCGCCGACTGGTAGCTCTTCGTCGACCCCTCGTGGTTGTTGAACGTGATGCACGGGGAGATCACGTCGATGACCGCCGTCCCCTTGTGGCTGAAGGCGGCCTTGAGGATCTGGGGCATCTGCTTGTGGTCGCCGCTGAACGACCTGGCCACGAAGCCGCATCCAAGCTCGATCGCGAGCGCGCAGCAGTCGATCGCGTCGTACTCGTTGATCTTCCCGCCCTTGAGCTTCGTCCCGTGGTCGGCCGTCGCGGAGAACTGGCCCTTGGTCAGGCCGTAGACGCCGTTGTCCTCGATGATGTAGACCAGGGGGACGTTGCGGCGCACGAGGTGGAGGAACTGCCCCATCCCGATGCTCGCCGTGTCGCCGTCGCCCGAGACGCCGATCCCGTGAAGCGTCCGGTTCGCGACGAGCGCGCCGGTGGCGACGGAGGGCATCCTGCCGTGCACGCCGTTGAAGCCGTGCGAGCGGCCGATGAAGTAGGCCGGCGTCTTCGAGCTGCAGCCGATGCCGCTGAACTTCGCGACGTGGTAGGGCTCCACGCCCAGCTCGTAGTAGGCCGTGACGATGTGCCCGGTGATGCTGTCGTGGCCGCACCCCGAGCACAGGGTCGACTCCGACCCCTCGTAGGTCTTCTTGTCGAGTCCGATCCGGTTCAGCTTCGGCTGGGCCGGCGCGGGGGCGGGCTTCGCAGGGGCTTCAGCCATGGCGGCCTCCGTCTTGAAAGCTGTTACTCGGTCTGTCGGTCCTTCCGCGCCGAGCGGGCGGACAGCGAGGACATCGGGACGTACGGCTTCCCCTCCTCCTGCTCCTTGACGCGGTCCGTGATGTACCGCGCGTCGATCGGGAAGCCGTTGTAGTGCCTCACCGTGCGCAGCCTCCCGCACTCCGCGTGCAGCTCGAGGCGAAGCTGGTCGTACATCTGCCCGTCGCGGTTCTGCTCGATGACGTAGACGCGGTCGTGCGCCAGGCAGAAGGCCTTCACCTCGTCGTTGAAGGGGATGGCGCGAAGCCGCATGTAGCTCGTCGCGAGGTTCGCTTCCTTCTTGAGCTGGTCGCGGCACTCCTGCATCGCGGAGTCCGTGCTGCCGAAGGCGATGAGCCCGACCTTGGCGCCGGCCACCTTGTCGATCACCGGCCGCGGGACGAGGTTCTTCGCCGTCTCCCACTTCCGCGAGAGGCGGTCCATGTTGCGCGCGAAGTCGTCCGGGCGCTCCGAGTAGGTCGCCTTCTCCGTGTGGCCCGTCCCGCGCGTGAAGTAGGCCGCCAGCGGGTGCTCGGTCCCCGGGAGGGTCCGGTACGGTATCGCGTCGCCGTCGACGTCCCGGTACCGGTCGAACTTCCCGATCCGATCGAGGTCCGCCTTCGAGAGGACCTTTCCGCGGTCGTACGGCTTGTCCGGGTAGACGAACGGGTCGCTCATCCAGGTGTTCATGCCGATGTCGAGGTCGGAGAGGACGAAGATGATCGTCTGGAGCCTCTCCGCCAGGTCGAACATCGTCTGGCCGAAGTCGAAGCACTCCGCGACGCTCCCGGGGAAGAGGAGCGGGTGCCTCTTGTCGCCGTGGGAGAGGTTCGTCGCAAAGGTGATGTCCTGCTGCCCCGTGCGCGTCGGCAGCCCCGTGCTCGGTCCGATCCGCTGGACGTTCCAGATGACGCCGGGGATCTCGGCGTAGTACGCAAGCCCCACGAACTCGGCCATCAGGCTGATCCCGGGGCCGCTCGTCGACGTCATCGCCCTCGCGCCGGCCCAGCCCGCGCCGATGACCATCCCGATGGCGGCGAGCTCGTCCTCCGCCTGGACGATCGTGTAGTTCGGCTTCTTCGTCACAGGGTCGACGCGGAAACGTCGGCAGTAGTCCGCCATCCCGTCGCCGACCGAGCTGGAGGGCGTGATCGGGTACCAGGCGAACACCGTGCACCCGCCGAAGCAGGCGCCGAGGGCGGCCGCGGCGTTCCCCTCGATGAGGATCTTGCCGGCCGTCTTGTCCATCCGCTCGACGCGGTAGGGGTCCTGCTTCGTGATGTTCTTCTTCGCGTACTCGAACCCAGCGAGGATCGCCGCCTTGTTCAGCTCGACGGCCTTCGCCTTCCCCTTGAGCTGCTTCCCGAGCGCCTTGTAGCTCTCGTTCAGGTCGAGGTCGAGGAGGTACCCGAGGACCCCGACGTAGATCATGTTCACGACGAGCTTGCGCAGCTTCGCCTCGGGGCAGCACTCGGAGGCGATCTTCATGAAGGGGACCGAGTAGACCGACACGTCGCTCCGGGTCGCCTTGACCTTGATCGAATCGTTGATCAGGATCACGCCGCCCGGCTCGGTCGTGAGGAAGTCCTCCTCGGCCGTCTCCGGGTTCATGACGACCATGATGTCGGTCTCTTTCTTGCGCGCTGTGTACCCGTCCTTGCTCACACGGATTGTGAACCAGGTCGGCAGACCCTGGATGTTGGAGGGGAAGAGGTTCTTCCCGCTCACGGGGATGCCCATCTGGAAGATGGTCCGCATCAAGACGTTGTTGGAAGTCTGGCTGCCGCTGCCGTTTACGGTCGCGACCTTGATGCTGAAGTCGTTGACGATCGGCTTGCGGGCGGGCGCGGTGGAGGGCTTGGCCTGGGGGGCGGTGGTGGTGGTCTCCACGTGGGGCCATCCTCTTTTAATAGGACTGGGAGATGGAGCGTACTATTCTATGGGCCGTCCTGGGAGCGATCAACGAAATCTCGGAGTTTTGAGATGCGTACTTGTCCGTGGCTCCTATGGCTCCTGCTGGCGGCCCCGCTGGCCGCGGACTCGGCGGGAGAGTCCTGGAAGGCGCTGGACGCGGCCGCCTCGAAGGGGGACCTCGAGGGGGCGCTGTCGGCGACGGACGGGATGTCCGAGACCGACCTGGCCGCATTCCTCCGTGAGGGGCGCTCGTACGCGGAGCCCGAGACGGGGCAGACGCGGGTCGACCTCGTCGACGGGGCGGGGACGGAGAGCTGGGGGCTGATCGAGGTCCCCTCGACGTTCAAGCCCGGCAACGGGGTCATCGTCCTGCTGCACGGGCTCGGTGACGTGCCGGATTCGCTGATGCGGATGTACCGCTCGTACTCCCAGAAGGAGGGGCTCATCCTGGCGGCCCCGTGCGCGAAGGCGCTGGCGAAGGAGGTCGAGGAGGCTGACGAGCCGAAGCTGAAGGTCATCAAGCCGGAGGTCTGGTGGAGCTACAAGTCGCACGGGTTCCCGCTCGCGCTCCTCGCCGAGGTGAAGCGCCGCTTCGACGTGGACGAGGACCGCGTGACGCTGTCGGGGTACTCGATGGGCGGCTTCGGGGCGTGGAACATCGGGATGCGGTTCCCGGACCGCTTCGCCGGCGTGGTCGCCTACGCGGGCGGGGTCTCGCGCAACGAGTGGTTCGTGAAGGAGGACAAGCGCTTCCGGGAGCTGCTCGTGAACTTCCTTCACACGCCGATCTTCTTCCTTCACGGCGACGCGGACTTCACGGTCCCGATCAAGGGGGATCGACTCTCGAAGAAGTGCCTGGAGGACCTGGGGTACGAGTTCGTCTATCGCGAGGTGAAGCGCTCCTCGCACATGCTGCCGGTCGGGGAGGGATCGAAGCTGCACGGGGAGATCACGTCCTGGATCGACGACCGCCGCCGCGACCCGGCGCCGACGCACGTCGTCCACCTTGCGCACGACCTGGACCACGCGGCGGCGTACTGGGTGCGCATCGACGCGATGGAAGGAAACACGGCGCTGGTGGACGCGGAGTGGGGAGACGAGGGGCTTCGGGTGGACAGCGAAGGGGTCACGAAGCTGACGGTGTTCGTGCCAGGGAAGGCGGCGTCGGCGGTGCGGGTCACCTGGAACGGGAAGGCCCGCGAGGTCGAGTGCGAGACCGGGAAGGGCGTGCTGCTGGAGTCGTGGCTGCTGCACGAGGACAGGAAGATGGTCTGGGGGGGAAAGGTGTCTCTGAGCTCGGAGGGCGCCTTCGGCCGCTAGGGCCACGATATCTGATATCTGAGAGCTGATATCTGATATCTGATATGGTCAGCTCTCCACACGTGATGCCGGACATATCTGATATCAGATATCAGCTCTCAGATATCAGATATCGTCGCCCCGCGCTTCGAATCCATGCTCATGGGTCAACAACGCGTGCACTCCAAGCTCCTCCCCTTCCTCTTGCTCTCCCTCTCCGCCCTCGCCGAGGACTCCGCTCCTTCCGTCCGCTTCTTCCTCCCTTTCCCGGAGGGGAAGACCTACAAGTGCGTCATCGGAAACGACCAGGAGCCGGGCCACAAGGACGCCTGGAACAAGTACGCCTTCGACTTCATGATGTCGGACGGCACGGAGATCTGCGCCTCGGCCGACGGCGAGGTCGTGGGCCTGAAGGAGGACACCTCGGGCCCGACGGGGAACGCGCTGGACAACAACTTCGTCGAGATCCGTCACGCTGACGGCACGCTGACGGCCTACCACCACCTGAAGAAGGACGGCGCGCTGGTCTCCGTGGGCGATCGGGTCTTCTCCGGCGACGTGATCGGGCTGAGTGGGCGCTCCGGCGCGGCGTCGGGGCCTCACCTGCACTTCACGCGGCAGGACCCGAGTCAGATGAAGCACAGCATCGCGCTCCGCTTCGAGGAGGTGGAGGGAGGCGTGCCGCGGCCGGGCTGGGCGTGCCTCTCGAAAAACGTCCGGGTGCGGGCCCTGCCGGCGATCAAGGCGGCGACGGAGTTCCTGAGGGTGAAGGCGATCGCCCTCCCCTTCCGCTGCATGGCGGAGGTCGCCGCGGCGCACGCGGCGGTGGAGCGGGCGAAGGACCCGGATGTGCCGTCCTGGGCGGGGTTGCAGGTCGAGGTCCAGGCCGCATGGAAAGACGTCGAGGACGCGGCGACGGGGGACCTGGAGCGGATCGGCCTGGGCGACGACGTCGCGGCGCGGGCGCGAGCCGGGCACATCGCGAAGGAGCACTACGGGCGGACGCCGTGGGAAGGGGCCGTGAAGAAGGCGCTCGGTATGGTAGCGAAGGACCCGGTCGCGAAGGACGCGGACAAGGACGCGAAGACGCTCCTGGACGCCTGGCGCCAGGTCGCCGCGGCGGTGCGAGAGGACCTCGCGGGGCGTGCAGGGAAGGCTCGAGGCATGTACGATGCGTACCTGAAGATGGCGGGCGAAGGGGGTCCGTGGGTCCCCGAGGTGACCGCGCGCCTGGAAGTCCTGGCCACCAAGTGAGGTGATCGATGCGGCGGAGTCTGGTTCCAAACCGTGGCGGCGTCGGGAAGCTGTTCCTGTTCGGATGCCTGGGGCTCATCGTGCTCTTCGCCGGGATCGGGGTCCTGGTGCTCGTCCTGACCGGCCCGCAGAAGAAGGTCGTGGAGGCCCACCTCGACGCGATGCGTTCGAAGGACGTCGATGCGGCCTTCAAGCAGATCGACGGTCAGCACATCACGAAGGAGCAGGTGAGGACGATCCTCGAGCTCAATCCCCAGGTATTCAGCAGCAGCGACACCTCCTTCCCGAGCCGGCGGGTCGTGACCGAGAACGGCCAGGAGAAGGCCGAGATCATGGCCAAGATCAAGGGGACGGACGGGAAGGACTACTCGATCCAGTACGTCCTCCTGCCCTCGGGGGAGGAGTGGAAGATCGCGGGGATCAACAGCGACGACCTCGCCCTTGCGCCCGCCGCGATCGTGATCGGCGGTGTGAAGGTCTCGCAGAAGAAGGGTGAGGACGGAGGGACGGCGCTGAAGATCGAGTTCGAGGTGGCCGGCTGCGGCTCGCGTCCGAACGGGGGGAAGTTCGACTACGACGTCGTCCTGAAAGGGAAGCTCGTCGATGCCGCGGGGGCCGTCCTGGTCGCGGAGCAGGAGCTGGCCCGCTACAAGCAGTCCGTCGACACGAACGTGGCCACGGTAACGGGCGACTTCGACTTCACGCTCTCGCCCGCGGTGTCGGGCGAGGTGAAGGCGACGATCATCGCGGAGGACACGATCTCGGGCAAGGGCGCCTCCCAGGTCGTCCCGGTGAAGATCGAGAAGTAGCTGCGAGCACGTTCTCCCGGTGTGCCCGCGATTGCTGAAGTAGCGCGCAAGCGCGCCGGCCCGCGAGGCGGGCCGGGGCGTCTCAGTCGGAGGGACGGGCGCATGCGCCGTGCGGCAAGCA
The DNA here is from genome assembly GCA_964649705.1 of uncultured Planctomycetia bacterium. Lineage (GTDB taxonomy): Bacteria > Planctomycetota > MHYJ01 > WSZJ01 > CAZYRM01 > CAZYRM01. The sequence continues at coordinate 34,286 of CAZYRM010000042.1, forward strand.
TGCTTCTGCTCGCGCTCATCCTCGGCTCGGGGGTGGCCGCCGAAGTGGCGACCTACGAGCAACGCACAGTTTCCGACTGGGTCGGCGATCTCTACTCCACCGACCCCGAGGTCCGCCGCGCCGCCTGCTGGGTCCTCGGCCGTCTTGGCCCTGCAGCGTCCACAGCCGCTCGCCCGCTCGCCGCCCGCCTTGCGGATCCACACCCGTCCGTGCGCGAGGAGGCCGCTTGGGCCCTCCCCTGCCTCGGCGCCCCCGCTGTTTCTCCCCTTCTGGATGCGCTGCTCGCACCGAGCCGTCCTGGCGTCTGCGCTGCCGTGGACGCGTTCGGGAGGCTCGGGGAGCCGCACGCCCGGACCGCCTGGCCCACACTCCTCGCACGACTGGAGGACCCTCGTCCGTCCGTCTCGGCCGCTGCCGTGCGCGCTCTGCTGGCCGGTGGGCCGCTCGGACGGCTGGAGGCCGAAGCCCTGGCGATGCTCCTCGATCGGGATCACGTCCTGGTCCCGTCCGTTCTGGGGCTGCTGGGGAAGATGGGGCCCGACGCCGCCCCGGCGATTCCTGCCCTCGAGCGCCTGGCTTCTTCTGGCGGGGGCGAGCCCGCCGACACCGCACTGCGGGTCCTCGTTCAGATCGGCCACGAGGCCGAGCCGTCCGTGCAGCGACTCATCGGCCGGTTCGGCGAGCGCGGACAGGTGATGGTGGCTCGACAGGCGGGAGCGTCGGCTCCGGTGGCGGATACCTTCATCCAGCAGGCGCTTCGATCGCACGAACCGCTGATCTGGAGTGCAGTGGTCGACGGGCTCCACGGCGCCGGCGTGCGTGGGCTCTCCTACCTTCGATGGGCGTACGAGCACGGTGAGCGCAAGGCTCGCCGCGCGGTTGTCCTCGCAACCCCGCTCCTACCTGAATCCGTGCCGTTCCTGCGGGCGGCCCTCGCCGACCCGGATGTGGAGGTTCGCTACGCCGCCGCCCGGGCGCTTGGGAGCGAGTGGGAGGGCGGGTGTGGCCCGCAGGCCGCTAGCGCCTTGGTGGAGGGGCTCCTCGACACCGATCCGGGCGCCCGAGAGCTCGCCCTCCAGATGCTCCTGCGGCCACCGGGGAGGGCTGTACTCGTCGTGGACCGCCTCTGCTCTCTCCTCCAGGAGCCACGCCAGGAGGTGGGCATCGCGGCGCGCCATCTACTCGAGAACCTGGGGCCCGAGGCGACCGACGCTGTCCCTCGGCTGGTCAGGTTGCTCTCCTCGACCGACCCGTCGCTCCAGCGCACGGCCGCGAAGGCCCTGGGGCGCATCGGTCCAGCAGCGTCGGCGGCGGTCCCGGACCTCCTTCTTTTGCTGCGGAGCGAGGATGGCCGCGTTCGGTTGGAAGCGGTGGAAGCGCTCGGAGGGATCGGCGCTAGCGACGAGGCGACGGTCACGGCGATGATCGCGGCCCTTGACGACCCTGACGACAACGTGGAGGGGTGGGCGTTGGATGCACTGGTGCGCCTCGGTCGCCAGGACCGCCGTGCCGCCGACGCAGCCGTCTCGAAACCGCAGCTCCTGGAGGCGTATGCACTGTCGTTCTGGTCGCCGGAGATCGGCGAGCTCGGCGAAGCGGCCCGTCCCCTCGTTCCACGGCTCATCCTGCGAATCGGGGAAGCTGAGCGTTGCGATCTGGATGTGATCCAGGCGCTGCGACGAATGGGCCCCGTCGCGGCAGACGCGCTTCCCGCCCTGCTCCATCTGGTCCAGAGTCCATTCTGTCGCCATCCGCAGGAGGCGCTCGCGGCCTGCCTCGCAGTCGCGGAAGACTTGGAGCCCCTCTGGCCGCATGTCCGGGAGGCGTTGAAGCGTGGCGCTGTCCTCCGCGACACGACCCTCCTCGATACGTTGGGCAGTCTGGGGCCCAGGGCGCGCCCGGTCGTCGAGGAAATCGCCGCGTGCTCGGGGAGCCTGAAGCCGTGGGTCCGCACGGCGGCCATCGGCGCGTTGATTGCTGTCGCGCCCGAGCGCCCGGAAGTCATCAGGGAGCTGACAACGCACGTCCGCCGCGGAGGCACGCCCGAGCTGGAGCATTGGATTCGGACGATCGCGGCGAACGGCGCGGCCGCGAAGGCGCTCGAGCCGGTCCTGGCCTGCGCGGCTGGAGTCGAGGATGACGAGACGCAGATCGCGGCGCTCGCTGCCCTCGCCCGCCTTGACTCCCTGGAGTCGACGACCGTCTCGGTGGTGCTCTCCGCGCTGCGACGAGGCTCCCCCGCGGTGCGCGACGCGGCCCTCGCCCTGATGCCTCGACTCGCGCGCGACGACGGCGTGCTCTGTTCCCTGCTCCGTGCGCTCAAGACGCGCGACGTCGCGGTTCGCCGTGGCCTGGCCAAGGCGCTGGGCGAGACTGGCCCCGCGGCCCACGCTGCCACGTCCGTGTTGGACGAACTGACCCGCGACCCCGTGCCGGATGTGGCCCAGGCCGCACGCGAGGCCCTGGAGCGCATCCGCGGGGAGTGACCGTCCCTCACGCCCCTTGGGGGCTTGGTGGGTCGTCGGCCCCGACCTGTCGGAGCAGGGCTGCCTTCTTCTGCTCGAACTCCTCCTGCGTGAGGACTCCGCGGTCGCGCAAGTCCGCGAGCTTGGCGATGTCCTCGAGCGCCGTGCCCGCACGCGACTGCGCGGCGGGATCACCGCGTCGGAGGGGCGGTATCCACGTCAGGACCGCGCCGACGAGGGCGATGATGAAACCGAGCCAACTGGTCGACGCCGAGACGTGCCCCGACCACCCCAGCACGATCAGAATCGTGCCGGGGATCCAGAGGATCATGCCGATGCGATAGGGAGTCATTCTCCTGTCCTATCCCTTCCCGGAGACGAGGATGAGCCCGGCGACGACCAGGACGAGGCCGCCGACCTGGCGCGGCGAGAGCGTCTCCTTGAGGAAGAGCCACGCCAGGACCGCCGAGATGATCGGATAGACGCTCGTCACCGCGACGACGAGCGAAACGCGCTCCTGGGTGACGGCCTTGTTGAAGGCGAGCCCCCCGAGGACGAACGAGAGCCCCACTGCGGCGCTCTGCAGGACGCCCCGCCAGTCGAGGACGTTGTACGCCATAGCCCGCGCGGACGGGGCAACGGTGCGGAACAGGACGGCCCCGGCGGCGAGCACGACGGCGTTCGACACGGAGACCCACATCGACTGGTAGTACCAGCCGATCCGGTCCACGGGGAACTTGGCCGTGAACATCCCGACGCCCCACGCCGCGGTCGTAACCGCGCACAGGGCGAGCGCCATCCGGTCCATGCATGCTCCTCCATCCTCGGGGAGGCGGAGTATACCGCCGATCCGCACGGGAGGCTTGGGAATGCGCCGGGTTGGATCGGCGTACCTGGTATGTCAAAGAAGGAGACTGTAGCCATGAGGTCGGGAGCCCCGAAGGGGCGTCCCAAGACAGCCAGGGGCGCAGCCCCTGGGACCGGGCATGGGATTAGGATCGGAAGCCCTGAAAGGGCGACCCATTGAGCTCAGCGCGATGGGTCGCCCCTTCAGGGCTCGGAACACCGGGATCGCGTGCTCCAGGGGCCTCGCTCCTGGCTGTCTTGGTGCGCCCCTTCGGGGCTAGTGTTGACGGCCATGAGACCAAGACTGGGAGTGGACCTCCCCAACAACCGAGTGAGGGAAACTTGCCGCCCCGGTCGATGAAACTGACATGGGGGCTTCGAGGGCACACATGCGAAGGTGGATTGTGTTGGGTGCGGGCGTCCTCTGGCTCTCCTGCACTGGGAGCAGCGGCGCCGCTGCCCGCACATGGGGGCGCATCCTGACGGTCGGGCACATGAACGTCCTCGTGATCGACCTCGGCGGAAGGGACGGATTGAGGGTCGGCGACCGCCTGGACGTGTACCGAGGGGATACTCAGGAGCGGATTGGCGGCACCGAGGTGCTCAAGGTCCAGGACGACTGGTCGTCCTCAACGAACGACTCGTCCGACAAACGCAAGGAGTTCCTTGTCGGAGACCGCGTGGAAGGTCGCGTCGCCGACCCTGGGCGCTGAGTCTCCCGCTGCCCGCTACATCGCCTTGAAGCCGCGGTCGAGGTCGTCGATCAGGTCCTCGACGTCCTCGATGCCCACCGAGAGGCGGATCAGGCCGTCCGTCAGGCCGTTCGCCAGGCGCTCCTCGCGGGGGATGCTCGCGTGCGTCATGCTCGCCGGGTGCTCGATCAGCGACTCCACCCCGCCGAGCGATTCGGCGAGCGAAAAGACCCGTGTGGCGCAGACGAACTTCACCGACTGCTCAAGCGTCCCCTTCAGGTCGAAGGAGATCATCCCGCCGAAGTCGCGCATCTGCGCATTCGCGATCAGGTGGCCGGGGTGGTTCGGCAGCCCCGGGTAGTTCACCCGCTCCACCTTCGGATGCTCTACGAGCCACTGGGCGAGCCGACGGGCGTTCGAGCAGTGACGGTCCATGCGCACCGCCAGCGTCTTCGTGCCGCGCAGCACCAGCCAGCAGTCCAGCGGCCCGGGCACCGCCCCTACCGCGTTCTGGAAGAAGGCGAGCCGCCTCTTCGTCTCCTCGTCGTTCAGGAGAAGCGCCCCGCCGACCACGTCCGAGTGGCCGCCCAGGTACTTCGTGACCGAGTGCAGCACGATGTCCGCCCCCAACGCGATCGGCTGCTGCAGGTACGGCGTCGCGAAGGTGTTGTCCACGACGCAGAGCGCGTTCCGCGCGTGCGCGATCTCCGCGGCGCGCTTCAGGTCCGTGATCTTCAGGAGGGGGTTCGAGGGGGTCTCGATCCACAGCGCCCGCGTGTTCGGGCGGAAGGCCGTCTCGATCTTCGCGAGGTCCGCCGTGTCGACGAACGTGAACTGCACGCCGTACTGCTGGTAGACCTTCGTGAAGAGGCGGTACGTCCCGCCGTACACGTCGTTCCCGCTCACGACGTGGTCGCCCGACTTGAGCAGGTTCATCACCGTGTTCGCCGCGCCGCATCCGCTGGCGAACGACAGCCCGAACCGGGCCCCTTCCAGCGCCGCGAGGTTCTGCTGCAGCGCCTCCCTCGTCGGGTTCGCCGTGCGGCTGTAGTCGTACCCCTTGTGCCGCGCGGGGGCCTCCTGCACGTAGGTGCTGGTCAGGTAGACCGGCGTCATGATCGCGCCCGTCGTCGGGTCCGGCTCCTGGCCCGCGTGGATCGCCTTCGTCGAGAACCGCATGATTCGTCTCTCCCTAGAACGTCTTCGCCGCTTCCTCGTGGTGCGTCAGGCTCCGCAGCAGGTCGTACTTCGTCAGGATGTCGTACGTCCCGCCTCCCATGTCGACGAGCACCGCCGAGGTCCCCCTCGTCAGGAGCTGCGAGATCTGCCCCACCCCCGCGTCCTTCGGGACCACCGGGAACGGCGCGCCCATCACCTCGCGCACCACGATCTGCCTGAGGTTCTTCCCCACCATCAGGAGCTCCATCACCTGGTCCTCGACCAGGCTTCCGACCACCTCCGCGCCCTCGAAGACCGGGAGCTGGCTCACCTCCAGCCGCTCCATCGTCCTCAAGGCCTCCTCGACCGTCGCGCTCGGCTCGATGCGCACCAGGCCGCGGATCCCGCCGGAGGCCTTGTCCCGCGCGATTGTCATCGCCGCCAGCGGCGTCGGCGGGTCCAGGAACTGGTTCTCCTTCATCCACTCGTCGCTGTAGACCTTCGACAGGTTCCGCGTCCCCGTGTCCGGCAGCAGCACGACGACGACCTTGTCGGCCGGCAGGTCCTTCGCCGCAGCCAACGCCCCCCACAGCGCCGCGCCGCTCGATCCACCCGCGAAGATCCCCTCCTCCCGAGCGAGCCTCCGCGCCATCACGAAGGCGTCCTTGTCCGTCACCTGCACGACGTCGTCCAGGACGCTGAAGTCCATCGTGCTCGGGAAAATGTCCTCGCCGATCCCCTCGATCTTGTACGTGTGCGCGGTGCCCACCTTCCCGGTCTTGAAGAACTCGTAGTAGAGCGACCCGATGGGGTCGGCGCCGACCACCTTGACCGTCGGCTTCTTCTCCTTCAGGAACCTCCCCACGCCGCTGACCGTCCCGCCCGTCCCGCATCCGCACACGAACATGTCGACCTTCCCGTCCGTCTGCTTCCAGATTTCCGGGCCCGTCGTCTCGTAGTGCGCCTTCGGGTTCGTCGGGTTGTCGTACTGGTTCGGGTAGTAGGCCCCCGGGATCTCCTTCGAGAGCTTCCTGGCGACCGAGTAGTAGCTCCTCGGGTCGTCCGGCGCGACGGCCGTCGGGCAGACGATCACCTCCGCGCCGAAGGCCTTCAGGAGGTTGATCTTCTCCCGCGACTGCTTGTCCGTGATCGTGAAGATCACCTTGTAGCCGCGGATCGCCGCCGCCATCGCGAGGCCGACGCCGGTGTTCCCGCTCGTCCCCTCGACGATGGTGCCTCCGGGCTTGAGCAGGCCGCGCTTCTCCGCGTCGTCCAGCATCGTCGTGCCGATCCGGTCCTTCACCGACTGCCCCGGGTTGAAGAACTCGAGTTTCGCGAGCACCGTGCAGCGCACCCCCGCCGCGATGCGGTTCAGCTTCACGAGCGGCGTGTCGCCGATCGTCTCCAGGATGTTGTTCTTCCACATACCGGCCGTCTCCATGCGCGTTGCGAGGGGCGACGCCCCGCGTCGCCCGTACAAGTTCTTCCAGGCCTCTAGACGACACGGACCGCGGTGGCCTTGAAGGTCACGTACACCCGGCTCCCGGTGGACATCGCCATCTCCTTCACGCTCTGCGGCGTCACGTGAGCGACGACCGGCACGCCGACGTCGACTCGCACCCGCGTGACGACCTCCCCCGCCTCCACGCCGACGACCGTTCCCGCGAGGCAGTTCCTCGCGCTGGAGTGGATCGGCTCCGTCGACAGCAGGATCTCCTCCGGCTCCACCCTCGCCCCCGCCCTCCCTGTCCTCGTCGTCGCCACCGCCAGGCGGACCCCCGAGGCGTGCAGGAACCAGTGCATGCCATTCTCCTCCCTCACATCGCCGAGGAGGAGGTTTTGCGCGCCGCCCGGGTCGCACTTCCCCGCGCGCAGGGCGAAGACGCGCCCCGCGATCCGTACCGCCTCCGACAGTTCGTGCGTCGCGACGATGACGGCCGTCCCGCGCGGAGGGAACGACGCGAAGAGCGCGAGGAGGTCCTCTCCCGTACGCTCGTCGACGTGCGCCAGCGGCTCGTCGAGGAGCAGCAGCTCCGGCCCCGTCGCGATCGCCCTCGCGATGGCCACGCGCCTCGCCTCGCCGCCGGAGAGCTCCCGGGCGCGTCGCCCCGAGAAGGCCGAGGCACCGCACGCCGCGAGGGCCTGCTCCGCCCTCCGCTCCGCCTCGTCTCGCGGGACGCCGCGGTAGCGGAGGCCCTCCGTGACGTTGTCGAGTGCGCTTCCGGCGAACAGGAACGGCTCCTGCGCGACCGTGGCGATGCGCCTCCTCGCGGCGAGGCGGTCCTGCGAGGCCTCCAGCCCGTCCCACGCGACGGTCCCGTCGGTCGGCGCGTCGATCAGCGAAAGCACGCGCAGGAGGGTGGACTTGCCCGCGCCGTTCGGCCCGAGGACGGCGACGCACTCGCCTCGGCGGACCTGGAAGTCGACGCCGTCGAGGGCGGCGCGCCCCGCGCGCATCACGCGGACGCCGCGGAGCGAGATGAGCGGCGCGGCGGCCGCCGAGGCGGCTCCCCTCGCCTCAGCCACGCCCGTCATGGGCCGGTGACCGTCCATTCCTCCCGCCGCGGGACCTCGAGGGCGCCCGAGAGGAAGGAGTCGAACGTCCCCATGAGGCACGGCAGTCCGGCTCCGAAGGGGATCCGGTACCAGGGCCTGCTCTCGCGCCCGAACTTCGGCAGCGGCCTGAGGTCGTGCTCGAGGAGGTCGGTGACCGGTCCCCTCCCCGCCGACGTCTGCCGCGCGAACTCCGCACGGGCGAGCGACGCCTCCTGGCGCGCCTCCGAGGGGTCGGCGCCGTCGAACGACCTCGCGCCGAGGACGATCTCGCCCGCATCGTAGAGCCAGTACTCCTCCCGCGGCGGGTCCTCCGGGTCGTGCGCGCACCCCCCGCCCTCGTGGTCGCAGGCCGCCATGGCGATCGCCGAGCACTTCAGGTACCGCGTGGCGCCCACGAGGAGGCCGGGATGCCCCGCCCGCGGGACCATCCAGGAGAAGTCGGAGCAGAAGATCGCGACGTAGGGCCCCAGCCGCGGCGAGATCGCGAAGCGCGGGATCGGCACGGCG
>CAZYRM010000043.1:0-41789 GCA_964649705.1 uncultured Planctomycetia bacterium
CTCGGTCTCGTTCTCGACGCCAGCGTTTCGAGAACGAGACCGAGAACGAGCACGAGAACGATTGCGAGCCCGATTACGAGCACGCCACCGCCACCGATTCTGGTCATTCGCGACGCTCGCGGAGGCGACTCGCAGGAGGCACACGTGCGTTTGTTCCCATCCGTCCTGATCGGCCTGGCGGCGTGCCTGGCCTGCACGGCCGAGGACGACCCCAACATCGCCGCCGAGTTCGAGACGCTCTCCAAAGGGTACGAGGCGGCCCTCCAGGCCTTCTTCAAGCCGCTCTCGGACGCGAAGACCGAGGAGGAGCAGACGAAGGTCGAGATCGACTGGACGAAGCACCCCCTCAAGGACTGGCTGCCCAAGGCCCAGGACCTCGCCGAGAGGGCGAAGGGGACCGAGGACGCGGTCCCGGTCCTCGCGTGGATCTTGACGCACGCGGCCGAGACGGGGGATCCGCCGAAGGACATCCACGAGCAGGCCGTCCGGACCCTCCTCGACTCCCACATCGCCTCTCCCCTCCTCGATCAGGTCACGGAGGCGCTTCACTACTACTGCGTCTGGACGCTCGGCCGGCCAAGGGTGGAGGAGGTCCTCGCGACGATCATCGAGAAGTCCCCCCACCCCGCGGTCCGCGCCGCGGCGCTCTACCAGGCGGCGGTCCTGCTGGCGGAGGACCCGGAGTCGACGGAGGACGACCGCGCGCGGGCGAAGGCGCACTTCGACCGGCTCGTAAAGGAGTTCGCCGACACGAAGTGGGCAAAGCTGGCGAGCGGCTACGTCTTCGATCTGGAAAACCTCCAAATCGGAAAGCCGGCCCCGGACTTCGAGGCGACGGACGTGGACGGCGCGGAGTTCAAGCTCTCGGAATTCCGCGGCAAGGTGGTCGTCGTGAAGTTCTGGGGATTCTGGTGAGGCCCCTGCCGTGAGGAGATCCCTCACGACGTAGCGCTCGTCGAGCGCCTGAAGGACAAGCCGTTCGCGATCGTCGGCGTGGCGAGCGACGAGCCCGCAAAGCTGAAGTCGATCGTCGAGGAGAACAAGATCAACTGGCGGAACGCCGTCGACGAGTCGACGGAAGGCCCGATCGCGACGGCCTGGAACGTCCACGGCTGGCCGACGGTCTTCGTCCTCGACGCCGAGGGGGTGATCCGCTTCCGCGACACCCGCGGCGAGGACCTCGACAAGGCCGTCGCCGAGTTGCTCGCGGAGCTCGAGAAGAAGGGGAAGTGACGAGACCGGCGTAAGGTCGCGACGACCGCCTCAGCGACGAGGCCCTGCCAGGCTCATCTTGACCGCGAGGCAATCCACAACAGACCCAGCAGAACCATCGCGAGATGCACGAGGGATAGCCCCACGACGCCCACCGCCGCCCAAACGCGGACGCTCGCGCGGGATCGACGGCAGGTGGAAATCGGCGCGAGCGGGTTCCCGCGCAAGGAGGGAGAGAACGCCTCCTTCGCCGCGCGCCCGAGCACGGCGCATCCCACGAACAGCGGAAGCAGGATGGTGAGCATCACGAAGCACAAGAGGGGCAGCGTCTCCCGGTCCAACTTGAACGATCGAACCTCCGTCAGAAACAGATCGACCGCATCCTTCTCCGGTACTTCCGGTCCCGAGCCGAACATGTCGGCCAGGGCGCGGCCCATCAAGTCGACCACCGCCCCCATCATCGCGATGAAGACGCAGGTGAAGAACAGCGTGCAGAGGAGCTGGAGCACAGCAACCGAGAAGACTGCCCAGCGTCCACGGCGGTGCAGAACGAGGGCTGACACACCCAGCAAGGCGACGCCCCCGAGGATGCAGACGATTCGATCCGACAGGAAGAGGATCCGAAACTGAAGCCCCTTCGTCAGCATCCCCAACCCCAGTAGCATCGCCCCCTGAATCCCGGTCACCCACGCGGCGCAGCGCAGGACGATCTCCGCTTCCAAGAGGCTTCGGGAGAGCCTCCGCCCCGCGATCCCGACCGTCTCCTCGACGTCTCCCTGCATGCTACGGCCTCAGGAACTCCGAGAGCAGGCGGTGGAAGTGGTGGACTCCCTGCTCGTGGCGCGCGGAGTAGCGGCCGCGGGTGTAGAAGCTCGACCGGATCCCCTTCTGGACCTTCTCGACGATGTCCTCGTCCTCCCGCTCGACGCGATCGATCGCCCCTCCCGCCCCGCTGCCGAGCTTCGCGCGGTCCCAGACGTACGAGAGGAAGCTGACCTTGGTCCGGTCCGGCCCGAGCGGGTGAATGACGTTCACCGAGAGGCCCCACGGGTAGAAGTTGAACATCGTGTTCGGGAAGAGCCAGTAGTAGTAGGCCGCAATGCGCTGCCCGTGGTCCGGCGATGACGTCGGCACCGCGAAGCAGTCCTCTCCCCCGCTCGCCACGCCGAGCTGCAGGTTCGAGTAGCGGTACGTCTCCGTCCGGTACGCCCCCCAGTCGAGCGTCGCCGCGAGCGAGGTGTGGACGTACGGGATGTGGAACCCCTCGAGGTAGTTGTCGATGTAGAGGATCCAGCTCGCCCTCACCAGGTAGTCCCGCGAGAGCGCCGCGTCGAACGCGAACTCCCGCAGCGGCAGCCAGCCGACCCGCGCGCGCATCTCGCCGATCAGCTCCTCCAGCGAGTACGCCGGGGACGCGCTCGCGAAGAGGAACTTGTCCCACGCCCCGCTCGGCACGCGCGGGAGGTCGTCCGCGGGCGTCGGGAAGCCCTCCACGTCCTCGAAGCCCGGCATCGAGAGGAACTTCCCGTCGAGCCCGAACCGCCTCCCGTGGTACCGGCAGCGCAGCACCTGCTCGTGCCCCTCTCCCTCGACGAGGAGGTTCCCGCGGTGCGTGCAGACGTTCGACATGCAGTGGAGGCGGTCCTTCTCGTCGCGCGTCAGGAGGACCGGCTCGTCGACGAGGCCCTCGAGGAGCGTGAGCGGCGCGACCGACCCGGGCCCCTTCAGCCGATCGGTGTCCCCGACGAGCTGCCAGCTCCTTCGGAACACGCGGTCTCGCGAGAGGTCGTACCACGCGGCGTCGCGGTAGACCTCCGCGGGGAGCGTCGACGCGCGGCGGATGTCCGCGTCGACGTGAAAGGGCTCGAGCTCCTTGTCACTCATGGGTCTCCCCCGTTGCTTCCAGGGCCGTTACCCCCGACTTCGTGAGCCTGTACTTCTGTAGACGGCTCTTGGGACGCGCGGGCACGGTGAGCTCGATCAGGCCCGTCTTCAGAAGGGGCCTGATGAACTGGTCACGGAACTTCGAACGGTTCTTCCGCCCGACGACCTCCATCAGCTCCGTGAGGGACCTCTCCAGCCTACAGGCTTCCAGCAACGCGACTTGGTCCCGACTTGGTCCCGACTTGGTCCCGACTTGGTCCCGACTTGGTGCCGCCAACGGGGTGCCTGCGGTGGCCGCGATGGGCGCCCTGAACGTGACGATGACGAAGCCCTGCCGCTCCTCGAAGACCGGGGCCTGGATACCGTGCTCGCGACACGCCTCGATGACGCGGTTCGTCCCGCGCCCCCAGATCTCCACTGCGCCGGTCCTGTGAAAGGCCTCGGCGATGAGGAGATTCCTCAACTTCGAGAGGTGCGTGCGGGAGAGCTGATCCGCGATCATGCCGCTCGGAAAGCGGCCGAAGCTGCTGATTTCGACGCGGTCGTCGAAGATCGCAATCGCGACGTAGCCGCCGGGGTCGGAGTAATCCCGGTGCATCACGGCGTTGAGCAGGATCTCCCGAAGCGCCTCGGGCGGCACGGGGAGCCGATCCTCGCGGAATATCGTCCCCTTCGGGAAGCGCGCACCCAACGGCAGCGTGCGATCCAGGAACGCCATCCCCTCGCGGACCGCCGCAAAGGCGTTGAGATGCTCCTGCCGGTTGTCCACGATCTCGCCGGTCACCCGTGTGCCCCTGAAACGGCCCAGCTTGAGCGCGCATTGCGGGTAGTCAGGCAGGAACCGCGTGCCGTAGAGCACCTGGGCCGCCTGCGTAATCACGCCATCGCGACGGAGCCCGAGCCGATCGAGGATCTCCCCGATCTTTCGAGGGGTCCCCGCCGAAATCCGCCTCTGCTGGATGGCAAGTTCGCGCGTCCGGAGGACCTCCTCATGATCCAGGTCCTTGAGCTGCACGCCGACTACGGGTTGGTTCTCCCATCGTCGGCGGACGTGGGGGCAACATGGGCGGAATGGTACCGCTGCTCCCGGGCCCGGGCAAGGCGTTACGCAGGCGTGCCCTTCTGGATCACCCGGCGGCGGATCTTCTGCTCCTTGCGGCCCATCGCGAGCAGGAGGCCGTAGAGGAGCGCCGAGGGGCGCGGCGGACAACCCGGGATGTGGACGTCGACGGGGACCACCTTGTCCACCCCGCCGAGCGACGCGGGCGCGTCGAGGAAGCACGCCCCCGAGATCGCGCACGCGCCCACCGCGACTACCAGCCTCGGCTCCGGCGTCGCCTCGTAGGTGTCCAGCAGCGCCTTGCGGAGATTCTCCGACACCGTCCCCGTCACCATCAGCATGTCCGCGTGGCGCGGAGAGGCGACGAAGTCGATCCCCAGCCGCTGAACGTCGTAGACGGGATTCAGGAGCGCCGTCATCTCCCAGTCGCACCCGTTGCAGGAGCCCGCGTCGACGTGGCGGATGTGGAGGGAGCCTCCCAGCACGCGCCGGATCTCCTCGGCGACCCGCGGGGCCGTCCACTCGATCGGCGGAACGCTCCCCGAGAGGACCGCCTCGACCGACAGGTCCTCCTTCCTGAGCGACGCCGTCTCCACCTCCCGTTCAATCGTGATCGCCCCCTTCGGCCCGCACACCTCGGCGCAACGCCCGCACTGGACGCAGGCCCCGAGGTCGATCTTCAGGATCCGCGCGGCCCCCTCCGACAGCGTGATGCACCGCGAGGGGCACTCGCGCACGCAGTCGCCGCACGCGTCGCAGCGCGCGGGGTCGGGCACCGGCTGCCCGCGGAACCGCTCCGGCGGGACGTCTTCCCCCGTGAGCGTGGCCCGACGGCCCAGGAGAACCTGTTTCCAGAGTGCGAACATCTCAGCGGTCCGTACAGGAGTAGCAGAGCTCGAAGCTCTTGTTGATCAACGGGAAGTCCGGAACGATGTTCCCAGGGACCGTCGTCGGCACCGCGGGCCAGTTCATGTAGGAGGCCGATCGGATTCGCAACCGATCGATCGTGCCGTCGGCCGCGGTCCTGAGCCAGTGGATCGTCTCCCCGCGAGGCGACTCGCACCCCCCGATCCCCGTGACCCCGCCCGGGAGGGCCTTCACGGGCACGGCGACCGGACCGGCAGGCAGCGACTCCGCGACCTGGCCGATCAGCCGGAACGACTGCTCCACCTCGGTGAGCCTCAGCCGCACGCGCGCCAGGACGTCCGCCCCACCCTCCAGCGCCACGTCGAACGGCAGCTCCCCGTAAGCGTCGTACGGGTGCGAGCGGCGGAAGTCTACCGCCGACCCCGACGCGCGAGCCGACGGGCCCACCACACCGAGCGCGGCCACGACCTCAGGGCGGAGAACCCCCGTCCCTTGGAGACGGTCGAAGACCGCGGGGGACGCCCAGAGGCTCCCCACCAGCCGCTCGAACTCCTGGCGGACCGAGGAGAGCTCCACCACGAGCGCACGCACCTCGGCGTCCGGCAGGTCGAAGCGCAGCCCTCCCACCGCGACGATCCCGCGCAGGTAGCGATTGCCCGTCAGCCTCTCGTTCAGGGCCTGCAGCCGCTCCTTCACGACCAGCCCGTGCATCGTCCCGACGGCGAACCCGGTCCCCGCGCAGATGTTGGCGACGTCCCCGACGTGGTTGTAGAGGCGCTCCATCTCGCCCAGCAGGACGCGCAGGTGCCTCGCGCGAGCGGGGACCTCCGCGCCGGCCGCCCGCTCGGCCGCGTGCGCGAACGCCAGCCCGTGCGACCAGGCGCAGACGCCGCAGACCCGCTCCGCGATCTGAAGCGCCAGGTCGTGCGTCTTCCCCTCGAAGGCCTTCTCGATCCCGCGGTGCGTGTAGAAGAGCCGCGCGTCGAGGTGGAGGACGCGCTCCCCCTGGACGCTGAAGCGGAAGTGGCCCGGCTCGATGATCCCCGCGTGGATCGGACCTACGGGGATCTGGTGGACCGCCTCCCCCTCCGCGAGGAAGGCCTTGTTGTTGCGCGTCGGCCCCTTGTACTCGATCCGCGCCGCGTCCTTCCGGAGCGGGAAGTGCCCCACCGGGTAGTCGTCGTTGAAGATCAGCCTCCCCGGCGTGGGATGCCCGACCGGGACAACGCCGAGCAGGTCCTGGGCCTCCCGCTCGGCCCAGTTCGCCGCGGGGCAGACCTCCGTGACCGACGGGACGCGCGGGTCTGACGGGTCGAGGTCGACCGCGAGCTCGACGAACCCGGCTCCCTCCGGCGGCGCGAAGAGCCAGTACTCCGCGAAGGCGCCCCGCGCGGCCCGCTCGTCGCACGCGGTCATGCACACGAACCGAGCCCCCCCCAGGCAGAGCAGGCCCACGATCTCCGTCAGCCGCGCCGCGGGCACGGCGTAGACGACCGCCTCGCCGCGAGGACGGCCCGGGGCTCCGAGACGATCGAAGAGCCTTGTGTTCATGGTCTCGTAAAGAGCGAGGAGGTCGCTTCGAGGACGTACGCCACAGGGCGAGGGATCGTCACGCCGAGGAGCAGGACGAGCGCGAGGAGCACGGCGGGCGGCGCCACGGCGTCCCAGGGCACAGGCTCCCGCTCGACGTGGCCCCGGCGGCGCCCGAGCACCATGCGAGTGACATGGCTCAGGAGACCGCCGAAGACGATCGCGAGGCCAAGGAGCATGATCACCGCCCCGACGACGTGCCCCCTCCCGAATCCCGCGCGCAGGATGTACAGCTCGCTCATGAAAACCGACGTGAGCGGCATCCCGGCCAGCGCCATCGCCCCGGCGAAGAAGAGCGTCCCCGTCACCGGCTGGGACTCTCCCACACCGCGGATCCGCCCCATGTTCTTCGTCTTGTGCCTCTCCACGATCGTCCCCGCGGTCATGAACATCACGCTCTTCGTGAGCGCGTGGTTCATCATGTGGAAGAGGCCTCCGAAGCATCCGAGGGCGCCGCCGAAGCCGAACCCGACGGCGACGATCCCCACGTGCTCGAGGCTGCTGTACGCGAGCAGGCGCTTCACGTTGCGCTGGATGACGATGAACAACGCGGCGATCACGATCGAGAGGAGCCCGAAGAAGACGAGCAGCCCCTCGGAAAAGGCGGGGCCCTGGCAGCGGATCGACAGGATGTGGTAACGGAGCAGTCCGTAGATCGCGCACTTCAGGAGGACGCCGGACAGGAGGGCGCTCACCGGCGTAGGCGCCTCGCTGTGCGCGTCGGGCAGCCACGAGTGGAGCGGGGCGAGCCCGGCCTTCGTCCCGTACCCCACGAGAACGAAGACGAACGCGAGCTTCATGAGGTACGGGTGGAAGGACGGCGCCTGCGTCGCCAGCTCGGACCAGGAGAGCGTGGCGCGCGCCGCCCCGACCGCGCGCACGCTCGTGTAGTAGATGAGGATGGTCCCGACGAGCGCGAAGGCGATCCCGACGGAGCAGAGGATCAGGTACTTCCAGGCGGCCTCGACCGACTCTTTGCGACGGTAGTACCCCACGAGGAACACCGACACCAGCGTCGTCGCCTCGATCGCCACCCAGAGGTAGCCGAGGTTGTCCACGAGGCAGACGAAGACCATCGCCCCGATGAAGAGGTCGAAGAGCGCGTAGTAGCGCTCCAGGCGGACGCGGCGCCGACGCACGGTGAGGCCGGGCTCCGCGGCGACCTCCCGTCCGATGTAGCCTCCCGAGTAGACCGAGGCGGCCAGGGAGACGAGGGAGACCACGAGCGTCATCCACGCGGAGAGGACGTCCGCGCGGAAGAAGCCTCGCGCCGCCGAGAGGATGGTCCCCCGGGACGTCTCCGCCAGCAGCGCGATCGAGAGCCCCAGGAGCGCCGCGGCGCCGACGCCGTTCAGCGCCTGGAGGCTCCGCCGCCCTGGCAGGACGAGGCTCGCGAGCCCCATTCCGACAGGCACCAACAGGAGCGCGTAGAGCAGCATCTCAGCCCTTGAGGAATCGCAGGTCGTCGACGTCGATCGACTCGAACGTCTGCCCGATCTGGTAGACGAAGGTCCCCATGACGATGGCGGCCACGAGGACGTCGAACGTGATCCCGAGCTCGACCATGAGCGGCACGTTCTCGACGAGGCCGAGGGCGATCAGGAAGATCCCGTTCTCCATCAGGAGGAGCCCGACGATCTGCATGATCGCCTTGATTCGCGCGAGCATCACGAGGAGCCCCTCGAGCATGAGCGCGATGGAGCAGGGCAGGACGAAGTCGTGCGCCTCCCCCGTCGCCTCTCGCAGCCGTCCCCCGACGTAGAACGAGACCACGACGGAGAGGACCGCGAAGGCCGCGGAGACGGGCAGGCTGAGGAACGGCTCCACGTCCTGGCGGATCTTGAGCTTCGTGATGATGCGCAGGAGTACCAGGGGAATGAGCAGCACCTTGATGAGGACGGTGACGATCGCCACCGCGTAAAGCTCGGACGGGCCCCCGCGCGCCGCGGCCACGGCCGTCGCCGCGGCAAGGAGCAGGGACTGGGCGGCGTAGAGGCCGACGCAGGTCACCACCCGGCGCTGGACGACCGTCGCGAGCGCGAGGAGGAGCGCAGCGGCCGAGAGCATTTCGTAGAGCTGGAGTGCCATCAGGCGCCCACCACCAGAAAGAAGAGGCCGAGAAACGCGAGCCCCATCGAGATCGTGGAGTAGTCGAGCAGCTTGAAGAGCCTCATCTTCGCCGTGAGGGTCTCCGCGAAGCCGAGGACGATGGCGAGGAAGACCATCTTCACGAGCCACCCCGCGGCCGCGAGCACGGGCGGGCCTCCGGCCCAGGGGAAGAAGAGGTCCACCACGAGCGAGAACAGGACGACCTGCTTGATCATCGAGGCCCACGTCAGGAGGGCCAGGTACGGCCCGGAGGCCTCCAGGAGCATCCCCTCGTGGACCATGGTGAGCTCGAGGTGCGTGTCGGGGTTGTCGACGGGCACGCGCCCGGTCTCCGCGACGACAAGCATGAAGAAGGCGCACAGGAGGAACGGCTGGGCCGCCGAGAGCGCGTGCCCTTGTCCCGACTCCATCACGGAGGAGATGCCGGCGATCTGCGTGCTGCCCGTCCCCAGGGCGAGCACGATCAGCACGAGGGCGAGCGGAGGCTCGAAGATCGACGCGAGGGCCATCTCGCGGCTGCTCCCCTCCCCCCCGAACGCGCTCCCCGCGTCGAGTCCCTGCAACGCCAGAAAGAACCGCGCGAGGGCGAGCAGGTAGAGGATGGCGAAGAGGTCTCCCCCGAAACCGAGTGGTGCGGTCTTGAGGATCGAGGGAACGAGCCAGGTCAGCGCCGCGGTCGCCCCGAAGACGACGAACGGCCCGACGCGTGAGATCCACGAGGCGTCCCTCGAGAACACGGCGTCCTTGCGGAAGAGCTTCGCCAGGTCGCGGTAGTGCTGGAGGAGGCCCGGCCCGCGACGGCGCTGGAGGGAGGCCTTCGTCGCCCTCGCCACGCCATTGACGAGCGGCGCGGCCGCGATGACCGCGAGGCTCTGGGCCGCCGCCGACAGGAGGTCCGTCCAGCTCATGCCACCCACAGAAGAAGGACCACGGCCGTGATCAGCACGTACAGGAGGTACAGGTGAAGGCTGCCTGACTGGATCGCCTGGGTGCGCCTCGCGAGGGCGACCAGCCAGCGGTACACGGGCTTGTAGATGACGTGCTCGGCGAACCGGATGACGTGGGCGTGGTACATGATGCGGCTCAGGAAGAACCCGCCGGCGGCATGCTCCACGTGGAGGCGCTCTTTCGGGCGGTAGAACACGCGGAAGAACTGTCGGATCGGCTGACCGAAGCCGGTGGCGGAGTACTCCATGCGCGCATCGAGGTCGATCCCGCATCCCCAGGTCGGGCCGACGGTCTCGCGTCGTCCCGGCCGCATCGCTCGGGCCCCCGCGGCCGCGGCGACGGCGAAGAGGATGAGGCCGGCCGTCAGGAGGGCGGGCGAGAGCGTGCCGAGGCCCGCCGAGAGGGTCGGGGCCGGTCCGCCTCCGACGATCGCGTCGATGCGCACGCCCGAGACCTGGGCCGTCACGGAGCCCAGGAGGGAGAGCACGAGCCCCGGTCCGACCCCGGCGACGACGCAGATCGCGGCGAGGAGGCCCATTCCGACGAGGAGCGAGCGCCCCGGCTCTCGCGCCGCCTCGGCCCGTGGGCTGCGCGGGCGCGCGAGGAAGGAGACGCCGAAGGCCTTCACGAAGCACGCCGCGGCGAGGCCCCCGGTGAGGGCGAGCGCCACGGCCACGACGGGGAGCAGAAACCTCGCCGCGAGGCCGCTGTCGGCGAACCCGCCGAGGAGGGCCTGGTACGTGAGCCACTCGCTCGCGAAGCCGTTGAAGGGGGGGAGGCCGGAGATCGAGAGGCACCCGACGAGGAAGAAGCCGGCGGTCCAGGGCATCCGGTGGATGAGGCCTCCGTACGCCTCGATGTTCTTGGTGCCGGTCGCCTGCTGCAGGGCGCCGGCCCCAAGGAAGAGGAGCCCCTTGAAGACCGCGTGGTTGAAGGTGTGGAAGAGGCCCGCGCCGAGGCCCAGGGCGGCGAGGGCGGGCCGGCCCTGCGAGGCGAAGAGCATCGAGGCGCCGACGCCCATGAGGATGATGCCGATGTTCTCGACGCTGTGGAAGGCGAGGAGCCGCTTGAGGTCGTGCTCCATGAGAGCGTAGAGCACGCCGACGACTGCGGAGACGGCCCCGAGAGCGAGGACGACTCCTCCCCAGGCGGCGGGCCCTGGTCCGAGGAGGTCCATCGCGAATCGGACGAGGCCGTAGATGGCGACCTTGATCATGACGCCGGACATGAGCGCGGAGGCGTGGCTCGGGGCCTCGGGGTGGGCCCTGGGAAGCCAGATGTGGAGGGGGACGATGCCGGCCTTGGTGCCGAAGCCGACGAGGAGGCAGGCAAAGAGCGCGCTGCGTGCGGCTCCAGTGAGCCCCGCCGCGCCGGCGCGGAACGTCTCGAAGGCGAACGGGTCGCTCCCCGCGGCGGAGACGATCAGGAAGGCGGCGAGGAGGAACGCGGTCCCGACGTGGGTCATGACGAGGTAGATGAACCCGGCGCGCTGCGCCCCGCGGGAGTGGTGGTGATGGACGACGAGCCCGTACGAGGCGAGGGACATGGTCTCCCAGGCGACGAGGAAGAGGAGGGTGTTCGAGGCGGTCACGACGACGGCCATGGCGAGGACGAAGGCGGCGGTGCAGGCGGCGAGGCGGGGCCCGCCGGCCTCCTCGGCGTGGGGGCGGAGGTAGCCGATCGAGTAGAGGGAGACGGCGACGACGAGGGTGCCGATGAGGAAGAGAAAGAACCCGGAGAGGGGGTCGACGCCGAGGGTCAGGCGGGTGTCGGGAAAGAGGCCTGGCAGCTCGACGAGGGCGGTTTCCCTGGAGAGGAGGGCGGTCAGGCCTGCTGAGACCGACGCGACGCCGAAGAGGAGGAGGAGGACGGTCGACAGGGTGAGCGCGGCCCGGGGCCGCCGATACAGGATCAGCGGCACGGTGCTGGCGAGGGCCCCCAGGAGCAGGGCGGCGATGAAAGCCGAGGTGACCGCGGTGACGACCTCAATCGCTCATCGAAAGCTGGATTCGAGTCGACGACGCGCGCGGTGATTGTAGCGCTCGGGAATGCACGCCGCAACGAACCGAAGGTCCCGTGTGCCCGCCGAGCCGAGGCACGTTCGCTCCTACAGCGGGTAGAGGCGCGCGGTTCCGTCCCGGCTCCCGGTGGCGAGCGTCTTTCCGTCCGGCGAGAAGGCCATCGCGAGCACGGCCTGGTCGTGCATCGGAAGCGACGGGAGCGCGGTCCCCTCCGGGACCGACCAGAGTTGGACGCCGCCGTCCCCCAAACCTGCGGCCACCACGCGGCCGTCCGGGCGGAATGCGAGGCAGTTCACGACCCCGTGGAGGCCCTCGGCGACAAAGGCCTGGCGGCCGTCCTCGGCCGACCAGACCCGGAGCGAGCGGTCTAGGCCGCCGGTCGCAATCCAGCGCCCCTTCGGCGACCACGCCGCCGCGAGTACGGCGGACGTGTGCCCCGAGAAGCGCGCACGAGGCTCACCGTCGCGTCCGCCCCAGACGCGGGCCGTCGCGTCGCGGCTGGCCGTCACCACGCCGTCCCCGTCTGGCTCGATCGCTAGGCAGGTCAGCGGGCCCTCATGCCCTTCCAGAAACGCGAGGGGGGTGCCATCGCGGGCATCCCAGATGGCTGCCGTCCGGTCCCAGCTCGCGGTGATGACGCGCTCCCCATCCTGCGAGAAGTCGGCCGCGATCAGGCTCCGCGTGTGCCCCCGGAGCATTGCGAGCAGGCGGCCGTCCTCGACGGACCAGACCCCCGCCGCCCGGTCCCAGGCCGCCGTCACGAGGCGCTTGCCGTCGGGCGAGAACGCGACGGAGAACACGAAGTCCGTGTGCTCGTCGAGGATCTGCAGGAGGCTGCCATCCCCCGCGAACCAGATTCGGGCCGTCCCGTCCCAGCTCGCCGTCGCGAGGAGGTCGTTCTCGGGCGAGAAGGCGACGGCCCTGACGACGTCGCGGTGCCCCTGCAGACTGAGGAGATCCTCTCCCCCCGGCACGCTCCAGACGCGAGCGGTCCGGTCCCAACTCCCCGTGGCGAGGGCCATCCCGTCGCGACGGAATGCCACTGAGCAGATCCGGGCCTCGTGCCCGTCGAGGCTGATCGTCGCGCGGGGAGGCTCCTCCACAGGCGACGGGAGCTTCGGCCCCGGCACCTCTTCGCGCAGGCCCTTGATCATCTCGGAGGCGCTCTGGAACCGGTTGGCCGGGTCGTCCTCCATCGCCTTGGCAATGATTACGGAGAGCCATGACAGTGCCGTTGGAAGCGGGAGTACGATGGGGTTGGCAACGCCTCTGAGCATCTCGTAGAGGAGGACGCCGCACGCGTAGAGATCGGTGCGCGCGTCGCCGCGCTCGCCTCGTCGCTGCTCAGGGGCCATGTAGTCGTAGGTCCCCGCAATGTGGCGCGCCACCCCGGCGGTCGATCGTTGGAACGAGAGGAGGACGGACGCGGCCGCGGGACGCATGGCCGTCCCGAGGCCGAAGTCCGTGAGCTTCACGTCCCCATCGGATGTCAGGAGGATGTTGCCGGGCTTGACGTCGAGGTGTGCGACGCCCACACGATGCGCCGCGGTCAGGGCCTTGAGGACGGGGATCAGGACCTCGACCGAATTCTGGCGAGACATCGCGCCCTCGCGGTCCAGACGGTCGCGGAGCGACTCGCCGCGGACGTATTCGAGGACGAGGAATGGCGGATCCGTCTCCGGGTGATAGGCGAGTGTGCGGACGATCGAGTGGTGTTCGATCGTGTGCTGAAGCCGTGCCTCCGTCTTGAGGGCGGCGGCGAACGCGGGGTCCGTCGGGACTTTGAGCGCGACGACGCCCTCCGGTCCCTCCGCTCTCCATACCTCGCCGAAGCCGCCGGCGCCGAGGCGCTCGTGGAGGAGATAGTCGCCGAGACGGTCGCCTTCCTTCATCGCCCTGAGGTCACCTCGAAGCGCACGTCGATCGGGCCGGGCGCGAACCCCTCGGGGTCGAAGAAGCGCACACAGCCGGTGACGGGCCTGGCAACGCGCTCAACGGGGATTCGGACGACCAGCGTGCGCGAGAAGGTCTGACCCATCGGCACGGCGCCGAACATGCACGCGGCGCCAATCCGAGGATCGTCAGTCTCGAGCCGTGCCCAGAGCTGGCTGCTGCCCCCCGCGCCGCTGTTCCGCACCTGGACGACGATGGAAAGGGTATCGCCGGCACGAACCTGGAGGGGTGCGCTCACATCCCCCGCCAGCCTCGGGATTCCCCCCACGGTCTTCGGGGGCTCGCCCCAATCCGGCTCGGGCCCGTGATGCAGGACCGCCAGGCGGGCGCCCTCCGCGCCGCCGAGCGCGAGCAGCGACGAGTCCGGGCCAAGGGCCAGCACGGAAACCGGGATCGTGGTGGCCTGTCCCGCATCCAGTGGTTGCCCGTCGAGCAGGGACCAGAGACGGACGAAATCCCCGCCATCGGCAACGACGGCGAGGTCGCCACCCGATGAAATCGCGACTGCGGTTGCGGGAGGCCCATCCGCAGGGAGCGTCCTCTCGAACTTCTTCTCCTGCAGGGACCAGATGTGGACCCTTCCATCCCGCGTGTCGCCGCGCCCCGAGTTACCGAGTGCGAGCCGTCGCCCGTCCGGGCCCGCCGCGAGGAACGGCTTGCCCGCATCCATCGGGATGCTCCACGACATGTTCCCCGAAGGGATCGATCGGACCTCCGCGGCCCCGCCCACGAGCGCCACAAGGCTCCGCGCGTCCGTGGCGATGATGCAGGCCTCCAGCCCCGTTCGCGTGAGCGTGGTCGACGTCACCTCCCGCTCGCCGATGTCCCAGGCACGGACCTGGCCGCCCCGGTCGACCGTGAGGATCGTCCCGTCGTCCTCGGCGAAGGCCATCGCCAGAAGGTCGACGATGTCCCCCTGGATGTCCTGGCCCCCGTCCCGGCTGCCGAGGGTCCACAGACGCGCCTTGCCCTTTCCCCCGCCGGCCGCGAGCCTCTTCCCGTCGCGCGAGAAGACCACGGTGACGGCCGGCGCGCCGAGGTCGAGCGTCTGCACCAGGTCCCCCTCCGGGGCCGACCAGAGGCGGACCGTCCCGTCGGAGCTGGCCGTCGCGAGCATCCGTCCGTCGGGCGAGAAGGAGAGCGCGTCGATGGACCCGCGATGACGAAGCGCCGTCGGGAGGATGACCAGCGAAGGCGCCCGCTGGAGGTCCGCCGCGGGGTCCGAAATCGACGGGACCACGAGCGGCGCGCGCGTCGGCGCCGGCTGGACGGCGGGGGCCGTCGGCTTCAATGCGTAGCTGACGAACATCACGCTGACGAGGATGATGGCGCCCAGGATCAGGAACGGAACCAGATGGAAGGACGCCGGCGAGGGATATCGCCCGCGCACGGGCTCCTGGGGCGGAGCCGACCGGGGCGCCGCGGGGGCCTCCGGGAGGAGCACGCTGGAACGCAGGGCGGCGGCCATCGCGGCCGCGGACGCGAACCGCGCGGACGGCTCCACGGCGAGGGCGCGCTCGACGACCCTCGTGAGGGCCCCAGGGGCCCCGGGGATCGGCAGCCTCACCGGCCGGGCAACTCCCGCAATCACCTCGTAGAGGAGCACGCCGCAGGCGTAGAGGTCCGATCGTGCGTCCCCCTCTTCGCCGCGCCGCTGCTCCGGCGACATGTAGTCGAGCGTCCCCACGACCGCAGGCATCGTCCCCTGTACCGAGACCTGCACGGAGTCCGCGCTCGACCTCACCGCCCTCCCGAGGCCGAAATCCGCGAGCTTTGGCCGCCCGTCCGGCCCGATCAGCACGTTGCTCGGCTTGACGTCGCGGTGCACGAGGCCCGCCGCGTGGGCGGCCTGGAGCCCCGCGAGGACATCAAGGACCAGGGACACGGCGGGCTCGACCTCCATTTTTCGCTGACGGTCGAGGACCTGCCGCAGGGATTCCCCGCGGACGTACTCCACCACCAGGTAAGGCGGCTCCGAGGAGGCATGAATCGTGAGGAGGCGGACGACGTTCGCGTGATCGAGGCGGTGCAGAAGCTGCGCCTCGTGACGGAGGGCCGAAACGTACGAGGGGTCCTTCGCGATCTTGATGGCGACCGCACGCCCCGGGAGGTCCGCATTCTCTGCGCGCCAGACTTCACCGAAGCCCCCCTCGCCCATCCGCTCCATGAGGACGTATTCGCCGATGTGTTCTCCGGGGCGCATGGGCAGGCTGCCTCGCGAAGGGTGTGCACGAAGCGTAGGCCGCAGGGACGGCCGGTGTCAAGCCGCGTTCGGTGTGACAAGCCCGCTTACACGACTCGTCCAATCTCTTACCGTCGCCATCCCCCTCAGCCGGCGCACCCAGGGAAAGTCACGACAGCAACATGACTTGCGCACACGAGGAATCCGGCACGGATGGCAGTCGCCTTGCGTGACTCCACGCGCCGGGGGGAGTCCACTCCGAGGGTATCCGATGCCGCGCGTAACCACCTGCGCGTTCGCCTGCGTCCTCGCCGTCACGGTCGCAGCGTTTGCCGAGCCCTCCGAGGGGAAGCAACTCTGGCAGTTCGAGACGGGCGCCGCGTCGGGCGGGATCACTCCCGCCGTCTCCGACGGCCGGGTCTTCGTCACCACCGGCCTCGGCGGGAACCGCATCTTCGCCCTGAACGCGGACACGGGGAAGAAGCTCTGGCACCACGACTTCAACGACAGCGGCCCCTGGTCCCCCACGGTCGCCAGCGGCCGCGTCATCACGACCACGGAGAGCTGTTCCATCTACTCCCAGGACGTCAAGACCGGGCGGATGGCCTGGTCGAAGTTCATCTCGAACGCGGTCTTCTCCTTCACGGCGGCGGACGAAAAGCGGGTCTACGCCGTCGCCGAGCAGGGCGGATGGTCGCTCGTCTGCTTCAACGGCCGCAACGGGGGCGTGGAGTGGAAGCGCAACGTCGGCGCCGAGGCGATCGGCGCGCCCGTCGTCAGCGACGGCGTGGTCTACCTCTCCACGCGCGACGGCGTGGTCCACGCGATCGACGCCGCAAAGGGGAAGGTCGTCTGGAAGCAGGAGCGCGGCGCCACCAGCCCGCCCGTCGTCGCCAGCGGCCGCGTGCTGCTCGCCTCCGAGGAGGGAGGCTTCCACCTGATGTCCCTCGAGGCCTCCGACGGCGCCGCCGCATGGCAGTACACGGCGAGCCGCAATCCGCGCCTGGGATCCGACGCCGAGAGCCGCCCCATGCCGCAGGCGGGCGCGGTCGCCCAGACGCCCACGCTCAATCAGTGCGACGGATCCTCACGCCCCTGCGTGATCGGCGAGGACGCCTTCGTGGGGACCTCAGACGGCCGCCTGCTGTGCCTGGACACGACCAACGGCAGGCGCAAGTGGGAGGCGGTCCTGGCGGGCGGCGCGCAGGGCAGCGAGGTCCCGGTCGCCTCCCCCGTCGTCGCTGGGGGCCGCGTCTACGTCGGCACGATGCGCGGGTCCTTCGCGAGCCTCTCCGTCGAGGACGGCAAGGAGCTCTGGTCGTACAAGGCCAACGGCGGCTTCAACTCCGCCCCCGCCGTGACGGGCGGCCGCGTCTACGTGATCTCGACGGACGGCGTGGTTCACTGCATCGACGCGGGCACGCCCGACGCCGAGGGCTGGCCGATGTGGGGAGGAACCTCCACGCACGCGGGCCCCGCCGCGGGGAAGTAGCCGACCGGCATTCCCCGCCTCTGCTACAGGAGCCACCTGAGCCCGGCCCACCCCAGCGCTGCGAAGAGCGCGAGCACCGTGGCGACCAGCATCCATGTCGGCTTCCGCCGGGCGCCCCCCGCGACGACGTAATTGCCGCAGCGGGGACAGCTCGCCGCGTCGGTGTGCATCTCCGCGCCGCACACGGGGCAATCGTCCAGGCCGTGCACGTCCATCTCGCTGTACCGCCCGTGCCCCTCTTCCACCCACCGCCCGTCCGGGAACTCCTCCTCCTGCAGCTCCTCCTCGCCGTCCTCCTCGTCGAAGTCCTCCTCCTCATCCCAGTCGCCCGGCTCGCTTCGTCCCACCACCGCACCTCCAGGCGGCGATCCTACTCGCTCCACGAGCCGCCGCACAAGCGGGAGCCGACCGCGCTTCCGTGCCTCCTCGCCCTGTGCTATCATCGCCCCTCGACCCGAGAGCGCGCGATGTCACCTCGTCTCCTCCCATTCGCATTCCTTGCCGCCCTCCTCGCCGTCGCCGCGGCCGAGGAGGAGGAACCGACCGACGACCCCGTCGTCTGGTTCGACGAGGAGTCTTCCATCGCCGACGGCCTCAAGCGCGTCCATGCCTCCGTCGAGAAGGACGACGCCAAGGGCGCCGCCATCTGGCTCCAGAAGCTCCTCAACGAACACGGCGCCAAGGTCATGGAGGCCGACGACGGCGCGTTCCTCCCCGCCTGGAGGGTCCTCTCCCGACGCGTCGCCGCCCTCCCCAAGAGCTTCGTCGAGGCGTACGTCACCCTCTACGGCGGAGAGGCGCGCACCAGCGTCGGATCCGCGCTCCTCGCGCGCGACCTCGCCGCCCTCCAGGCCGCCGCGCAGTCGTGGTTCCCCGCGATCGACGACGAGGGCCTCCACGCCGCCGCCCGGGCACTTGCCGAGGGAGGCCATCACGGCGCCGCCGAGGCCCTCCTCGAGGAACGCGTCCTCGGCTCCTCGCGCTCCGCCCTCCACGCGGCCCTCCTCGCGACCCTCTACGCCCGCAGAGGCGATCGCCCAGCCATCGAGAAGCTCCGATCCGCCCTCCCCGCCGAGCGGCTCGCCGAGCCCGTCTCCGTCGGCGCCGAGGCCCTCACGCTCGGAGCGGCCCTCGACCGCGCCCTGCGCTCCGTGGGCGCCGCCAGCCCGGCCGCCGTTCCATCGCATCGCGAGCCCGCGGACGCCCCCTCCTGGTCGCGGCCCGTCCCCGTCCTCGGGGAGTCCTTCGACGCCCTCCTCTTCGCCGTGGACAACTGGTCGGGAGGCACGAAGCTCAATGCGAGCATGCCCTCGGCGCGCGCCCTCTTCCCGCTCACCTCGGCCATCACGCCCGACCTCGTGCTCGTCCACCTTGGGAAGAGCCTCTTCGCCTGGCGCGCCGCCGACGGGACACTCGCCTGGACGCGCGGGGGCGAGCGAAACCTCGCCGAGTTCTTCCTGGCCCGATGCGAGCCGGGGACGTGCCGCCACTACTCCGTCGTCGTCGACGCCGAGCGCGCCTACGCCACGATCGAGGGGAGGCCCCAGGAGACGGGCGAGAGGAGCGACCTAGTCTGCCTCTCCCTCGCCGACGGGAAGCCCGTCTGGAAGCTCGACGACGGGAACGAGGGAAAGACGTACTCGTTCGTAGGAGTCCCCCTCGTCGCCGAGGACCGCCTCTACGTCGGCGCGATCGGCACAGAGATGAAGGAGCAGGTCTTCGTCCTGTGCATCGAGGCGGCCACCGGAAATGTCCTCTGGGAGAGCAAGCTCTCCAGCCACACCCCTCCGCCCGAGGAGACGTGGTACTACTTTCCGGAGCCCGTACCGATCGTCGCCCTCCACCAGGGCGTCGTGTTCGCATGCACTGGGACCGGCGCATTCGCCGCGCTCGACACGGCGACCGGCGAGTTCCTCTGGGGGCTCAAGTACCCCTGCCAGGCGCTCGACTCGGACTCCTGGATCGACCTCTCTCAGGAGGTCTGCTGGCTCCTCCCGCCCAACCCCATCCTCGCCGCGGACGACGGCCTCTGGGTCGCCCCGCGAGACGCGCCGCGCTTCTACTTGATAGACACGACGAGCCGCTCCATCCGCGACGACCACCGCAAGGACGCACTGGAGCGGTACCGCTTCCTGGCGGGCACGACCTCGCGGGGCATCCTGCTCGGCGGGCCCGAAGTCGGGCTGTACTCGCAGCGCGACGGGCTCCTTCGCCACTGGACGCTCTCGCCTCGCGAGGGGGGCGGAAGGCCCGCGCTCGACGGGGGCCTCCTCATCGTTCCCCGCTCCAAAGAGATCGCCGCGATCGACGCGGAGACCTTCGCGCCCGTGTGGCGCCGCCCGATCGACAAGGGATGCTCAGGCGACGTCCTGGTCTCCGATCGCGGCGTCGCGGTCGTCTCGCCGCATCGCATCACGTTTTTCCCCTGGAAGTAGCAGTCCTGGAGGCACACATGCGAACCCTCGTCCTTCTCCTGCTCCCCGTCCTGGCGCTCGCCGAGGACGCGGCGCCCCACCGCCTGAGCGTGACCGGCGAGGCGGTGGCGGTCCGTCCGGCCGCGGAGGCGCGCGTCTTCTTCCGCCTCACCGGCCTCGCCGAGGAGGCCAAGGAGGCAAAAGTGAAGTACAAGGAGAAGGTCGACAAGGTCCTCGCCGCGCTCAAGGGGATCGGCGTCGCGGAAGGGGACGTCGCCGCGCACGAGCCGTGCCTCCTGAGCGGACAGGGGGACGCAAACGCGATCGCGCAGGCCGCGATGCGAGGGGGGCGCGGAGAGCAGACCGCGGGGCTCGCCTCGATCTCGGGAGTCGTCGAGGTCAAGGCCGTGGCGACCGCGGAGGCCCCCCTCTTCGACCGCGCCGCGGCGATCCTGGACGCGGTGACGGAGGCCGGCGCGGACAACGTCTCCGCCGAGGCGCGGCAGTACTACAGCGGCGGGTCGATCGAGCCGAGCGGCCCTCAGGCCCCGCTCGTCCTCTTCCTGGTCGCCGACGTCGCGGAGCTGCGCAACGAGGCCTTCACGAAGGCGGTCGACGCGGCGCGCGCCGAGGCGTCCCTCCTGGCGGGGAAGATCGACGCGAAGCTCGGACGGATCCTGGAGGCCTCGGAGGTCGACGCGGACTGGACCAGCTCCCGGGACGCCCTCGCGGCGGAGATGACGGAAGCGGTGCACCTGTCGGCGGAGGGGCCGTGGCCGATCCAGTCGGACGGCGTGGGCGCCCGGCCGACCGTGCTGCTCCCCGTGCGGGTCAACGTGGAGTTCGCGATCGAGCCATGACGGCGCACTTCAAGGTCCCGCTCAACCTCCCGCACGCCTCCACGATCATGGGGCGCATCGGGCGGATCCTCGCGAAGAGGCTCTCCCAGAAGCTCCCGGACCACCGCGAGGTGTGGGACACCGCGGCGCGGATCTTCGAGCTCCTGGAGCCGTTCGGGGAGAGCGGCGAGAACCCGCCCGCGGAGGAGGCGGCGCGCGTGCGCGCGGACGCGCCGATGCTCGCGCGGTCGCTCGTCGACGGGATCGAGCGGCTGGAGATCGGCGAAGACCGCCTGGGACAGTGCGTGAGGAACCTGTTCGAGTGCCTGGAGCTCGGCGAGGAGGGGGCCGAGATCTCGCTGCGCGCGGGTGAGGACCCCGATTCCCTGCTCAGGCCCAAGTAGACAGGCTGATTCGGAGATCGACATGAAGCTCGCGACGTGCTTCGCCATCGTGGCGGCCGCCCTGCTCGCGCGGACGACCGCGTGGACGGACGGCCCGACCGTCGACGCGGATCTGCTGGAGCGGGGTCGACGCGTCTTCGACGAGAAGTGCGCCCGCTGCCACGGAAAGACCGGCGACGGCCAGGGCCCCGCGGCGAAGGTCCTGAAGAACAAGCCCCGCGACTTCACGATGGCCGTCTTCAAGTTCCGCACGACGAAGACGGACGGCCTCCCGAGCGACGCCGACTTCTTCCGCTCCCTCTCGGACGGCTTCCCCGCCTATGGCATGCAGCCCTTCGGAGACCTCCCTGAGGACGATCGCTGGGCCATCGTGGCTCACCTCAAGACCCTCGTCGCCACGGGGCTCGATGCGCGGCTGCGCCGCCAGGCCCAGGAGAATGGGGAGGCGGTCGACGAGGCGGACATCGCCCGCATCGTCGCCGAGAGGACAAGGCCCGGGACCGCGATCACAGTCCCCGCCGAGCCGGGCGGCCACGACGCGGGCGCCGTCGAGCGCGGGAAGGCGCTCTTCCGCGACGTGAAGACCTACAACTGCGCGAACTGCCACGGCCCCGACGGCCGCGGTGACGGCCCTGAGGCCGACAACTTGAAGGACGACTGGGGGTTCTCCGTGCGGCCCAGGGACCTGTCCCGCCAGCGCGAGTTCCGTCACTCGGGCTGGAGGCCCGAGGACACCGTCGCACGGATCCTCACCGGGATCCCCGGCACGCCGATGCCCGCGCACCCCGACGCCGGGGCTACGGAGGCCGGCGCGCGCGGCCTGTGGGACATCGCCCGCTTCGTCGAGTTTCTCTCCACCCAGAAGTAGCCCATGGCGCTTTCCACCACCAAGGAACTCGGAGGCCCCCTCCTCTCCAGGACCAAGCTCCTGCCGATCCTCGTCAGGTTCTACCTCATCCGCATGACGCGCGCGGGGAAGTGGTTCTTCTGGCCCTGCGTCGTCATCGCCTCCTACTCCTCCTTCTCGCTCAACTACCAGGGGTACGTCGCCTTCTCCTACTGCGCGGCGCTCTGGATCGTCGCCTTCGCCGGCCTGGTCCTCTTCCGCCCGCGCCTCAAGGTCCAGGTCTCCCAGCCCGTCCGCGTCTGCGCGGGAGAGACCTTCGACGTCCACTTCGAGGTCACCCGCCCGCGTGGCGGCCTCGGGACCGACCTCTGCCTCATCGCCGACCGCCTGCCCGAGGGGGTCGACGCCGTCGAGGAGGAGGGCGTCGCGCTGCCGGTCCTCGCGCGTGGAAGCACCGTGCGGTCGAAGCTCCGCCTCAGGGCCGCCCGACGAGGGGCCCACCAGCTCAAGGGGTACCGCGTCGAGTCCGACTACCCGCTCGGCCTCCTGAACGCCGTGCAGCTCTTCCGCGAGCCCAAGCCGCTCCTCGTCTACCCCGCGTTCAAGCCCCTGGCGCGGATCAACCTGCCGATGGGCCGCCGCTACCAGCCCGGCGGCGTCGCGCTCGCCTCCGTCGTCGGCGAGTCGACCGAGTTCGTGGGCGATCGCGACTACCGCGAGGGAGACAACGTGCGCGACATCGACTGGAGGGCGACCGGGCGCCACCAGCGGCTCATCGTGCGCGAGTACCGCGAGGAGTACTTCTTCCGCGTGGCCGTCGTCCTCGACACGCACCTGCCGAAGGGCTCCCCGCCGGTGCGGCGGCAGGACTTCGAGCGCGCCGTCTCGCTCTGCGCGGCCGTCGGCGACGCGCTCGCGCGCGAGGAGTACATCGTCGACATCTTCGCGGCGGGGCCGACGCTCTACCACCTCGCCGCGGGGCGATCGCTCGCCTATCTCGACCAGATCCTCGACATCCTCGCGTGCGTCGAGGAGAGCCGGGAGGAGCCGTTCTGGGCGATCGAGCCGGAGCTCTCGCAGTACCTCGATCGGATGTCGAGCGCGGTCTGCGTCTTCCTGGACTGGGACGACCGGAGGAGGGAGTTCCTCGAGGGGCTCCGCAGTCGGGGCCTGGGCGTGAAGGCGATCGTCCTCCGATCCGGCCCGTGCTCGTCCACGCCCGACGTGACGGGCCTCCACGTGCTCAGCCCCGAGGAGGTCGACGCGGGGGTGGGAGTGCTGTGAGCGACGCCCCGAAGATCGACGTCCCCCGTCTCCCCTGGCGCGCGGCCGGGCTCGCCCTCGTCTCGTTCGCGTGCCTGGGCGCATCGATCGAGGCGTGGCCCATCCTCGTCCCGCTCACGCTCCTCCTCCTCGCGCACTACGTCCTCAGGTTCAGGCTGCCCGAGAGCCCGTGGCTCCTCTGGCCGCTGCGCATCGCGTTCTTCGCGGCCGTGTTCGCCATGCACTTCTCGCGGCCGAACGAGATGATCGACTTCGGGGCCCCCTGGGGGGCCTACTCGAGCCTTGTCGGCGAGCTGGCGGCCGTCGAGCTGGTCCTCCAGGCCTGGCGGAGACGCCCCTCGGGCGGGACGCGCGGCGAGGCGGTCGTCCTCCTCTCCTCGCTCGTCCTCCTCGCGGGGTTCAACGTCTACATCGGGTCCCCGTGGCCGCAATTCGTCGCGCCCCTCTACTTCGTCCTCCTCGCGTTCCACATCCGCGCGATGAGGGCACGGTCCGACCGCGTCTCCTCGGTCGGCGCGGTGCTCGCCCTCCTCCTCGTCCTCGCGGGGGGGATCGCCATCAGCTTCGGCCTCGCCGCCAGCCGCTCCCTGCTGACGCGGATCGACGCGAGCTTCCTCAGATGGCTCGAGCCGAAGGTCTCCGACCTGTCCGACGCCCCGCGCCTCGGGAAGGGCCCGGGCGACGGCAGCCGCCTGGAGCGCGTCCTCCTCCTCGACGGGCCGCTTCCCGAGCCGCACCTCCGCGGGATGACGTTCGAGGAGTACCACGCGGGCGAGTGGATGCCCCCTCTCGGCGAGCGGACGCTCAGCGTCGCCACGCGAGCCGAGCTGCACGCGGAGGCGACCGGGCCGCGCACGCGGATCCGCCGGCTCAACGAGCGCCAGCGGTCGGTGTTCGCGCCGCTCCACGCGGAGGGGGTGCTCACGGTGACCGACGTGAAGGTCTCCTGGGACGCCGCGAGCGGCCGCGACATGGTCGTGTGGAAGCCGGAGGGGATGTCGTGGGTCGTGGTCGTCTCGCCGGAGCCGGACCACCAGGGGCCGCTCTGCCGCCCGCCTGACGAAGCCCTGCGCGAGCGATACCTCAGGGTCCCCCCCGAGGTCCGAAGCTCCGTGTACGACCTGGCGATGAGCATCGGCGGAAGGCTCGGCACGCCGATCGAGAAGGTCCACGCGGTCCAGGCGTACTTCGCCGCGAACCACTCGTACGGACTCGATGTCGACCCGGGCCAGGGGGACCCGGTCTCGAACTTCCTCGAGAGGAAGCTGACGGCGCACTGCGAGTACTTCGCCTCGGGGGCGACGATCCTCCTCCGCCACTTGGACGTGCCGACGCGCTACGTCGTCGGCTACTACGCGCACGAGCAGACGGGGGACGGCCGCGTGGTCGTCCGCGCGCGGGACGCGCACGCCTGGGCGGAGGCGTGGGTGGAGGACGTGGGCTGGGTGACGGTCGAGGCGACCCCGCCGGGCGGGCTGCCCGACCAGGCCGGGGAGGAGCCGTCGGTCTTCCGCAGGGCGTGGGAGGCGATCCGCGACGCCTGGTCGGCGGCGGTCGCATGGCTCTCGGACTTCACGTGGGAGAAGGCGGCCCTGCTGGTCCTCGGCGTCCTGCTTCTGGTCGTCCTCGTGCGCCTGTGCGTGCTGCTCGTGAGGCGGCTCCGCGCGCGGAAGCGGCGCGAGAGGCCGTTCGCGTACGCGGGGGAGGACGGGGAGTTCGGGGCGCTGGCCAGGAGGTTCGAGCGGGCCCTTCGGAGGCGGGGGCGGCCGTGCCCCTCGGGGCGGACGTGGAGGGAGCACTGCGCGGGGGACGCTCCGCTCCTCGCCTTCGTCTCGGCGTACGAGTCGGCGCGGTTCGGGGCCAAGGGGGACGGGGAGGCGGTCGGGGCGCTCTCGGAGCGGCTCCGCGAGATCGAACGGTTCCGCCACGTGGGAGTGAAGGCATGAGCGACGAGTTCGCGTCCACGGTCAAGAGGCTCGAGGCAAACCTCGAGAAGGTGATCCGCGGGAAGAGGGAGAGCATCCGGCTCTTGCTGATCTCGATGCTCGCCGGCGGGCACACGCTCCTGGAGGACGTGCCGGGGACGGGGAAGACGACGCTCGCGAAGTCGCTCGCAAGGTCGATCGCGGGGGAGTTCCGTCGGATCCAGTTCACGCCGGACCTCCTGCCGGCGGACATCACGGGGAGCCTCTTCTACCACCCGAAGGAGGGGACGTTCGAGTTCCGCCCGGGGCCGGTGTTCGCCAACGTGGTGCTGGCGGACGAGATCAACCGGACGTCGCCGAGGACGCAGTCGGCGCTCCTCGAGGTGATGAGCGAGAGGCAGGTGACGTCGGAGGGGCATCGCCGCGAGCTTCCGCGGCCGTTCTTCGTGATCGCGACGCAGAATCCCGCGGAGTTCCACGGGACATACCCGCTCCCCGAGGCGCAGCTCGACCGGTTCACGGCGTGCGTGGGGCTGGGGTACCCGGACTTCCCGCACGAGGTGGAGATCCTGTTCAGCCAGAACGACTCGCACCCGTACGACGGTCTCTCGCCTGTCGCGACGTGCGCGGAGATGCAGGAGCTCATGGATCAGGTGAAGCGGGTGCTGTTCGACAAGGCGGTGGCGGAGTACCTGGTCAGGCTCGTGGGCGCGGTGAGGGGAGACACGAGGCTCCGGCTGGGGCTCTCGCCGCGAGGTTCTCTCGCGCTCTACCGGACGTCCCAGGTCCGCGCGCTCATGGAGGGGCGCAGCTTCGTGCTGCCCGACGACGTCCGGGCGCTGGCGGTGCCGGTGCTGGCGCATCGCCTCGTGCTGGACTCCAAGGCGAAGTACTCGGGAATCACCTCGCGCCGCGTGGTCGAGGAAGCCCTTGAGAAGATCGCCGTACCGAGGTAGCCCCGCGGGTCCCCTTGCCGCGGCAGCGCCGAGGATCGCCGCGCCGCGACAGCCCCGAAGGGGCGACATGTAACAGCCCAGGCCGCAGGCCTGGGGATGCAGACGGGGAAGGGAAGTCGAGCCCCGAAGGGGCGACATACCTCAGTCGCGCGCCGTCATCTTCTCGCACAACGCCCAGAGCGCCTCCTGGGCGGGGACGTCGCGGAACCGGCAGGGGATCTCCTCGCGGTCCATCCAGTAGCGCCCGCTGGTCTTCGCCAGGTCGGTGGAGGCCGCGAGCCAGACGACGGTGTCGGCGCCGTCCTCGAGGGAGCGCCCGATCACGGAGGCGGCCGCGGAGGCGACGGTGCCGAGGAGGCCGCCGGACTTCCCGAACAGCTCGCTTGCGACGACGCCGGGGTGCATCGCGTTCGCGGTGACGCCCGAGCCTTCGAGCCGTCGGGTGAGGGCCCAGGTCCACATGCGGTTGGCCTGCTTGCTCTGCGCGTAGGCGGCTCGGCCATCGAAGCCCCTCCGACGGTACTCGACGTCGCTGAGTTCGAGCCCCTTGGCGAGGTTGGAGGCGACGTTGACGATGCGGCTTGGCGCGCCGGCACGGAGGCCGTCGAGGAGGAGCTGCGTCGTCAGGAAATAGCCGAGCTGGTTGGTGGCCCAGGTGGTCTCGACGCCCTCGGCGGTCTCGGAGCGGGCCTTGAGCCACACGCCGGCGTTGTTCACGAGAACGTGGATCGCGGGGTGGCTCGCGAGGACCCTCGGTGCGAACTCGCGGATCGACCGCTGCAGGGAGAAGTCGACGATCTCGAGCTCGACGCGGTCGTGGCCTGCGGACCGAACGATGTCCTGGCGGACGGCCTCGCCCTTCGCGGTGTTCCTGCACGCGAGGACGACGGTGGCGCCCATGCGGGCGAGGGCGCGGGCGGCCTCCATCCCGATGCCGGAGCTTGCGCCGGTGACGACGCAGACGCGTCCGAGGAGGTCGGACTTGATGGGCGGGGGCCTTCGCATGGCGGCTACTTCCCGGAGAGGACCTCGTGGAGGAAGGCGGTCATGTCGGCCCAGGCCTTTCCGGCGGCCTCCTCGTGGTAGGCGGCACCGCGGGAGGGGTCCGAGCCCGCGCTGGGATCGGTGAAGGCGTGAACCGCGCCCTCGTACGGAGTGAGTTTCCAGTCGACGCCGGCGTCCTTCATCTCCTTCTCGAAGGCCTCGACCTCGGCGGGGGGCACGTGGGGGTCGGCGGCGCCGTGGAGGGCGAGCACGCGGCCATGGATCGCCTTCGCGTCGTTGGGGTTTGGTGTGCCGAGCCCTCCGTGGATGCTGACGGTCGCGTCGAGCTCGGCCCCGCTGCGTGCGAGCTCGAGGGCGACGGTCCCGCCGAAGCAGAAGCCGATGACGGCGAGGCGCTCGGCGTCGACCCGCTCGTTCTTGCTGAGGCACTCGAGCCCGGCGGCGGCCCTTGCGCGCATGAGGGCCCGATCGTTGCGGTACTTCCCCGACTCGGCGCGGGCCTCGTCGGCGGTCGCGGGGCGGACGCCCTTGCCGTAGATGTCTGCGACGAGGGCGACGTACCCCTCCGCGGCGAGCTTCGCCGCCCAGTCGCGGGAGTGGTCGTCGACGCCCTTCCAGGCGGGGACGACGAGGACGCCAGGCCGCTTCTCCGCGTTCGCGTCGTCCCATGCGAGGACCCCCTCGAGGACGGCGTCGCCGTGGCGGTACTCGACGAGCTCGGTCTGCACCTCGGCGAAGGCTACCAGGCCCGTCGCGACCCAGATCAGCAAGACTCGGTTGGCGCGCATGGAGACCTCCCGATCGGCGGTGGCGTTGAGTGCGCCCCTCCCCAGGAGGGAGTGGCTAGCTGCCCTGGACGCTATCAGAACCTGGTGCCGGGAGCCAGAGTCCGCCCAGGTGCGCACGCGCATTCGATGCGGCTGGACACACGGCATCACCTCGTGAGGAAGACTCCGCCCGATGGGTTGACCTCGTCCCGGTCAACCTGATCAGAAAGTCGCTTCAACGCGCGGGCGAGTGCAGAGAATTCTCGTGGGCGGAACGTCTTGTCGTCCACGTAGATGACTCCCGGCGGCGGGTCACCTCTGGAGATCGCATCCGCGAGGAGCGGAGCGAAGTGCCCGATGTTGTAGGTCACCACTATCCGCCACAGCTCCGTCGCGAGCTTCAGGACATCAGGGTCTTTCAGACCTGACCACTGCGAGTCCGCAATGCAGACGGTGTCCACGCCCGACTTGCGAAGCAGAGTGGCGATCTTGGGGCTGAGATGCTCGTCGAGGAGGAACCTCGCCATGCGACGTCACACTCTGACGACTCTGACGCTTGGGTGAGCCTTGGGATCGAAGGAGGTTGCCGCTTCGAGCTCCTCTTCAATCTCCTGGCGATTCTCCTCTGCGTAGCCCGCCCCCGCCGCAATCTGAGCGGGGGTGAGGTGAGGGTATCCCCGCTGGAGGCGGCGGCTGTCCTTGCCGTGGTCCTTCCATAGCATCCAGAACTCCCAGACCGCGAGACCGGTCCCAGTGATGAATGCACCGCGACCCACTGGAGTCCAGCGGAAGTCGATGCCGGGATGACGAGCCATGCGCAGCGCCTCATCGAGAAGGCGGACGGCGGCCTCGCTGGCCGTGATGCGGTACAGCTTCGCATAGGCGGTAAGCGACTTCGCGACATCCCTGGGCAGACGCGCGCTGAATCGAACAGATCTTGCGGGCACGGGACTCCCTCGATTTGTCAGTCGACGTCAGACAGCGTACGTTGCTTCTCTCGGGCGGTCAAGCGCCGCCAGGAGTCCTCATGGAGGGAGTGGAGCTACCCGGGGTGGATTTGAACCACCAGTGAGGGAGCCAACATCCCTGCCCCGGGTTCCACGACTATCTTGCCGCCCACGGAGATCGCGTCAACTCCGTGCAGCCCTGCGCCCCAATCTGTGCCCTCATCTAAGCCGCCATAGGCTTCCGCCGATCCCGCCATCCATCGCATCCTCTCGCTCCGGCCCAACCTCCCCGAGCCCGTCCGCGCGTCGCTCCTCGCGCTCGCCGAGGCAACGAAGCGCGGCACCGGCGGAGGACCCAGGAAGTAGGGAACGGACCGATCCATCCCGAGCCCCCTACGTTTGATCCAGGCAGTCCCGCCTCGGAGGTCGTCCATGTCCCCCAAGAAGATAGACTTGGCGCTCGTCCTCCTCGACCTCCTGGCCCTCCCGCTCGTCGCTGACGACGTCCTCCTCCCACCCACGCCGACGCCGCATGCGAGCCTGAAGGAGGCCGTCGAGGAGCTGGAGATCAGAGCGATCCTCCCGTACTCCGACTGGAACCTCCCTGCGGACGGTGAAGGCTACGAGGGGCATTGGCTCGCCGTGATCGACAGCGACCCCGCCGGGCTGGACATGCTGCTCGCGGCCGGCCCGGAGGTTGACGACCTGCTGATGAAGGCGGTCGACAAGGGCATCGTCGAGGGACAGCGGACGGCGGACGCAGACCGCCGCCTCCATCGGGACCTCGCGGGGTACACCCGCCTCCTCTACGTGCTGGCGCTTCGTGGGCACCCCCAGGCAGGCGCCCGGGTACAGCAGGTTCTGACCGACTCGGACTCGTGCATCAGGTTCATTGCCGCGCGCATCGCGAGGTGCGCGTCGGACGTCGTTTTCGAGGAGGTCCACGAGCTCGGCGAACTTCTCGGGCGGGATGTCCCTGCCGGGCAGGAGGCCCAGATGTACGGCCGTGTGGTGCGCCTCCAGAAGCGCCATCGTGTTTCCCGCCAGCTCTCGCAGGCCGCTTCCGATCGTCGCGCCGAGCTTCCGCCAGTCCTTGGGGAACCACTTCCTCAATCCCCCCACCCACCGGTCCACCCAGTCGCGTTGTTCATCGCGGGGCGTGAGGCGTGAGATCGCGAGCACGCGCCCGAGGTCCTTGGCGGAACGCAGGCAGAGCCTCCCTCCGATGGGGGACTCCATCCGGGCTGTTCCCAGCGTCGGGTGGGACAGCAGGTTCGACAGGCTCATCATCGCGGGATCCGCGTACCTCAGCCCGAGCCCCGTGTCCCGCAGGTTCCACGACGTCAGGCCAAGGAAGCGAAAGATGGGGACCGCGAAGTGAGCGCCGTGCACCACGACCCTTCCGTGGGACTTGGAGCTGCGCTGGCCGACCTTCGGCTGTCCCAGGAACTCGATGAAGAAGTCCCTCATCCCGGGCGGAAACAGCCGGATGAACGGGAGTTCCTCGGCCTTCGTCTTGGCCGTGCCCGGTGAGAACTTCACGGAGAGGTTCCAAACCCAACCCTGGGCCAGCAGCGTCTCCGTCTGCTCTCCCAGCCCCCCGTGCGCCCCAACGGCATGCACGACGATGTCCGCGTCCTTCGTGCGAATCTTGTGTCGTTCCAGCCGGTCCTGAAAGTGAAAGCCCGCCGCGAGACTGCCCGCGACGTACGTCCTCGCAGCGAATTCCCTGGGCAGAGCCGTGGCGAGCCGGCCGATGACGGCACGGGGTTCGAAGATCACTTGCCGTGCCCCCTCTGAATCAGGCGCTCGACGAGGTCGGCGGCCTGCTGTTCCAGCCGCAGCTCGTACAGGTCGAGGAGGACCTCGACCTCGTCCGCGCTCGGCACGTCCCCGGCGCGGGCTGGCTGGTAGAGGCTCTCGGCGCGGCGAAGTCGGTGAACCACGATCGCGAACTCTGCGGTCGGATCCTGGGAGACCTGCAGCGTGGGGTCGACTCGGCTCAGCAGCTCACGGACGCCCATTCCGGTGGAGGCGAGCGTAAGGTCGAGCCGCGGTGTCCCGACCAGGTCGAAGTCGGGGAACAGACGTCGGGCCGCGACCACCCCCCCGATCGCGACTTCGCCAAGCCGTGCTTCCCGGAGCAGTTTCAGGTGGAACTCGGGCTCGGGAGCGCGTCCGGCCGCGTTCACGAAGCGGACCGGCTTGCGGAGTTGATCCGAGATGGTGACCACCTGCTGCCAGGTCTGGCGGGGGAACCCGACCAGCTCGACGCTCCGGTTTCGGAGCCGTCGGAGCTCCCGTCTGCGCGCCAGCTCCTCAATCGCCCCCGCGACGGTGGGATACGAGCAGCCGCAGGTCTCCATCAGGTGGCCGGTCGTCGTCGGTCCCGAACGGCGGAGCCACATGACCAGGAGCACCTTGAACACCTCGAACAACCCCGCTGAGAGGCCACCAGAGAAAGGGAGCGCCCTGTCGTCGTGCGGCAGCCCGGTCTCCTCGAGCTTCCGGAGGACGTGGTGCGTCTTGAGGTGGGGCGGCTCGCACTCGACCGGCGAGCCTTCTACGAACCGTACGAACGCCAGTCGCTTGCGCAAATTCCCAGGGAGGAGCGCTGCGACTCGGCACCACTCGCGTCGGGCCCTGGTCCAGCTCATCCGGTCGCTGCGCCATACGAGGAACGCGCGCTGGATGCGCTTGTCCTCCTTCACCGCGAGTGCCATCTCCACCGTGGCAGCGTGGAGGTCGCGCGAGCCCATGATCCTCGACAGACGAAAGTCGAGCGCGAGGCTCCCGTCTCGAGAGACCTGGTCGAAGGGACCGCTCCTCGTCTCGCGGAACCCGGGCAGGGTGGCTGGGGGGCTGGATCGCCGAAGCATGATACCAAGGTAGCAACTTGGATCTGAGGTGGCAACAGTGATTCTACGTGGCAACAGATTCCACGCGAGAAGGGCCTTCCAGGCCCGTCCGCCGCGGGGAGGGGCGTCCCAACATCCAGACGACGGAGGACCAGCGGGGAGGGGCTCCTATCAAGTAGCCGGGGCGACACCTGGCAATCAGCCGACGTGAACCTCGCGGGGCTGCGCGCCCGCGACGGATGGTCCTAAGCGGCCGCTCGGGTCGATGACCCGCCCGGGCTGGCGGATTCTCTCGACACCGTCGAGAGAATCCGAAGCCTGCGCGATTTG
Organism: uncultured Planctomycetia bacterium; assembly: GCA_964649705.1. Lineage (GTDB taxonomy): Bacteria > Planctomycetota > MHYJ01 > WSZJ01 > CAZYRM01 > CAZYRM01. Next base: position 31,895 of record CAZYRM010000043.1, read on the forward strand.
CTCGACAGTGTCGAGCGATTCGAAGGAGCGGATTCCGCAGACGGTGTCTGCGAAGTCTGCGCGGGACACCAGCCGCGCGCAGGCCCCCTCGTATTGCCCTTTGGGGTCAAAAGTCAACGGAGCGCGGCGGTTCTGGCCTGCCCTTATCGCCTTGCTTCGAAGTCGAGAACCGTGAGGGAGCTTTTGAATTCCCCTCGCTTGAGCTTCCCCTTTGCCGTCCACTTGCACGCGACGCCGGGGACGTCGGCGCTGAGCCAACGCACGATGTCCAGTTCGCGTTTGGGTTCGTGGATCGCAACGGTTTCGACTACACACGACACCTTCTTGCCGGCGATCTGAAGCTCGCGGTCTACGGCGGTGACTTCGAGCACGATCTTCGTCTCGGCGCTCTCCTTTCGCGATCCGAATTCCATGCGCAGGGTGCCAGGAGGAACGGCAAGATCCGTGCCGGAGATGTCAACCTCCCGGTACGGAGTGCGCGCGTCCGCAGAAATCCAAAGTGCCATCGAACCGTCGACTCCGCCTTCACCCTCTCTCCATTCATATGATTGTTTTCGACACTTGACCTTCTTCCCATCAAGGGTCAGCTCGGCGTCCTCTTCAGACTTCAAAGTCCCCTTGGGCGGAGTCCAAACTCCCGTGCGTTGAATCGTCTCCTCCGGAAGATCCTCGCCCCCCTCGTGTGTCATCCTCAATGTTCCGTTGGTGGCGTCTTCCAGCGTGTACGTCAAGGCAAAGTCGGAGTCCTATTCGGCGCCCTCGCGCGCGATTCGGACCTTGACCCAGGACCCCTCCTTGAATCCGTCCCAAGTCGAGGAAGCGTCTTGGGCCGAAAGAGTGGAAGCAAGTCCGGAGAACGTCAGGATCAGGCCAGCGGTGAGTCGAGACATCGAAGGTTGACTATAGGCGGTGCGGCGGCGCGAAGTCAACGGTGGGCGGCGGATTCGAAAGGTCCGGCGAAAGGAGCCGGGGGGCCGTCACCGGGAGCAGGCCGCGCGCCGCGAGAGTTCCGAGTGTCTCTCGCGCGCGACACATTCAGCCGGCCGAATGGACCGAGGTCGTCCAGCTCGATGGATCTGGCCGAGGGCCGCTCGTCAGGGACCATCGGCGAGGAGCACAGGGCCCCTCCTGAGAACGATCCTCTCGTTCTCACCCTCGTCCTGCTCTTGAAGAGGCCTTCGCCTTCTCGGTGGGCCGGGGAGAGGAGGCGGTGGCCGCTCAAGGGCGGGAAGAGGGGCTCGGGTAGCAAGGTGGAATTTGACGGTGGTCGAGCGGGGAGCGGAGGAAGGGACGGGCCCCTACCTCCGCGGGGCGATCCCCCCGCCGCCTTCCGAGGTTGCCGTCGCCGTTCGCCGCTCCGCCGTTCCCCCGATGGCGGGGGAGCGTTGCAGAATTCCGTTGCGACTGAGGAGTGCCAATGCGACTAGGGAATCACAGTTGCGTTGAAGAATCCGGCCTGTTACCCTGATGACAATGAAAGTCGAGCCTCCGGCACTTTCGCCCCCCAGAGGATTCGTCGTCGCGGCCGCAGGGAGCCCGTACGACTTCCGACGCCGAGACGGCAGCGTGGTCGTGGACGTCATGCGTGAGACCAGCACGGTCCGCGACCTCCATACCGCCCTCCTTCAGCTCGCGAAGGCCGTGAAGGGAGACCGCAAGATCGATTGGGGGTGTCTCGTCCTCGTCCGCGGCCGCATGACCGCCGAGAAGTCGTTCGAGGAGTGGACCGAGATCGTCGAGGGGCTCCTCGAACCCCAGGTGCGGAAGCGCTTGGCGCTGATCTGGATTGAGCCGGGGTCCTTTGCGACCCGGCCCGACACTCCCGAGCTTCAGGCACTCGGGGCCTCGCTCAGGGAGACATTGGAGGGGGTCGAGGCGGCCTGGAAGGAGCGCCGCACGAGCATGACTCCTGCGCTCTTCGAGGTCGTGAAGGTGCTGCTCCACGCGTGGCTCCGCGGGCGAGGGCCGCTGGGGGTGGGAGAGATCCAGTCGGCCGCCGGCGTTGCCTACGGCACGGTCTCGAACGCGCTTCATTTCCTCGAGGATCGACGCGAGGTGATGAGGACATCGGACCGTAGCGCGGAGTTGACCGGGTTCCCCGCGGCCACCTGGTCCGAGGCCCTCGCGCGCTGCGAGAGTCTCCGCCGCCCGACGTACTACGCGGACCGGACGGGGCGTCCCCTCGACGCCGAGTTCCTCCTCGAACGACTCCAGAGGCGACCACCGAAAGGAGTCGCGCTCGGGGGAGTGGTCGCGGCGCGGCATTGGGACCCCGCGTTCAACCTCAACGGAACTCCGCGCCTCGACATCACGGTGCATGTTCTGACGGCGCCGTCACTTCTCGATCTGCTCGCGCGGATCGACCCTTCTCTGGAGAGGGGCAGGCGTGCGGACGAGCGTACCGTCCTCGTTCTCCATCCGCTCGCTCGAAAGGAGACCTTCTTTGAGCATCCGTGTGGGGGTCGACTTCCATTCGCGGACCCAGTCGAGACGCTCCTCGACCTGTACGAGATGCGGCTGGTCTCCCAGGCCGAGGACCTGGTCCGAACGCTGAGGAAGGCGCATGAGCCGACTCGACCCTGACGCGATCCTGAATCGCCTGGCCAGGGAGATCCCCGCGGCGCTGCACGCGCACGTGTACCTGATCGGGAGCCTCGCGGCCGCGCACCACCATCGGGGGAAGCTCGATGTGGGAGGCGTGAACACGAAGGACGCGGATTTGGTCGTCCAGCCCGTCGGGAACATTGCGACGGTCGAGGCGATTGCGTCGAAGCTACGCGCGGCGGGGTGGAAGTGGAAGTTGGACTTCGGCCCCGCGGGGAGCGCCGCGACCCCCGAGGACGCGCTGCCCGACGTGCGGCTGTATCCTCCCGAATCCGGGGCGGCATACTGGATCGAGTTGCAGGGGCTCCCCGAGATCGAGCAGGTCCAGGACGTGCGGCGGCTCCGGGTCGTCATCGGAGGGGGGCACTTCTCGGTGCCCGCCTTTCGGTTCGGTGGTCTCACGGCTCGGGGGCTCCGTGCGACGCCACAAGGGATTCCATGCGCTGACCCGTCGATGATGGCGCTCGCGAACCTGCTCGGGCACCCCGATGTCGGCAATCGTCGGATGAGCTCCCCAATCGCTGGGCGGGAGTGCCTTCGCTCGGCGAAGGACCTCGGTCGCGTGCTCGCCCTCGCGTAACTCTCCGATCGTCGCGAGGTCGAGGGCTGGCTCGATCCGTGGTTGCGGGCGCTGCAGGCCTGCTTCCCGCGCTCCTGGAAGACACTCGGCGCCCATGCAGGCACCGGCCTCCGCGCGCTGCTCGCAGACACCCAGGCAATGAGCGACGCGCACTGGGCTACAACCTACGGCCTCCTCAGCGGCAAGGGCGTGGACCAGGCCGCCCTCGTCGCCCTCGGCCGCGGCCTCCTCACCGACCTGATCGAGCCCTTAGAGGCGCGCTGCCGCCAGTCGTAGTCGTGCTGGGGCATCGACACAGCCGCCGCGGTGGCGAAGATCCCGGACCTCCCCCCCGCTCCGGATTCCGGAGCCGCGACAGGGACGAAAGGCGACTCACATGAGCCCGCCTGCGCCCTAATCTGTGCCCCTCGCCCTGCTTTTCCGGGCGATTCGGTACCAAAGCGTGAGACAACGGGTCCCACAAAAGAACAGCGCGGCATCGCCCGCGGAGCAAGCGCCAGCGCGCCTCTGCGAGCGGGTGAGACTGCGTGCGAGGTAGGCTACCCGGGGTGGATTTGAACCACCAATGAGGGAACCAAAATCCCTGCCCCCGAGTCCACAACTACCTTGCAGTCACAGGACGTTGCAGCAATCTTCCTCTGGCCCTGTGCCCCAATCTGTGCCCTCCGAGCCCGCCCTCGCGCAGCTCGCGGCGCTTTGGCCCGACCTCCCTGAATCCGTCCGTGTGTCTCTCCTGGCGCTCGCCGAGGCCGCGCGCCCACGGCGCGGCGAGTGAGGTCTGGCGCGAGGCTCGACGCACTACGGCTCATGTCCCGTCGTGTCGCACCTGTTTGCCCCATCCTGGCCGGAGGCCAGGATGGGGGAGTTGTCCCGCCGTGTCGAGGACACGGCGGGACAGACATTGACCCGTACCAGCGCATGCGCGTGGATCGGTGCCCCGACCGCGACGAGGTCTCGCCTGCGAGAGCGCGTCGTGGACGGGGCGGGGCGGAGGAGGCCGACGAGGTTCCCGCGTAGCGGGGTCCGCGTCGGGCGTCGAGGCCGGGTCGCCTGACCCGCCTCAGCCGCCCCCACCCGCGCCAGGGGTGCATCGGCGGCATTGCCGCCTGCCCGCCGCCCGGCCCGCAACGCGGGCCCGGCGGCCACCCCTGGTGGGTGTTGATGGCTGTATGGGTGATTGCCCTGGCGCGGCTCATGCGCAAGGGCGGGTGTCGGAACCGCATGCCTCACGTGAGTCCGCGCGGTGGGGGAGGGGAGTGCCTCCCCTCGCGCACGTATGGATTCATCGAGCCGGTCTGATTGACCGGAAGAGGCCAGCTCACGCGAGCAGGCTGAGTGCCGCTGGCCGGGGGACCATCGGTGTTGAGCGCGGGCTCCCTCGTCCTGTTCTTGAAGAGGCCGTCGCCTTCTCTGGGGTTCGGGGAGAGGAGGCGGTGGCCGCCCAAGGGCGGGAAGAGGGGTTCGGGGAGAAAGGTGGAATCTGGCGATGGTGAAGAGGGGAGCGAAGGAAGGGACGGGCCCCTCCCTTCGCGGGGTCATTCCACCGCCGCCTCCCGAGGTGTCCGTCGCCGTTCGCCGCTCCGCCGTTCCCCCGATGCCGGGGGAGAGGAGTTGAGCGGGGAGGAGAAGGAAACCGTTCCGTTGCGCGGCCGCAGGCCGCCCGGGAGGAGGCGGGGGCTTGGGGGTGGAGGAGGGTTCGTAGGGGATGGAAGAGGGCGGGGTGAGGAGGAGAGGGGGACCCGTCGGGGTATGGGGCAGAGCCTCATCCAAGGCCGCGTTCAACACTGGATGCCCCGACGTCTTGGGCCGAATACGCTACGTGCGCGTCAACTTCCTGCGTTGGTGCGCAGGCCCATCACGGTGGCTGGCTTGCGCATCGTGGTGGCGCCCAGGTAGAATCCTACGCCGTTCGATGGAGTCGGCGAGGCGAACGAGTGTGGGCCCTTGGCCATGCGCCGGTTGATCGCGTAGGCGGCGAGTTGATGGTCGATCTGCGCGCGGAGCGCAAAGATCCGGGTACAGATTGAATGGGATGGGTCTGGACCGTAGGAGGATGAAGCGTCGCGCATGAAGGCAGTTTTCGACAAGATCGCGGAAGGGGAGTCGAGAGACGCAGTCCATGCGGAGGTGAATCTCGAACTTCGGGACAAGAGGAGGATCGCACCCGAGCTAGAGGAGGTCTTCCGGACGCTCGTCGAGTTGACGCTGAAATACCGGGACGGAGGGATGCTGGATACGCGGGCGTGGACGAGGGGGATTGTCGCCCTGCGACCCCTCCTAGCGGCGCAGACAATCGACGCCGTTGCCCGCGCGCTCTCTCACCGCGAAGCACCCTACGAGGAGTGGCAGCTGTTCATGGAGGGGACGGACTTCGTGGAGATGGCGTCGGCAATCTGGTCACGGCGCGCCGTGAAGAGGGCTTCTCTCTCACGGAGCATGAAGAACCGCCTTGCGGCGACCTGGAATACTGCAGCATTCGACGTGTACTTGCGGTGCGCCAAGCCACGAAATCTCAAGAGCGTCTGGCAGACCGCCCGCGCGGGTGGACAGCGCTCCACGAACCTCATGACTGCGGAGAGGGTCCTCGCGGAGTGCCTGATTCTCGACAGCAAGGGCGGACTGGCAAACCTCGCGATTGACGCGCTTCAGAGGCACGACGACTTGGCGAGTCGCCTCGCACGAGAACTTGTGGGAACACGAGTTGGCGTCGAGGCGTTGTTCCGAGTGTTCTTGAGGTACAAGACTCCCAAACGAACGCGCAGTGCCGCCGCTGTGCTTGTGCAGAGCCTTCGGAGTCTTCTCGCAGTGGTGGAAGAACTCCTCAGGACTCAGTCTACGAGAGTGGACGAACTACCAACAGTCGCCGTCGCCCTTTGTCGCTTGGCGATCGAGATCCAGAGCTCACAGGGGTCGGAGCTACGAGCGGAACTTGCACAGGCGGTGTGGCCATATCTGACGTTTCTGCTGCGGAGCGCGTCAGGCCATGACGCCGACACCACCTTCGCCACGAGTTGGATGGCTGCGCTCAGCCGAGGCGAACACCAAGCTGTGGTGCAGGCGGTCATTCGGGAGACCTCGGCGCGGAGTGGAAGCGAGTACCTAGATGCCGCGTCGAATGTCGAGCGCCTCAATGGGAAGCTCGAAGTCCTTCTTCCAGTCGTTGGGGCGATTGCCTGGACCGGATCCGACCGTGAGCGTTTGCAGCGGATTCAGTCGGCTCTGTACAATCTGCAAGCACGAGAGGACGGTCTACCTGGGCAGGACGTGAGATTCGATCCTCTGTCGCACGAGATCTCGGAAGGAGTGTGCCACCCTGGGGAGCCGGCGAATCTCGTCGTACCGGCTTGGTACCTCGGTGGTCGGCAAGGCGTGCTTCTGAAGAAAGCGGTTGTCCGCGGGCGCGGTAGTGACGAGCCTCGTTAGGAGAGCGCTATGGATGGAGCTAGAATCTGTATCGACTTCGGCAGTTCGTTTACGAAGGTAGCCCTTCGAGCGGGCTGGGATCAGCGAACACTGTTCCTGGAGGATCGTGCGATCCTGGACCCACTGCAGCGTATCTGTGTTCCGAGCACCGTGTGCGAGATCAAGACGGGGGGCAGCTCGAATTGGGTGTGCGGCAAGAAGGCGATGCAGATGAGTCCCTCCGCGGACGTAGTCCTTCATCGCAATTGGAAGAGCCAGTTCATCAAGCCCGAGGATAGCCCTCCGCCCAGCCGGCTTGCTGCGGCGGGCAAGTTCTTCGAGTGGCTCCGACAGGAGGTCGCAAGGCACCAGAGTTTCGCGGAATTCGTGGACGCCCCTGTTCGTGTGTGCCTCCCGGACTTCAAGATACTTGGGCAGTGGAAGGGGTACTTCGGTCAGCTTCTGATCCAGGCGGGGTGGAACTGTCAGGACTCGGAGTTCCTTGAGAATGAGCCGTACACCAACATGCTCGGTGTCCTAACCTGCGGACGCAACGCAACGCATGTGTGGCAGAACGAGCGGAATCTGACAATGGATGAGATGTTCGACCGGAGCGGCGGGTTGCTCTATGCGAAAAGACGTGCGCTCCTCACAGACAAGCCGAAGGACTTCGGCGTGATGATCGTTGACGTGGGAGCCTACACGACGGATTTCGCATACCTATACTTCCCAGACGCCAGTGAGTTCGATCCTCCAGATCCCGTCACGGAATCACAGGTGCTCGGCATTCGCGAGCTAGATGCGGAACTGGAATCGGCATTCGGGCCCGTCCACGCGCAGCAGATTCGGGGTCTGTCGACTGAGGAATTTGAGAAGATGCGTCGGGCGCTGTTGATTGGAGACACCTACGCTCTCCCGAGTGGAGGTATGCTCGGCATACGTGAACACCAGCCCCTTGTGGCGGAAGCGGTTCAGCGTTTCGCCCGACGGGTGATCGGGTGTCTCGACGAGTTCCAGAGCGCGAAGACCCAACGGCTTGACTTGGCGATTCTGAGCGGGGGAGGGAGTCTCATCTCCGGGATCGGTGGTGCAGTCCGTTTGCATCTCGAAGGGAAGGGCGTCAGGGTACAGGACTATGGGGACGGGCTCTTCAAAAGTGGAGACGGGACAGCAGAGGACCAACGCATCCGGAACGCGCCTCTTGTTCGCGGCGCGTCTGCAATTGGCGGGTGCTCCGTCTACGTCGACTTGCTTCCGAGGAGAAAGTACTAACCGTTGGTGTCGCCACGTGGTTTCGCGAGAGGCAGGGGCAGAGTGCCTCTGCAGCGTGTGACCACGGAGGTCGACCGTGGGAGACGCGGGAACTCGAAGCGGGGAAGCGGTCGACCTGGCGCAGGGCCCGCAGGTGCGGCGCCAGTGGGGACGGCCGCGGCGGTAGTCCTTGAGGGCGCGCGGGCGGGACCAGCACTCGCGGCAGATCGGCGTGGGCAGGTCCTCGTAGCCGGCCTTCAGCCGGAGGTTTCGCTGGCATCGGGCGCAGAGCATCCGGTAGTCGCGGCAGCCGGTCCAGCAGTTGATGCCCTTGTACTGCCTCGGTCGACGGTGGCAGTAGCGGCAGATCGGGGGGTCCCGATCGAGCTCGCGGATCGCCTCGCGGAGCTCCTCCAGAGTGCGATCCCCCCCACCCCGACCCTGGGGCGTACCCCTCCTCACCCTGGGGGCTGCCGCCAGCGCGCCTGGCCGGCCCCCCCGGCGTGATACCGGAGCGTCCCCAGGGTGCGCGGAGGGCCTCTCGGAAGCGACCGGGGCGCCTCCCCAGGGTCGCCTCGGCGTGACACGAACGCCCCTCGAAGGCCCCTCCGGGGTGGCCGACACGACCGTGGTCGGTGACGCCAAGGTGGGCGGCATCCTACTCCGTCCTCGGGGGGCCCGTTGGGACCGCGAAGTCCTCTCCGTTCACGTCCGTGTCCGTGACGAGGCTGTTCACCTCCAGCTCCGTCTCCGAGAGCTGGTCCATCGGCACGTCGTTGATGTTCAGGAGGATCTCCCCGAGGATCCCCTGGCCGACGGGTTGGATGATCCAGAGCCCCATGTTCCGCGTCACGTCCGAGAGGCCCGGCTCGAAGACCGCCCGCTTCGTCCGCGTGAGCCTCCGCATCCGGTCCTTGATCGGGTCGAAGAGCGGGTGCGTCTTCGGGAGGCGGAAGATCACGAGGCCGTTCGCGAGGAGGTAGACCCGCAGCGCGGGGCCCGTGTTGACGATGCCCGCCTGGCCGGAGGCCTTCGCCCCCCGCGCACGCGAGGGCCACGTGAACCCCGTGTCGTCGAAGAGGAGCCTGGACCCCTGCGAGAAGAGGTGCGCGTACTCCTGCAGGAGGATCGTCTCGCGGTTCTCGTCCTCGATGAGTTCGAGACGGCGACGCTCGAGGACGGAGATCGGCATCGGCGCCTTCGGCGGGGGAGAGACCACCGGACGCCCGCCCGGGACGACGGGCGTCCCGGTGGGCTGGGGCCGGATCGGCTCCTTCGACTTCTCGGGGCGGCTGACGCCGTTCAGGTTGCGGACCTGGCCCGCCGTCTGGCGGAAGACGTCCGCGGAGAAGTGCGTGGCGGCGAAGAACTCCGAAAATGCGGTCCAGAGGTTGAACCCCGGGATCCAGACCGCGGGCCCCTTCGCCGTCCGCGCGATCGAGTCCATGCGGCGCGTGGCCTCCTGGACCATGTCGGGGTTCTTCGTGCGCGCGGCCTGGTACGACGCCATCCCCGCGCTCTGGGACGCCTCCTCGAGGAGGAACGCCGAGAAGGGGATGGTCCCCGCCACGGCGGTCGCGCCGCCGGCGACCTTGAGGATGCGGAGGCCCCGCTCGGTCATCGCCCCGTTGCCGAGCTGCTGGACCATCCCCGTGGCCCCCTGCACCGCGCCGGCCGCGCCCGCGCCAGGCATCGCGAGCGGGAGGCCAGCGCCCGTGTTCCCCACGTTGATGACCGTCCCGACGGCGTCCTGCGCCGCGCGGCCCGCGGGGGAGGAGACGCTGTCGAGCGAGCGCGCGACCGCGGTGGAGACCTGGCCGGGGATCCCCGCCTTCGTCGCGGCCTCGTTCGCCAGGACCGTGTGGCGAATCTCGCGGAGGCCCGGCTCGGACTCCTTGATGAGCGTCTCCCACTCGACGCGGCCGCCCTTGCGGAACCTCCACCAGTCGCGCATGGCGCGGAACGGGGCGGTGAAGAAACCCCACGCCTTGCCCGACCCCGAGCGGACGGCCTGGATCCACGTCCGCCCCGCGGCGTCGGTGCGCGCGATGTACCTGA
>CAZYRM010000044.1:0-40266 GCA_964649705.1 uncultured Planctomycetia bacterium
ATCACGGACTGCGGCGCGGGGGGGCTCTCGAGCGCGGTGGGCGAGATGGGGGAGGGGATCGGCGCCGAGGTCCACCTCGACCGCGTCCCGCTCAAGTACGAGGGGCTGTCCTACGCCGAGGTCTGGATCAGCGAGGCCCAGGAGCGGATGGTCCTCTCGGTCCCGGCGGACAAGGAGCGGGCGCTCCTGGACATCTGCCAGCGCGAGGGGGTCGAGGCGACCGTGATCGGGACGTTCACGGGAGACAAGCGCCTCAGGCTCTTCTGGCAGAAGAACCAGGTGGCGGACATCGAGATGGGGTTCCTGCATCACGGCCTCCCGCGCGTCCTGCGCGAGGCGAGCTGGATGCCGCCCGCGGTCGAGGACGCGCCGTACGAGGCCCCCCTGACCGCCGGGGAGGCGGTGAAGAAGCTGCTGGCGCAGTGGAACACGGCGAGCAAGGAGTGGATCGTCCGCCAGTACGACCACGAGGTCCAGGGGATGGGCGCCGCGAAGCCGCTCGTGGGGGCTTCGAACGACGGCCCGGGGGACGCGTGCGTGCTGCGCCCCGTGCGCGGCTCCACTCGCGGGATTGCGGTGGGCTGCGGGATCAACCCGCGGTACGGGGACCTGGATCCGTACGCGATGGCGGCGGCGGCGATCGACGAGGCGGTGCGGAACGTCGTGGCGGTCGGCGGCGACCCGGCGCAGACGGCGATCCTCGACAACTTCTCGTGGGGCAACCCGACGAGGTCGGAGCAGCTCGGCGGGCTCGTCCGCGCGGCGAAGGCGTGCTACGACGTCGCGCGCTCGTACGGGACGCCGTTCGTGTCCGGCAAGGACTCGCTCTACAACGAGTACGCGGCCGAGGGGACCACGGTGGCGATCCCCGGGACGCTCCTCGTGACCGCGGTGTCAATCGTCCCCGACGTGACGAAGTGCGTCACGATGGACCTGAAGGCGCCGGGGAACCACCTCTACCTCGTCGGGGTGACGCACCCGGAGCTTGGGGGGAGCGCGTACCACGGCCTGCTGGGGAAGCCCGGCGGGAAGCCGCCGAAGCCGAACCTCTCGGTCGCGCCGGCCCAGTTCGCCGCGGTCGCGCATGCGATCCGGAGCGGCTGGGTCCGCGCCTGCCACGACCTCTCCGAGGGCGGCCTCGGCGTCGCCCTCGCCGAGATGGCGTTCGCGGGGGGAGTTGGAGCGGAGATCGACCTCTTCCTCGTCCCGTGGGACGGGGAGGGGCTCCGCGACGATCGCGTCCTCTTCTCGGAGACCTGCACGCGGTTCCTCCTCGAGGTCTCTCCGCGGGACCAGCGCGCCTTCGAGAACGGCATGGCGGGGACGACGGTGGGGCGGATCGGCCGGACGATCGCCGACCCCGTGCTCCGCCTCCGCGGCATCCACGGCCGCCCGATCCTTGACGAGCCCCTCTCCGCGCTCAAGGAGGCGTGGCAGGCCCCGCTGAGGTGGTAGGCTCACGGCCGCTCCGTGGGCGCCTCGTTCGCCTGAAACGATGCGTGACAGACATAATGTCGCTGGAGCATAATAGGTCGCCGATCGAGACGGAGGGATCGCGATGCTGCCCTTCCTGGATCGCCGCGACGAGCTCGGGCGCTTGCGCAGGGCGCTGACCGGCAAGACGCCCTCGCTGGTCGTCCTCTACGGACGGCGGCGATGCGGGAAGTCGAGGCTGCTCCAGCAGGCCGTCGCCGGCCGCCGATGCGCCTACTACGTCGGGGACGACCGCGACGGCGCATTGCAGCGGGCCGCGATGGCGAAGGAGATTGCGCGGGTCGTGCCTGGCTTCGACCGTGTCGCCTACCCGGACTGGGAGGCGCTCCTCGATCGATGGGCCGTCGAGGCGGGACCGGGGACCGTGCTCGCGCTCGATGAGTTCCCCTCGCTCGTCGCCGCCGCTCCGGAGCTGCCCAGCCTGCTTCAGAAGCAGGTCGATCGAAGGGATCCTCGACGCGGGCACCTCGCACTCGCGGGCTCGTCCCAGAGGATGATGCAGGGGCTGGTACTCGACCGCACCGCGCCGCTCTACGGCCGCGCGGCGGAGATCCTTCGAATTGCGCCGCTGCCGTGCGGGTGGATTGGGAAGGCGCTGGGGCTGCGAAGGGAGACCGAGGCCGTGGAGGCCTTCGCCACGTGGGGCGGCGTTCCTCGGTATTGGGAACTGGCGCGCGGGCACGCGAGCCGGCTGGACGCGGTCCAGTCGCTGGTCCTGAGTCCGCTCGGCGTGCTGCATGACGAGCCGAAGCGGCTCTTGCTGGACGACCTGCGGGAGACCGCGCAGGCGGGGTCAATCCTCGCGCTGATCGGGCAGGGTTGCCACCGGCTGTCCGAGATTGCCGGACGGCTCGGGAAGCCGGCCACCTCGCTCTCGCGGCCCCTGGCGAGGCTGCTGGAAATGGACCTCGTCCGGCGAGACGTCCCGTTCGGGTCCTCCGTGAAGGACAACAAGCGAACGCTCTACCGGATCTCGGACCCCTTCCTCCGGTTCTGGTTCCGGTTCGTGGAACCGAACCGGTCCCGACTCGAGGCGGGACAGGCAACCCAGGTCAACCGGGAGATCGAGAAGTCCTTCGCGGCCCACGTCTCCGGCGTCTGGGAGGACCTGGTTAGGGCCAGCGTCCCGAGGAGGGAGTACTTCGGGCCAGAGTGGACCGCCGCTCGATCCTGGTGGGGCACCGGATCCGACGGGGCGCCGATGGAGATCGACGTGGTCGCCGAGAGCGCCGATCGGAAGGCGCTGCTGCTCGGCGAGGCAAAGTGGACCTCGGCGCCCGACGCAGGGTGGCTCGTTCGGGAACTGCGAGGAAGGGCCGCGCGGTTCCCGCTTCTCGCGGGACGCACGGTCTTCCTGGGGGTCTGGCTCCCCGATGGGGCCGGAAGGAGGGGCAAGGACGCTGCGACGTTTGACGCCAAGCAGGTCGTCCGCGCCCTTCGCTAGGCGACGGTCAGGCCGCTGGGGTGGCTGCCTGCCGTCCGAACGTCGCGTAGAAGAAGACGGCGCCGAACGTGCCAATGCAGCCGGCGATCACGAAGGGCGCCCGCGGACCGAGGCCCAGCCATGCGAGCGCCCCGAGCGCCGGGGCGATCATCACGGCGAACGACCGCGCCGACCAGTAGAGCCCCGTCTCCTCCGTCTTCCGCTCGCGTGAGACCAGCTCCGTGATCATCGCCTTCCGCGCGGGCTCGCCGATCTCGCGGAGACCCATGACGACGAATGCGGCGATGAGACCGATCGTCCCGAACTCGGGCCCGACAATCACCGCGAACGGGAAGAGGGCGAAGAAGGCGAACGTGAGACCGATGTACGGCTTCTTCGCGGTCCCCGTCTTGGAGGCCGCGAGGCCGATCGGGATGTAGATCAGGGTCGACACGATCGCGTTGAGTGCCAGGTAGCGGCCGTACTGGCCCGGATCGATCCGCTGTGCGACAGCCAGGGCGGACGTCAGGTACAGCACCTCGAGGACCCGCGTGAAGCCCTCGCCGAGGCGGATCAAGATGTCCGAGGCGAGGAGCACCTTGAGGTCTCGTTGGAAGGTCCGCAAGGTCGCGAGGAAGGGCGCGCTCGTCGTGGCGGCGTCCTTCGCCTCCACCTTCAGGAACCGGAGCTGCACGATGAGCGCCAGCCCGGCGAGCCCCATGAAGACCTCGGCCGCGACGTGGACCCCCATGGTGTCTCCGAGGTTCTTCATCATCGCCCCGCCGACGAGATAGGCGGGGATGCGGGGAATCCGCTTGAGGATTGACTGCATGCTCAGGGCCAGCGTCCGACGATCGGGCGGGAGCGTCTCCCCGATTACCGTCAGCGTCGACGGCGCGGAAATGGAGTCCCAGGCCTGGAGCAGCGGGAGCGCCAGGAACGGCGCGAGCGTGCTCGACCAAGTGATGAGGATCGCGGCCCCGACGATGGGCATCGAGCAGAAGAGGACGAGGGATCGACGGGCGCCGAGACGGGCGCCAATCCTCCCGCCCATTCGGTAGTAGATCCCCTCGAGGAGGTCCGCGAACGTCCCGTACAGCCCGACGTAGAGGAGGTTCTTCTCGAGGTCCTCCTTCGAGATGTACCGCGGCATGAACGGCCTGAACAGCTCGTACCCCGCGGCGATCAGGAGGATCACGGCCAGGAGCGAGACCGTGCTCGGATTCAGGCCCCAACGGGAGGATGACCCCGACATGCGCGCGAAGTCTATCCGCGCGATTGCCATGCGCCTAAACTTTCCACGCCAAAGGGCCGAAGATCCCTCCGGATCACGATCTTCGCGCGCCTGGAGGGTTGAGGATGGCCATCCATTTCAAGTGCAAGTGCAGCAACAAGATGGAGGCCCCCGAGGACTTCGTCGGGAAGGAGGCGCGCTGCGGCGTCTGCGGAAAGTACGCCATCGTCCCCGCGAAGAGCGAGTTCATCCCCGAGCCGAACACGGCCGCGAAGGGGAAAATCGCCTTCAGCGACGACCACATCCGCGATCGCACCGAGTACCAGGGCGCGCGGGGCAAGGCGGGACTCGCCACCATGGGCGTGCTGCTCGGAGGGACCGTCACCGTCGCCTTCGGGATCCTCTCCGTCGCCGTAGACAAGTACCTGGCGACCGGCGCGCTGATCGGCCTCGGCGTCATGGGGCTCTCCTTCGGCATGGTGATCGGCGAGTGGACCATCCTCAGCGCCGACATCGCCGACCGGCTGCGCGAGGTGAACAACAACACGCGCTAGCCGGATCTCGTTGACCCGCAGGCAAGTTCGGAATACCATCCAGCCGATCCGGGGCCTCGGACACGGACCGGCATGGCGCTTCCCTCAGTCTGCATCCTCCGCACCGCGGGCACGAACTGCGACCGTGAGACGCACTACGCCTTCGAAGAGGCGGGCGCCTTCGTAGAGCGCGTCCACATCTCCGCCCTCCTCTCGCGCCCCGCGCGGCTGAACGACTACCACGTCCTCGTCGTCCCCGGCGGCTTCAGCTACGGGGACGACCTCGGCGCGGGGACCCTCCTCGCCAACGAGATCAACTGCTTCCTCGGCGAGGAGCTCAGGCGCTTCCGCGCGGCGGGGAAGCTCGTCTTCGGCATCTGCAACGGCTTCCAGATCCTCGTCAAGGCGGGCCTCCTGCCCGGCCTCCCCGAGGAGGGGGCGGCCCGTCCGCAGGCGACGCTTACCAATAATGAAAGCGGGAAGTTCGAGGATCGCTGGGTCTACCTCAAGCTTTGCTCCCGGAAGGTCGATTTTCTGGATCAGGGGGCATCCACGCTGTATCTGCCGGTGGCGCACGGGGAGGGGAAGCTCGTGGTCAGGGACGACGCGGTCATGCGCCGCCTGGAGGAGAACGACCAGGTGGTGTTCCGCTACATCAGCCCCGACGGGGGACCCGCGTCGTATCCGTGGAACCCGAACGGCTCGCAGGGGGACATCGCGGGGATCTGCGACCCCACCGGGCGGGTCCTCGGCCTGATGCCCCATCCCGAGCGCCATGCCGAGGCGACGAACCACCCGCGCTGGACGAGGGAGGGGGCCTCCGACCGTCCGGACGGCACGCGGTTCTTCGCCGGCGCCGTGAACTACGTCCGCCAGCGGCTCCTCTAGACGATCCACACGCCCCGACCGGGGAGGAATCCCGACCGGGTGCTTTATACTTTACGGTTTACAACGCAACAAGGCCCAAGACTCAATGAACATCTTTCAAGGAAGTGCCAGGACCCAAGGACCCATGGGCATCGACGGGCGGTGGGCCCCATCCTTGGCAGTTCGTTGCGCGTTGGTCATTGAGTCTTGAGAATTCCCGAGAGGTCCGACATGCGACGCGCAATCGTCCTCGGCCTTCTGGCTTCCCTCCTCTCCTGCTCCTCCGTGCCCCTCGGCTTCCTGAGGGGAAACCAGGCGGAGCCGGCGCCTCCCCCCCCCGCCTTCCCCGCCGCGCCCGGGGACGAGACGGCCACGGCCGACCCCGCGCCGCCCGCCGACCCCCAGGAAGCGGACGCGACCGCCGCCGGCCGGACGAAGAGCTGGGTCTCGGCGTCTCGCGACATCTCCGTCGACGTCGCCGTTCTCATGGAAGACCTGCAGGGCGTCGAGCTGTGGGTCACAGAGGACCGCGGCATCAACTGGCGCGCCGCCGAAATGACCCCAGGCTGCCCCAAGGCGATCTCCTTCTCCGCCCCCCGCGACGGCTGGTTCGGCTTCCAGGTCGTCCCCGTCACGAAGGAGGGCTCTCGCTTCCACCCGCCCACCGTCTGCAGCGAACCCGAGGTCTCCGTCCTCGTCGATACCGCCGCGCCGATCGTCCTCCTCACCAGCCCCAACGGCGGCAACGTCTTCCCCAACCGCGGCCAGGAGTGGGTCTCCTGGACCGCCCGCGACCCCAACCTCGCCCCCGACGGAGTCACCCTGGAGGCCAGCGCCGACGGAGGCCGCACGTGGTCCGTCGTGGGCCACGACCTCCAGAACAACGGCCGCGCCGCCTGGACCCTCCCGGTCACCTCCGGCAAGGACTACCTCGTCCGCGTCACCGCTCGGGACCTCGCCGGAAATGCCGCGAGCGACGCCTCCGACGCCCCCTTCACCGTCGACGGCTTTCCCCCCGAGGGGCGCGTCCTCGGTCCCGCCTCCTCCAGCCGCGGCGAAGTCTCCCTCCAATACTCCGCGGGGGATCCGGGCGCGGCCGGCCTCGCCAAGGTCTTCCTCTGGACCACCACCGACGGCGGCGCCACGTGGCAGCGCGCCGCGGAGGACGTCGACACCCTCTCCCCGATGAAGGTCGTCCTCCCCGATGGCGAGTACGGCCTCGCCCTCGTCTGCGTCGACCGCGTCGGCAACGCCGCCGAGGCCCCTCGCCCCGGCGCGAAGCCCGAGGTCTCCCTCCTCGTCGACTCGGCCCTCCCGTCCGTCGCGTTCTACGACTTCCCGCGCGCCGCCGTCTTCCCCGGCGACGAGGACGTCGACCTCGCGTGGACCGTCTCCGACGCGAACTCCCGGCCCGACGGGGTCCGCCTCGAGATCTCCGAGGACGGCGGCACGACGTGGCAGGAGGTCGCCTCGGGCCTCCCCGCCGACAAGCCCTACCGCTGGCGCACTCCGTCGAAGCTCGGCCGCCGCTACCGCCTGCGCGTGACCGCCGAGGACCGCATCGGCAACGCGAGCCGCGCAACGAGCCCCGAGTTCGCCGTCGACGGGAGCGTGCCGGAGACCTTTTTCCAGGGTCCGGCCACCTCAGCGTCGGGGTCCGTCGACATCGCCTACGGCGTGCGGAACCTCGGCTTCGCGCCGCTCGCGCGCGTCGAGCTGTGGGTCATGCGCGGGGGGGACACGCACTGGGAGCGCGTCGCGTCCGACGACGACGGCGCCTCTCCGATGACCGTCCAGCTCCCCGACGGCGTCTACGGCGTCAAGGTCGTCTGCGCGACGGCCCGCGGGATCGAGAGCCAGCAAGCTGGCTCTGCCAGGGGGAGGCGCCAGGCGGAGCCCGAGGCCGGCTCGCGCCCCGACGGCACGCTCGTGGTCGACTCGACCTCGCCCCAGGTGAAGGTCACCTCGCCCAAGGCCCCCGCCGTGTACCGCGGCGGCGAGACCGTTCCCGTCGCGTGGAGCGCGAGGGACGATCGGTTCGGGAAGGGGTCCGTGCGGATCGAATGGACCTCGACCGGCCACGCCTGGAAGGAGCTCGCGAAGGGGCTCCCAGCCGAGGGGACCTGGCGCTGGACGCTGCCGTCCGAGACCGGGGACGCCTTCCAGGTCCGCGTCGTCGCGGAGGACGAAGCGGGCAACTCCTCCGTCGCGGCGACCGAGCGGTTCGGGATCGACGCGAAGGCGCCCACGACGCGCGTCGTCGGCCCCACCGCCCTCAACAAGGCCTCGGGAAACGTCGCGCGCCTCTCCATCGAGGCCGAGGACGCCGGCCCCGCGGGGGTCGGCGAGGTCGTGCTGTACCGTGCGCGCCTCGGCCAGGTCCGCCGCTGGGAAGAGGTCCGCACGTTCAAGACCGGCCCGTATCAGGCGGAGGCCGGACCGCTCGACGACGGCCGCTGGGGGTTCGTCGCGGTCGCCTCGGACCAGAAGGGAAACCGCGGCCCGGCGCCCGACACGGGGACGGTCCCGGACCTCGAGGTCGTCGTCGACTCCCACCCGCCCATGCTCAAGCTGGCGGAGCCGAAGGGCGGAGAGGTCCTCGGCGCCGACGCCCACCTCGACGTCCGCTGGGAGTGTGAGGACGGCGCGTCCGTACAGTTCACCGTGCAGGCCTCCCCCGACGGAGGACGCACGTGGCAGGACCTGCTGACGGAGGCCGCCGGCGTGCGGACCTGCCGTTGGGACCCTCCTGCGCGCGACGGCTCCTGGAAGGTGCGCGTCATCGCCCGCGACGAGGCGGGGAACGAGTCGAGCCTGCTCTGCCCCGGGGACGTCTGCGTCGACGCGCAGCCCCCGCAGGCCTTCGTGGCCGGCCCGGCGCGCTCGAACAGCGGATCGATCGAGATCGAGTACGACGTCCAGGACGCGGGGACCTCGGGCCCTGGGAGCGTCCAGCTCTGGACCCGCGGGGCCGGGGAGGCCGACTGGCGGCCGGGCCCCTCCGTCGACGTCTCCGGCGGGAAGCGCCCGCCCCTCAGGGTCGTCCTGGCCGACGGCGCGCACGGCCTGTTCCTCACGGCGACGGATCGCGCGGGGAACGCCTCCGCGTCCCCGTCCGCGAGCGCCGGGCCTCAGGCGTCCCTCGTGGTCGACTCCCAGGCCCCCACGGTGGCCCTCCTCTCACCCGAGCCCGGCGCGGCCTTCGGCGCCGGCGCGGTCGCGGCCGTCCGCTGGCAGGCGAACGACCGGGCGCTGGAAGGGGCGTGCATCTCGATCGAGGTCAGCACGGATCGCGGCCGGGCCTGGACGACGATCGCCGCCGCCGAGGCGAACGACGGGGCGTTCGACTGGACGGTCCCGAGCTCGGACGGGGACGGCTACCTCGTGCGCGTCCGCGCCACCGACGCGTTCGGGAACCGCGGCGAGGCGACCATCGCCGGCCCGTTCGTCATCGACAGCCGGCCTCCAACCGTGTCGATCGACGGCCCCGTCTCCTGGAGGACTCCGGAGGGCGACCTGTTCCTCCGAGGCCGCGACGAGGGGCTCTCGGGGATCGACCACGTCGAGTTCTGGACGACCACGAACGGCGGGGCCACGTGGGCGGGGCCCCTGGCGGCCCCCTGGGGCGGCGGCAAGGTCCACTGCACGCTCCCCGAGGGGAAGCGCGGGCTGTTCGCGCGCGCCGTCGACCGGGCGGGGAACGCGGGCGCGGCTCCGAAGCCGGGCACGCCGCCCCAGGCGCTGATCGACGTCGACGCCGGCGCGCCGGGACTCTCCGTCTCGGGAATCGCCGAGGGGGACCTCTTCCGCGCGGGTCAGCCGGTCGCGATTGCCTGGGAGGCCGTCGACGACGGCCTTGCGGAGGGCCCTGTCCGCATCGAGGTCCGTCGCGAGCCGTCCCCGCCGGTCGTGATCGAGGCGGCCGGCCCGGCGAAGGGCCAGGTCTCCTGGACGCCGTCCGAGGATGGGACCTACACGATCGCCGTGATTGCGAGGGACTCGGTCGGCAACGAGGCGCGCTTCGAGGCGCACGCCGAGGTCGACGGCGCGGCCCCCGAGATGCACTGGGTCCAGGCGCCCGAGGGAGGCACCCTCGCCGGCGGCGTCGAGGTGGACCTCGCCTGGACGCTCGACGATGCGCACGCGGAATCGGACGCCGTCGTCCTCTCCTTCTCCCCCGACCGCGGCGCGACGTGGCAGTCGGTCCGGGCCGACCTCGCCGCCTGCGGGCGCACCGTCTGGCGCGTCCCCGAGGTCGACTGCCTCGACTGCTGCCTGCTGCGCCTCTCGGCGAAGGACCGCCTCGGGAACGCCGCGGAGGTCGTCACGGCGAAGCCGTTCGGGATCGTGACGAACTCTCCGCCCGTGCGGATCGACCTGCCCGCGGCGAGGCGGGAGGGGGCCTTCCAGGCGCCCCTGCGCTGGCTCTTCGGGCGCGAGACGATCGCGTGCGTGAAGGTGTGGCACACGACCGACGGCGGCCGCCGCTGGAGCCTGATGCACACGCTCGACGCGGCGACGACCGACCAGGTCCCGCTCGACCTGCTCGAGGGGATGCACGGGTTCCTGCTCGCGTGCGATCGCACGGACGGGACGAGCGGGGAGGACCCGAGGACGGGCACGCCGCCGCAGCACGTGGTCTCCATCGACGGGACGGCGCCCGTGGTGACCCTGTTCGGCGCCCACGACGGCGACGTCGTGCGCGGAGGAGGGGAGATCGACGTGGCGTGGGAGGCGAGGGACGAGCACCTCGGCCCCGCCGCGGTGACGGTGAAGGTGCGCGAGGACGGCAGGGAGTGGAGGGAATTCCCGGCCCAGGCCGACCGGGGGGCGATCCCGGTTCCGGTGGGCGCGGATGCGCGCGAGGTCGAGATCCGGGTGATTGCGCGGGACGTCGCGGGGAACGAGGCCGCGGCGAGCGTCACGCTCGCCGTGGACGGCGACGAGCCGGAGGCGACCGTCGCCTCCACCGTCGGGAAGTGCGTGCGCGCGCGAGAACGCGTCACGGTGACGTGGACCGCGAAGGACAGCCACCTCGGGGAGCGCCCCGCGGAGCTG
The DNA here is from genome assembly GCA_964649705.1 of uncultured Planctomycetia bacterium. Taxonomy (GTDB): domain Bacteria; phylum Planctomycetota; class MHYJ01; order WSZJ01; family CAZYRM01; genus CAZYRM01. Next base: position 10,610 of record CAZYRM010000044.1, read on the forward strand.
CGCTGGTCGGCCAACGGCGGGCGGACCTGGCAGACGATCGCCCGCGGGCTGCCGGGCTCGGGCCAGGCGGTCTGGACGGCGCCGGCGACGACCTCGCGCGACGTGCGGATCGCCGTGCTCGTGACCGATCGCGCGGGGCGGTGGGTGAACGCGGAGCTCCCCGCGCGCTTCCTCGTCGACGCGGAGCCGCCGACGCCGCGGACCGCGCCGGTCGGCATCGTCTCCGCACCCAACGTCCAGGTCGAGTGCGCCGCGGAAGACGACGCCACGGGCGTCCAGTCGATCGAGCTGTGGGTGCGCGCCGCGGGGGCGTCGACCTGGGAGCGGGCGGGGCAGGCCGCCGTCGCCCAGGCGCAGTTCCCACTCGCCCGGCCCGACGGGGCGTATGAGCTTCTCGTCGTCGCGACCGACGGCGCCGGGAACCGATCCGCGGTCCCCGACGACTCCACGGCGCCCACGGCGGACTGCGTTTTCGACCGCGAGGGCCCCCTCGTCGACGTCGGGGGCCTGGAACAGGGCCTCCGCGCCCGCGCGGGCGGGATGCTCGACCTGGAGTGGTCCGCGCGCGACGCGAACGGCGTCCAGAACGTCTGGGTCGAATGCGCCGAGCGCGCCGGCGGGCCTCGCCGGGCGCTGCGCAGCGCGCTCCCCGCCGCGGGGGCGATGACGATCGACCTCCCGCTCCGCGAGGGCGAGATGACCCTCTGGGTCCGCGCGCAGGACGTCGCCGGGCATGTGACCTCCCGGGAGGTCCCCGTGACGCTGCACCCGGACGGCCCGATCGTGCGGATCACCGGCGGGCTCGAGGGGGGCTCCATCTGGCGGTCCGGGGAGACCGTGCACATCGGTTGGAAGGTCGACGGCGCAACCGAGGCCTCGATCGAACAGGGCGGGCCGGGCGCCGAGTGGCAGGCGGTCCGCACCGGCCTCCCCGCCGAGGGGACGATCGACCTCGCCCTCCCGACCGAGACGCGCGACGTGCTGCGCTTCCGCGTGGTCGCCTCGGATGCCTCGGGCGCGCGCGGGGAGGCCCAGGTGTCGATCTCGGTCGACGGCGATGCCCCGCGTTGCACGCTGTCCGCCCCCGCGGTGTCACGCGACCGTCACGTGCGCATCCGGGTCCGCGCCGAGGACGTCGGCCGCGCCGGCGTCGCCGGCCTCGTCGTGCACGGCCGCTCCCGCGGCCAGAAGGGCTGGCGCATCCTCCAGGAGCTGCCCGGCGACGTCCGCGAGGCGGCCCTCGCGCTCGACGAGGGGACTACGGAGCTGTGCGTCGTCGCGGTCGACCGCGCGGGGAACGCCTCGCCGGCCCCGGACGCCGGGACGCAGCCGGCATGGGCGGTCGTGGTCGACTCCCAGGCCCCGCGCGTGGCGCTCCCGAGCCTCCCGACCTTCCTCCAGGTCGCCCCCGGCTCCCGCGTCCCCGTCGAGTGGGTCGTCGACGATTCCCACGTCGCCGAGGGTGCGGTCCGTCTCGTGCTGACCACCCCGGGCGGGGAGTCCCGCGTCGTCGGGGACGGCCTGCCCGCGAAGTGGAACGCGCAGGTCGACATGCCGACCGACCTCGGCGAGGTCCTCCTCTCGATCGAAGCCCGCGACGCCGCGGGAAACGTCGGGACCGCCGTCGTGACGTTCCAGGTGACCGACCGGCCGGTACCGCTCTCCGTCTCCACGCCGCTGGCGCGGGGCGGGTCGGTGCGCGGAGGGACGAGCGTGCCGCTCTCGTGGAAGCTGGGGCCCTCCGCCGACCCGGCGACGGTGTCGGTGATGGCCTCCGAAGGGACCGCGGGGCCGTGGTTCCCCGTCGCGCGCGACTTGGGCGCCAGCGGAGAGGTGACGATCGCGATCCCTCCGAGGGACCTCGAGGACTTCCTTGTCCAGGTCGAGGCGAGGCAGGGGGACCGCGTTTCGGTCCTCGCGACGTACCGCGTCTCCGTCGACGTGCATCCTCCGACGGTCGACGTCACGACGCCGAATCCCTCGTCGGACCGCCACGTCCGCGTGCCGTTCGAGGCGCGGGACGAGGGGACCGCGGGCATCGCGCGCGTCCTCCTGCTCGCCCGCCCCATCGGCGGCGGGAGTTGGCGCGAGGTCGGCCGCGCGGAGGGGGTCGATCGCGGCGCCGTCGAGGCGGAGCTCGAGGAGGGCGCCTGGGAGATTTGCGCCGTGGCCGAGGACGCCGCGGGGAACCGATCGGGCGAGCGGGCCGCCGAGTCGCCCGTCGTCGTCGACACCCGGGGTCCGGCGATCCTGCTGGCCGACGGGGGCGACGTCATCCCGGTCACGCCTGGGGCGCCGATCGGGCTCTCGTGGGAGGCCCAGGACGACCACCCGGCCGACCGCGCCGTGACGATCGAGTGGGGGCCCGAGGGGCAGCCGCTCACCGAGGCCGCCGCCGGGCTCCCGTCGAAGGGGACCTGGGAGGCGACCGCGCCGCAGCAGACGGGCACGTGGCGCGTCCGGATCGCCGCGCGCGACGCGCTCGGGAACCTCTCCGCCGTCGAGCGCACCGTGCGCGTCGAGCCGCGTCCCGCGGGGCCGAGCGCGCGCATCTCGGTCAAGGAGGGGGAGACGCTGGATCCGGGTGCGAGGGTCGAATTCTCGTGGGACGCCGGGATGCCCGACCTGCAGGAGAAGGGCGTGGCGCTGCTCCTGTCCTCCGACGGCGGGCGCGTCTACCGTCCGATCGCCGAGGGGCTCGACCGGATCGGATCGTACGCCTGGACGCCCGCCGAGGACCTCCCCGACGCGATGGTGAAGGTCGTCGCGAGGCAGCGGGACGGCCGACTCAGGGAGATCCTCCCGCCGCGCACCTTCTCGGTGATGGCGGACCGCCCGCGCGTCGCCCTGACGGCGAAGGCCCTCCCCGACGCGGGGGCGGCCGTGATCGGCATCGGCGTCAAGACCGCGGGGAAGGGGATCGCCTCGATCCGCGTGTGGATGACCCAGGACGGCGGGCAGACGTGGACCGAGTCGGGAGAGCACGAAGGGTGCCCCGAGGAGGTCGCGGTCGATGTCCCGTCCGAGGGACGCTACGGCTTCTTCGTCTCCCCGCGGGACTCGGAGGGGATCGCGTGGGACGCCGTCCCGAGGCCCGGGACGGCGCCGCAGGCCTCGGTGGTCGTCGACGGCTCCGCGCCGCGCGTGGCGCTGAAGAATTTCCTGGGAGGCGAGGCGTACGCGGGCGGCGCGACGCTCCTCGTCTGGTGGGAGGCGGAGGACGCGCTCCTCGCGGCCGATGGAGTGGATCTGTTCCTCTCCCAGGACGGCGGGACGACGTGGGAGCCGATTGCGAAGGGGCTCCGCGCGTCGGGCCGCTTCCCGTGGTCGCTGCCGCAGGCGAGCGGATCGACGTTCCGCCTGAAGGTCGTGGCGAGGGACGAGGCGGGCCACGTCGCCGAGGCGGTCTCCGAGAGGGACTTCGTGATCGACTCGACGACCCCGCAGGTGGACGTCTCCATTCCCGACACGATCGGGGGCAAGTCCGCGGAGCTGCCCTGGAGCCCTGCCGGAGCGGAGCTCTCGGCGATCGCCCGCGTGACGGCGTGGCTGACGCCGGACGGAGGGGCGACGTGGACTCACGTCGCGACGGCCGTCGCGACCAAACCGGTGAAGTTCGACTTCCCGGCCTCGGGCACGTTCGGATTGTGCTTCGTGGCCGAGAACGAGGTCGGGAACGCGGGGGCGCCGCCCGGGCCGGGCACGCCGCCTTCCCACGTGGTGACCGTGGACCTCGAGGCCCCCGCGGTGCGGATGCTGGCCCCCGCGGCGGGGGAGATGGTGAGGCCGGGCGAGTTCGACGTGCGCTGGGAGGCGCTGGACGACAGGCTGACGGACGCGCCGGTGACGATCCTTACCTCCACGGACGGGGGGGAGACCTGGAGCCGTGCCACCTCCGAGCCCATCGGCAACTTCGGCCGCGCGCGGGTCCGGGCGCCCCAGGGGGCCTCGGAGCTGCGCGTCAAGATCGTCGTTCGCGACGCCGCGGGGCATGAGGGCGCGGCGGAAGGGGGGCCGTACCCCGTCGGGACGGGCGTCCTGGCCGGGCGGATCACCGGGGTCACGACCGAGGGCGAGGTCCTCTACGAGGCCGACGGCGCCGGCCGCCCGATGGCCGCGCTCGAGGTGTGGACGAGCCGCGACGACGGACGGACGTGGGAGCGCTCCACGCGGGCGGAGGGGGCCGATGCGAGGCCGCGCGTGACGCTTCCCGACTCCGGGCTCCTCGCGCTCTGGCTCGTGGTCGAGGACGAGGCGGGGGAGCGGTCCGACCCGCCGGTCCAGGGCTCGGTGCCGATGTGGGTGACGGTGATCGACCGATCGGCGCCCGAGGTCGCGCTCCTGTCGCCCTGCGGCGGCGAGATCGTCGCGGGCGGAAAGCCGATGGAGGTCCGCTGGGAGGCGAAGGACGAGGCGCTGGGAGATCGTCCCGTGCGCATCTTCCTCTCCGAGGACGACGGGGCGACATGGGTCGAGGCGGGCGACCCGTCGGGTCTGCCGAACGCCGGGTCCGCCCAGGTCCCCGTCCCCGCGCGCAGCGGCGCGGCGTGGCGCGTCCGCGTGACGGTCGCCGACGCGACGGGGAACGCGGCGAGCGCGGACAGCCCGCGCGCCTTCGTGGTCGACGCCGACCCGCCCGCGTGCCGCCTGCTGGGCCCCGCCGTGGCGGCGCGGTCGGAAGTCGACCTGCAGGCGGACGTGCGCGACGTCGGCCCCGCCGGCGTTGCGACGGTCGACCTCTACGAGTGGACGGGAGGGAAGTGGGTCCTCGTCGCGTCGGCGCCCGCGGGGACTGTGGTCCGCTTCCGCGGGGTGGACGGAAGCCACCCGCTTGCGATCGTGGCGACGGACAAGGTCGGGAACGCGCAGACGCCTCCCTCGGCGGAGTCGGACGCGCAGTGCGTGCTGGTCATGCGCACGGACGGGCCGTCGGTCGCGATCGCCCCGATGGGCGAGCGCGTGCGCGGCGGCACCGAGGTCCACGTCGGCTGGGTGAGCCATGTGGAGGCCCCCCGCGCGGACGCCGTGACCGTGGAGTGGTCCAAGGACGGCGGGGCGACCTGGGAGGTCCTGGGGAAAGGGCTGTCCGACACCGGGACGTTCGCGTGGAAGGCGCCGAAGGAGGACCTCCCGCGCTGCATCCTGCGGGTGACGATCGTGGACGCGCACGGTCGCGTGGGGTCCTCGGAGACAACGTCGGAGTTCCAGGTGCGCTCCAAGGGACCGCAGATCGAGCGTCCGAGGTTCGTCCAGCCGAAGAAGCCGCAGGAGGCGCCGACGCAGCAGGCGGCGCCGAAGCGGCCGGACCCGCCGAAGGAGCAGGCTTCGCCGAAACCGGAGGAGCCTCGCGACCCGCGTCCGTCGGCCCCGGCCGCCGACATCGCCCGCGTGCGCGAGCTGTGGGCGAGAGGGGACTACAAGGACGCCGCGGAGGCGTGCACGAGCGTCATCGCCGCGAACCCCATGTGCGCGGAGGCGCACTACCGCCTGGCGCTGTGCCTGGCGATGACGCGCCGTCCCGAGGAGGCCTCCGACGAGTTCAAGAAGGCGGTCGACATCGAGCCGACGAACGCCGAGCTCAAGAACGCCTTCGGCGTGATGCTCCTGATGCGCGAAGACCTGGACGGGGCGGAGCGGCAATTCCGCGCTGCGCTCGATCTGGGCGACGACCCGATGTCCCGGCACAACCTGGGAATCGTGCTCTACCAGAAGAAGGACTTCGACGCGGCGCGGGGCGAGTTCGAGCGGGCGCTCGCGCTCAATCCGAAGGGGCAGGACTCGATCTTCTACATCGCGTACCTGGACATCGCAGCGGCGGACTGGGCGAAGGCGCGGGCGCGGCTGGAGGAGTGCATCGGGGTGGATCCGACGTCGCAGACAGCTTCCCAGGCGAGGGCGGCGATCGAGACGCTGCCGAGATAGAGAATTTTCAAGACTCAATGAGCAATTTTCAACGAAGACCCAAGGGAGGAAAGGTCCAAGGGCTCCCTTCGACTTGGACCTTCCCTTCCTTGGGTCTTCGTTGAAAATTGCTCATTGAGTCTTGAGAATTGTCTAGCGGCCGCGGCGCGCGCGCTCCCGCGCCCGTGCCCTCTCGATCCAATCCGCAAGCTCCGGCACATTGTCGCCCACAATCGCCCTCGCCGCCTCGTACGCCTCCACCGCCTCCTCGAACCGCCCCATCCGCTCGAGCAGCATCCCGCGGTTCGCGTGCGTTCCCCACATCCGCGCGTTGACCCCCGAGGCCCGCCTGTAGTCCTCCAGCGCCTTCTCCCACGTCGCCGTCGGGTCCCCGCCTCGCTCCTTCTCCGCGTCCCCGCGGTGGGCGCGCGCCACCGCGCGGCCGTCGTACGCCTCCGCCGAGGAGGGGTTCCGCTTCACCGCCTCTCCGAAGTCCGCGATCGCGCGGTCGAACGTGGCGAGCGGGTCCTTCCCCGTGGCCGCCTCGATCTCCGCCATCCCGCAGAGCGCATTCCCGCGGGCCACGTAGACCGGCGTGAGGCCGGGGTTGATGTCGAGGGCCTCGCCGAGGTCGGCGATCGCCCGCTCGTACGTCTCCGTCCGATCCACGCCGCGCTTCGCCTGGGCGCCCGCGATCCGAAGCCTCGTGACGCCGCGGTTGTAGTGCGCGCTCGCCGACCGCGGATTCGCGTCGATCGCCGCGTCGAAGTCGGCGATCGCCTTCCCGTAGGTCGCCCTCGGGTCCGCGCCCCTCGCCGCCTCCGCGTCGCCGCGCGCGCGCAACAGGTTCCCGCGGTTGTTTCGCGTCGCCACGTCCGAGGGGTTGCGCGAGATCGCCTCGCCGAAGTCGGAGATCGCCTTCTCGAACGAGGCGGTCGGATCGCCGCCTGAGCCTGCCTCGCGCTCCGCGCGCGACATCCACGTCGACCCGCGGGAGGCGTAGGAGGAGGGCGTCTCAGGGTCGAGACGGATCGCCTCGTCGAAGTCCGAGAGCGAGGACGCGAATCGCGCCGAGCCGTCCTGGCCCCGGTCCTCGTCCGCGTCGCCCCAGATGCGCAGGAGCGTGCCCCGATTGACGAGCCCCGAGGCCGAGCCGGGCTCGATCCGCAGGGCCCTCGTGAGGTCCTCCACGCCCCGCTCGCACGTCCCGCGGGGGTCGAGCCCGCCGATGCGCTCGACCTCGGCGATCCGCATCCGGGCGATCCCCCGGTTGTTGAGCGCCGCGCCGTGCTCGGCGTCCCGCTCGAGGATCCGGTCGAACTCCGCGATCGCCGCGAGGAGGTCCTCACGTGGGTCTTCCCCCCGCGCGAGGAGCGCGATGCCGACGGCGATCCGGCAACTCCCGAGCGCGTTCACCGCCTCCAGGTCGTCGGGGGCCGCCTCGACCGCCCGGTGCACGTCGTCGATCGCATGGCGGTAGGCCTCCATCGGATTGCCGCCGCGCGCGGCCTCCGCCTCGCCAAGCGACATCCAGGCGATTCCGCGCTGGTAGCGGACCTCGGGGGAGTCCGGCGCCATCGCGAGGCCCGCGTCGAACTCGCGGACCGCCTCTCGCCACATCTCGCGTGGGTCGCCGCCGGCCTTCGCGCGCCGCATCGCCAGTGCGGAGCGGATGGTGCCGAGGACGTACCTCACGTCCGCCGCGCCGGGGCGGGCCAGGCGGACCCGGTCGACGTCCGCCAACGCATCCTCGAACCGCTTCGACAGGTAGCGGACCTTTCCGCGCGCCAGGAGCACGTCCGTCTCGAACGCCTGCGTCGAGGCCGCCGCGAGGAGCGTCGCGAGGGCCTGGTCCGCCTCCTCGTACCGCCCCGCGAGCATCGCCTGCATCGCGTCGAGCGCGGAGTGGAACTCGCGCGCAAGGCCCTCGCCCCAGACGGGCGCCGTGGCGGCCTCCGCGAGCAGCTTCTCGGCGCGCTCGCGCGCGGCGATGAGGCCCGCCGGCTCGGCGGGGGCCGGGCCGAACTCGATCCCGCCCGTGGCGATCCTCGCGGAGGGGAGCGGCAGCTCCTCCTCCCACATCGTGAACCAGGCGAGGGCCTCGACCACGGCGCCGTAGGGGAGGTCGGGGTCGATGCGGCGTGCCTCGCGCATCCACTGGAGCCCCTCCTCGTCGTGTCCCGCGAGACGGCGGGCCCAGCCCGCCAGGGCGCGCATGGTCGCCTGGGCCTCCGCGTCGGGCGGCGTGGCGCGCATGAACTCGTCGATGCGCGGCCAGACGGCCTCCGCGGCGGTCCGCCTCTCCTGGGCGGACTTCGTCGTGTCGTGGGCGGCCGCGTCCAGGGTCGCGAGCGAGTCGGAGAGCCTGGCCCAGCGCGCGAGGACCTCCTGCACCAGGCCGGCCTTCTTCAGGGTCTGGTGGGCGGAGTCGCGTTGCGCCCGCGCCGTGTCGGCGTCCTCCGCGTGGCGGCGGGAGTCGACCCAGGCCCAGGCGCCGACGCCGAGGGCGGCGACCGCGACGCCGATGGCGGGGAAGAGCGTGGCGCGGTGCCTCATCGCGCGGCGGACGACGCGGCGGACGCCCGAGATGCGCCTCGCCGTGATCGGCTCTCCGTCGAGCCAGCGCCCCAGGTCGGCGGCCATGTCCGCGAGCGTGGGGTAGCGCGCCGCGGGGTCCTTCTCCAGGGCCTTCATGACGATCGTGCGCACGTCGGCGTCCGCGTCCGCGAGGCGAGCCGGCTCCTTGTCGCAGATGGCGTTCAGGAGGTCGAGCTGGGACTCCCCCTCGAACGGGAGGCGGCCGGCGATCATCTCGTAGAGGGACACGCCGAGCGCGAACTGGTCGCTCGCGGGGCCGATCCGGTCCGCCTTCCCGCCCGCCTGCTCGGGGCTCATGTACTGCGGGGTGCCCATGAGGACGCCCTCGGCCGTCAGGCGGGCCCCGGGCGTGCCCTCGGGGCGGACCTCCTTCGCAAGGCCGAAGTCCATGACGTGGGGGCGGTCCTGGCGGTCGATCAGGACGTTGCCCGGCTTCACGTCCCGGTGGATGACTCCCTGCGCGTGGGCGTGGTGGAGGGCCTCGGCGATGGCCTTGGTCCAGACGACCGCCTGGCGCACCTCTATGCGCGGGCGCATCCGCTCTTCGAGGCGCTCGCCGTCGATGAACTCCGCCGTGTAGTACGGCCTCCCGTCGTGCTCCCCGACGTCGAGGACGCTGACGATCCCCGGGTGATGGAGGCGCGCGGCGATCCGGGCCTCGCGCAGGAAGCGCTCGCCGCGCCCGACGGGGAGGCCGCCGGCGACGAGGATCTGCTTGAGGGCGACGACGCGCCCGATCTGCATGTCCCAGGCCTTCCAGACGACGCCCATTCCCCCGCGGCCGAGCTCCTGCACGAGGCGGTAGCGGCCGAAGGGGACGCCCTCGGGTTCGACGGGGCGGGGCTGGGGCGTGGCCTCGTCGGCGGGCGGGAGGGTCTCGGCGCTCGACGGCGCCGCGATCCGCGACGTGCAGTGCGGGCAGATCATCGCCTGTCCGGGGACGACGCTCCCGTGGTGCGAGGGCTTGCCGCAGGCGGGGCAGTAGATGGGCATCGCGCGAGGATCGTAGCGCGGCGTCCGCGCCCGCGCAACGCGCAATGGCGGAACGGGTGCGAAACGATTGACAGTCCAGCGGAAGCCGTGGTTTCCTGAACGCCTTCGCGAGGGGCATCCATGTCCGAGGGGAAGGGCTTCAGCCGCCGCGACTTCCTGAAGGCCTTCGGCGCCATCCCTGTCGCGGCCGGCGTCCTGGGCGGCGGCGCCAAGGCGCAGGCCGAAGACAAGGCCCCCGCCGTCCTCGGGCCCGGGCCTACCCCCATCACGCTCAACGTCAACGGCAGGGACCACGCCCTCCAGATCCCTCCGCGCACCACGCTCCTCAACGCCCTCCGTACCCACCTCGACATCACCGGGCCGAAGGAGGCCTGCAACACCGGCGCGTGCGGCGCGTGCACCGTCCTCGTCGACGGCCTCCCGATGAACGCCTGCCTCGTGCTCGCCATCGACGTCGTCGGGAAGAAGATCCTCACCGTCGAGGCCCTCGCGAAGGACGAGAAGCTCGCGCCGATCCAGGAGGCCTTCGTCACGCACGACGGCATGCAGTGCGGCTACTGCACGCCCGGCTTCCTCTGCTCCCTCTCCGCCCTCTTCGCGAAGAAGCCGAAGCCGAACGGCGCCGAGATCCGCTCCGCCTGCTCGGGGAACCTCTGCCGCTGCGCCGCGTACACGCGGATCTTCGCCGCCGCCGAGGCCGTGGCCGCGGGCAAGCCCGACGGCGGAGTCGTCCACGGCGAGGCGCTCCTCGCCCTCGGCGGTGACGCCCTCAAGAAGGTCCTCGAGACGCAGGGCGTCCCGCGCATCGAGGCGAGGGAGAAGGTCACGGGGAGCGCGAAGTACTCCACGGACCGGAGGCCGTCCAGTCTACTATATATGCGGACGATCAACTCGCCCTACGCCTCAGCGAGAGTCGACGGGAAGCCCGACCTCCAGAGGGCCCAGTCGATCCCCGGCGTGTACGACGTCCAGCTCCTGGGCGAGGGCGGCGTGAGGATGGGCGCCCCGGTCGCCTACGCCGTCGCGGACGACCCCCAGAAGGCCGACGAGGCCCTCGCGCTGCTCCGTCTCAAGCTCGTCCCGCAGGCGCGGGAGGTCAGCCCCGAAAAGGCGTTCGCGGACGCCGCGGGAGGCGACCTGGAGCCCTCCGGTCGCGTGAAGCGGGCCCTGGAGGGCGCCGACGCGGTCGTCGAGGGGACCTTCATCATCCAGACGGTCCAGCACTGCTGCCTCGAGCCGCACGGCGCCGTCGCGCACTGGCAAGGGGACCGCCTCACGGTGTACGAGTCCTCCCAGGGCGTCTGCGGCGCGCGCGACAAGATCGCCGACGAGGCCGGCGTGGCCCAGGGGAAGACCCGCCTCGTGTGCGAGTTCACCGGAGGCGGCTTCGGATCGAAGCTCGGGATGTGGAGCGAGACTCCCCGCGCGGTCCGGGTGGCGAAGCAGCTCGGCGTGCCGGTCCACTACTTCGCGTCCCGCGCCGCGGAGCTGATCGCGTACGGCGGACGGCGGCCGCAGGTGGTCCAGGTCCGGATGGGGGGGCGGAAGGACGGGCAGATCGTCGCGGAGTTCCGCAGGGTCCTGGGGAACGCGGGCACCTACTGGTACGCCGTGCCCGTCAGCGATTCCGACGGCGTCAAGGCGGAGGTCCACGGCCACGGATCGACCCCGCCGCTCAGGGGCCCCGGGCAGCCCGAGCGGTCCTTCGTCATGGAGTCGATCGTCGAGGACCTCGCGAACGCGCTCAGGATGGACCCCCTCGAGATGCGCCTGAGGAACAAGCCCGACATGAAGTCGTGGTTCGAGCAGGGGGCGGAGGCGATCGGCTGGTCCAGGCGTGAGGCCTACGGGGCGCAGAAGGGCGAGGTTCGCCGCGGGTTCGGCGTCGGGTGCGGCGACTTCGCGGGGATGAGCGGCTGCCATTTCGCCGAGGTCGAGGTCGACACCGCGACGGGCGTCGTCCGGGTCGTCAAGGTCGTCGCGGTCATGCAGGGCGGGTTCATCAACCGCCTGGGCGTGATCAACCAGATCTGCGGCGGGACCGTGATGGGGCTTTCGTGGGCGATGTTCGAGGAGCGGATCCTCGACCGCGCGACGGGCGGCATGCTGAACGCGAATCTCGACGGGTACAAGATCGCCGGGGCGAAGGACGTCCCCGAGATCGAGGTGATCCTGATCGGCCAGCAGGGGCGGTCGAGCGGCGTCGGCGAGGCCCCCGTGGTGCCGATCGGCGGGGCGATCCGCAATGCGATCGTGAACGCGACGGGGAGGCCGCTCTACCGGATGCCGTTCACGCCGCGAAACGTGCTCGCCTCGCTCGCATGAGGGACGAATGGCGCAGGTGAAGATCCACAAGGACGGGTCGGTCGAGGCGCTGATCGGGACGCAGGAGATCGGCGGCGGGGAGCGGACCGTCGTGTGGCTGGTCGCCTCGATGTCGCTCGGGTACCTGCCGCTCGGGAAGATCCGCGTCTCGATGGGGGACAGCGACCTGCCGAGGTCCGGGGCGAGCGGCGGCAGCTCGACGACGGGGATGATCTTCCGCGAGGTGCGCGAGGCCGCGAAGAACGCGCTTGGGAAGCTGTTCGACCTGGCCGCGAAGCCCCTGGGCGCGGACGCGGGAAACCTGGAGGTCCGCCCGGGCGGCGAGATCGGCGTGAAGGGGGGCGGGAAGTCGATGTCGTGGGACGAGGCGTGCTCGCGGATCCCAGACGTGCTGATCGGGCTGATCGACTCGCCGATCATCCCGCCGGATCGCTGGTACGTCACGGACGAGGACGGCGTCGTCCTCCGCCAGTCGGGAAAGGACAAGTACGTCAGCTAGATGAAGAGCTTCGAGTACATCCAGGCGACCGAGGTGGCCCACGCGGCGCAGGCCGGAGCCGTGCTCAAGGCCGGCGGCGTGGACCTGCTCGGGCTCGTCAAGGAGCGCCTCCTCGCGCCCGACCGAGTGGTGAGCCTCCTCGGCATCGGCGCCCTTCGCCAGATCACGGGCGCGAAGGACGGCACACGAATTGGCGCGCTCGTGACGCTCGCGGAGCTCGCGGCTCACGAGGGCGTGGCGGCCTCGCACGGCGCGCTCAGCCTCGCCGCCGCGCACACGGCGACGCCTCAGGTCCGCAACCAGGCGACCTTGGGCGGGAACCTCCTCCAGCGCCCGCGCTGCTGGTACTTCCGCAACCCCGACATGCGCTGCCTCAAGAAGGGCGGCGACACCTGCCTCGCCCAGGACGGCGAGAACCGCTACCACGCGGTCTTCGGCAACGACGTCTGCGCGATCGTCCACCCCTCGAACATCGCCCCCGCGCTCGTGGCCTTGGGGTCGACCGTCGTGCTCGTCGGCCCCGACGGCGAGCGGCAGCTCGCGCTCGAGGAGTTCCTGACGCTCCCCGAGAAAGACATCGCGCGCGAGAACGCGATCCACGACGGAGAGGTCCTCACGGAGGTCCGCGTCCCCGAGAAGGGGTATCGTTCGGCCTATCTGGAGCTTCGCGAGCGACAGTCGTTCGACTGGCCGCTCGTGACGGTCGCCGCGGCCATCCGCATGAAGGGGAACCGTGTGGAGGAGGCGAGCGTCGTCGCCGGCGCGGTGGCGCCCGTCCCGTGGCGCCTCAAGGCGGTCGAAGAGGTCGTCACCGGGACCGATCTCGACGCCGGAGTCCTCGCGAAGGCCGCGGAGGCAACCACGAAGGGCTCCCGATCACTCGCGCAGAACGGATACAAGCTCCAGCAGCTCCGCGCCCTGGTCCCCCGCGCGCTCCAGCTCGCCTCGCGAGGCGCGTGAAATGGCCGGCTCGTCGCCCGGCGTCGAGACCCTGCCCGACACGGCGGAGAAGACGGCATTCGCGCCTCTCTACCGTGTCCTGATCCACAATGACGACATCACGCCGGCGGGATTCGTCGTCGACGTCCTTGTGGAGTTCTTCAGGAAGTCCGCGACGGAGGCGGAGGAGATCATGCTCACCGCGCACACCCAAGGGGTCGCGTACGTCGCGACGCTGCCCCTCGAGGACGCGGAGTTCCGCGTCGACCAGGCGCACTCCAAGGCGCGCGCCGCGAAGTATCCCCTGACGTTCACCTACGAACCGGAGGCATAGGTCCGCCATGCGATCACGCTGGTCCAAGTACCTGCTCGACGCCGCGCTCGGCGACGTCCCGATCCACCCGCTCGCCGTGGAGGAGGGGAAGACCTGCTTCGGCGCGCGCGACCAGGCGAGGCGGTTCGAGGACCTCGAGACCGGCCTCGCCGAGGCGGGCGTGATCATCAAGGCCCTCCTCCACATGCTCAAGCAGAAGGGCGTGTGGGACCCGAAGGCCTTCGCCCAGGCCCTCGCCTCGCCCGACGTGAGGGAGGAGGCCCTCGTCGGCGCCCCGCCGCCCCCCCGCGGCGAGCCGAAGACGTGCCCGTCGTGCAAGGCGAAGAGCCCGTCCACGGCGAAGGCCTGCCAGTTCTGCGGGAAGGCGCTATGATGCGTCTGCCAACCGCCATCCCAGTGAGTTCGCCAAGGGAGGATGCACTCATGTACCGGAACGGTCTTGGATTGGCCACCTTGGTCGTCAGCCTGGCCATGTTTCCGCTCCTACCCGCGGCGGGCGAAGACGAGCGCAAGTCGCCTTCGACCAAGGAGGAGAAGATCCGCAGGCTCCTCGAAGTCACCGGAGCTGTGGAGGCCAACAGGATGACGCTCGAGAAGATGATCGCGCAGCTCGAGCAGCAGAAGGGGCTGCCGCCCGGGTATGTCGAGACGTTTAAGGAGTTGGCGGATCCCGATGCGTTCGTGGAGCTCCTGGTGCCCATCTATGAACGGCATCTCGACGAGAAGACCATCGACGACGCCATCGCCTTCTTTGAGACCGAGGAGGGGAAGGTCCTGGCACGCTCCCAGGTCGAGATCGCGGATGAGGGTGCTGGGGCCTTCTACGAGTGGTTCGAGGACATCTCGGCCAAGGCGACCGCGAAACTGGGCAAAGGAGGGGCCGGCGCAACCAGGATGAAGGCGAACGAGATTTCGGCCACCACGGTGCTCATGATGATCGTGTCCACGGAGGGGGTGTGGCGTCAGATCGATGCCGACAGGAACGGCCGGCAAGACTACTGGACACAGGACGTCGCGGGACTGTGCTACCTGACGGACGCGGCGGGCGAGGAACTTCGACTGATGGACATCCCGGTGGCTCAGGCCGACAGGGTGGGCGTTGCGAGGTACGGCAAGCGGGAGGCAAAACCCAAGTCGGGCTATTGGTTCCAGGCCATGAAGCTTGGTGTTAGCGGCGACGCGTACGCAGACGGCTCGGACCCCAATTGCAATGGCAGCAACCCCAGGAGCTTCGGCTTCTGTGCGTATCCGGCCGAGTACGAAGTGACCGGCGTTCGGACGTACATCGTGAACGAAGAGGGTGTGATCTACTCGAAGGACCTGGGTCCCGAGGCGAAGGACGGGGCCGAGCAGTGGCCCGCCGAGGATCCTGCGGCCAACGGCTGGGAGGTCGTGGAGTAGTGTGGGCCGGCGATGGCCGGGCGGAGCCGTCCGCGTGAGCGGTGCCTCGCGCGAGCCGCGGTTCGGGCTCTCGCCTCCCTCCGCGACGATCCCCACTGGGCGCAGGTGCTGGCACGGATGAGAGTGGTAGGGGATTCACGTGGGGAGCAACCCCGGGACGCACGATGTTAGAGCGCTCGCGGGGATCGACCCCGCCGTGGCCGCCTATCACGAGCGATCGAAGCACGGGCCGCATGGCTTCGCGCCCGGGCCAGGGTACCTGGACTGGGCCACGCAGCCGGACCCGTTCCGCAGGTACGCCGGCGCGCCGGTCGTGAAGCTGCCCCTGCCGGCGGAGGGGAGGGCACTGCCGTATGCCGACCTCTACGTCGAGGGGCGCGTCCCGTCAGCGCCGCTGACGCTTGAGACGCTCTCCCTGTTCTTCCGGTACGCGCTGTCGCTCACCGCGTGGAAGGAGATCCCGGGGTCGCGATGGGCGCTCAGGGCGAACCCATCGAGCGGGAACCTGCACCCGACGGAGGGGTACGCGGTGCTCCCGTCGATCGAGGGCATCCACGGGCGGCCCGCGGTGTGGCACTACGCGCCGAAGGAGCACGCCCTGGAGCGGCGCGCGGAGCTGACCGAGGAAGCGTGGAAGGGGCTCATGGAGGCACTCCCGCCGGGCTCGTTCCTCGTCGGCCTGGCGTCGATCCACTGGCGGGAGGCGTGGAAGTACGGCGAGCGGGCCTTCCGGTACTGCCACCACGACGTCGGGCACGCCCTCGGCTCGATGCGGCTGGCGGCCGCGGCGAACGGGTGGGGGCTGACGATGCTCGACGGGTGCGGAGACGAGGACGTGGAGGGGCTCCTCGGCGTAGGTCGCCTCGCAGCGGGCCCGGCGGAGCGCGAGGAGCCGGACCTGCTGGCGGTCGTCTCGCCCGGAGGCGCGCGGCCGAGCGCCTCCGCGGTGAGCGCACCTGTCGGACTCGCGTGGACAGGGACGCCCAACGTGCTCTCGGATCACCACGAGCACGAGTGGCCCGCGATCGAGACGGTGGCGAAGGCGACGCGGAAGCCGTCGACGGCGAGTGCGCCGCGCGACGTTCTTGATGGGCTCCCCGAGCAGGCAGGGGCGGCCCCTGCGCCTCCGCGCCTCACGGCCGAGCGGGCGATCCTGGGGCGTCGAAGCGCGGTCGCGATGGATGGGACCACGGCGATCGCGTCGGAGGACTTCTTCGCGATGATGGCGCGGCTCGTGCCGTCTCGCGGGAACGGCGCCGTGCCGTTCGACGCGATCCCGTGGAGGCCCCGCATCCACCTGGCGATGTTCGTGCACCGGGTGAGGGGCCTGGCGCCGGGGCTCTACGCGCTGGTGCGGGACGCATCGCGGCTCGATGCGCTGCGCTCGGAGACGCACCCCGGATTCGCGTGGAAGGCCGTGACGGGCGAACTTCCCCTGTACTTCCTTGCGGAGGGGGACTCGCGCGACGTGGCGGCGCACGTCTCGTGCACGCAGGAGATCGCTGGAGACGGCGTGTTCAGCCTCGGGATGCTGGCCGACTTCGGCGCGACGCTGCGGGAGCACGGGGCGTGGGCGTACCGTCGGCTCTTCTGGGAGGCGGGCCTCGTCGGGCAGGTCCTCTACCTGGAGGCGGAAGAGGCGGGGATCCGCGGCACGGGGATCGGCTGATTCTTCGACGACTCGGTGCACGACGTGTTCGGGCTTCGATCCCCAGCGTTCCAGAGCCTCTACCACTTTACAGTCGGCGGCCCCGTGGACGACCCCCGAGTCTCGACCCGCCCTCCTTATCCGACATAGGCGGGCGTGCGGCGAACTCGCACTTCTCAACTCGCAGTTCTCAACAGAGGCCCAATCCTCGAAGCCTCACTCGCAACCATCGGGGCAGTGGCGGGCATTCTGGATTGGGCCTCTGTTGAGAAATGCGAGTTGAGAACTGAGGATTCTCGCTACAATCTCCGCCCTTCATGCGCGGATACCGCCTGTTCAAGGGGATGCTCCGACGCTACCGCCTCTGGGTCGTCGGGGTCACCGCCTCGATCTTCCTGGTGGACGTCGTCGGCCTGGCCCCGCCGTGGATCATCGGGAGTGCCGTCGACTACCTGAAGACGGGCCTGGCGAAGATCCCGATCCTCGCCCAGTTCGCGCTCCTCATCGTCGGGATCGAGCTCATCCGCGCCTGCCTCCGCTTCACCTGGAGGCGGATCGCCTGGGACTTCTCGCGCCGCGTCGAGCTGGACCTCCGGAACGAGCTCTTCGCGAAGGCCGTCCGCCTCCCTCCCGCCTACTTCGACCGCACCACGATCGGCGACCTGATGTCCCGCGCGACGAGCGACGTCGAGCAGGTCCGGATGTTCTTCGGGATGGGGATCCTCGCCCTCATGGACACCGCCACGATTGTCGTGACGACGCTTCCGATCCTCATCTACCTCAACCCGCGCCTGACGCTCTACACGGCCATCCCGCTGCCGCTCCTCGCGATCCTCTGCCAGCGGATCTTCGCCGAGACCCACCGCCGCTCCATGCGCGTCCAGGAGCAGTTCGGCGACCTGACCGCCCGCGTGCTCGAGAACCTGAACGGGATCCGCGTCGTGAAGGCCTTCGCGCGCGAGAAGGAGGAGACCGCCCGCTTCGACGAGATGTCCCGCGATTCGGTCGACCTGAACATGCGCCTCGCGCGGATGCAGGCGATCTACTTCCCCGTGTTCACGGTCTTCTTCGAGATGGGGGCGCTCCTGGTGCTCTGGATCGGAGGGTCCGACGTCGTCCGCGCGAAGCTCTCGATCGGGGACTACCTCCGCTACATGCTCTACCTCGGCTGGGTGACGGGCCCCATGGTCTTCCTCGGCTGGGCGCTCTCCGTCTACCAGCGCGGCGTCGCCTCCATGGAGCGCCTGAATGAGATCCTGCACGTCCCCGAGCCCCACGGCGGCGGCGGGGAGGAGGCCTCGCCGGCGGGGATCGAGTTTCGCCACCTGACGTTCCGCTACTCCGACGACCGGCCGGAGGCGCTCCACGACGTCTCCTTCTCCGTCGGTGCGGGGACCCGGGTCGCCATCGTCGGACGTACCGGGTGCGGTAAGACGACGCTCGTCCAGCTCCTCGCCCGCCTCTACGAGCCTCCCGAGGGGGCGGTCTTCCTGGGCGGGCGTGACGTCCGCTCGCTCTCGACGGCCTCGATCCGGCGGCTCATCGGCTTCGTCCCCCAGGACGGCTTCCTGTTCTCGGACACGATCGCGGAGAACATCTCGTTCGGCCTGGAGAAGGCGGACCGCGCCCGCGTCGAGGGCGCCTCGCGCATGGCGTGCCTCGACGAGGCGGTCGCGACTTTCGTCGACGGGTACGAGCAGATCGTGGGGGAGCGGGGGGTGACGCTCTCCGGCGGGCAGCGCCAACGGGCCTGCATCGCGCGCGCCATCGCGACCGAGGCGCCGATCCTGGTCCTCGACGACGCCTTTTCGAGCATCGACGCGGCGACCGAGGAGCGCGTGCTCGCCGGGATCCGCGAGGCGGGCAAGGGAAAGACCGTCCTCGTCATCTCGCACCGCCTCTCGAGCATCGCCGATGCCGACTCGATCGTGGTCCTCGATCACGGCCGGGTCGTCGCGCAGGGGACGCACCAGGAGCTGCTGGCGCGTGGAGGCCTCTACGCCGACCTGTGGCGCCGCCAGCAGCTCGAGGAGTCGCTCGAGTAATGGCCCTCACGCACACGGCGTTCATGGAAGAGGAGGTCAAGCGCGGGTTCGACCCGCGGCTGGCCCGGCGCTTCTTCTCCTTCGTCTGGCGGTACCCCAGCCTCCTCGTGTCGGGGTTCACGACGCTCGTCCTGGTGCGGCTTACCGGGATCGCCGCCCCGTACATCACGGGGCTCGCGGTGGACCGGTACATGGCCGCCCCGGGTCCGGTGGCGGAACGCCTCACGGGGATCCACTGGCTCGCGTTCGTCCTCCTCGGCGTCGCGGTCGTCCGGGTCGTCTCGGACTACTTCCAGACGCTCCTGACGCTCCTCCTCGGGCAGCGCGTCATGCACGACCTGAGGATGCGGGTCTTCACCCACATGCAGGGACTCGACCTGGCCTACTACTCGCGGAACCCGGTCGGCCGCCTGATGACGCGCGTCACGACGGACATCTCGGCCTTGAACGAGATGCTCACCTCCGGCGTCGTGGCCGTCCTCGGGGACGTCGTGACGCTGGGAGGGGCGCTCGTCGCAATGGCGCTCCAGGACTGGCGGCTCGCGCTCGTCTCGCTGGCGGCCATCCCGCCGATGCTGTGGGGGACGCGCGTCTTCCGCCGTCTCGCGAGGCACATCTACCGGGTGTCGAGGGCCAAGATCGCGCGGCTGAACGCCTACCTCAGCGAGAACCTGTCGGGGATGAAGGTGGTCCAGCTCTTCCGGCGCGAGGCGGAGAACCGCCGCCGGTTCGACGAATACGGCAAGGACCTCTTCGACACGCACATGAAGGGGCACCTGTACGCGGCGGTCTTCTTCCCGTTCATGGACGTCATGCGGGCCTCGGCGATCGCGCTCGTGATCTGGTACGGCGGCGGGCGAGTGGTTCAGGACAAGGTCACGCTCGGGACGCTGATCGCCTTCATCGGATACCTCGAGCGGTTCTTCCAGCCAATCCGCGAGCTGGCCGAGAAGTACAACATCCTTCAGAACGCGATGGCGGCGGCGGAGAAGGTCTTCTCCGTGCTCGACGTGGCTCCGGGCGTCAAGGACCCGCCGGCGCCGAGGCCGCTGCCCGACGTGAAGGGGGAGGTCGAGTTCCGCGGCGTGTGGTTCGCGTACGAGGGAGACCGCCACGTCCTGAAGGACATCGACTTTTCGGTGCGGCCGGGAGAGATGATCGCGCTCGTGGGGGCGACGGGGTCAGGGAAGACCTCGATTGTGAACCTCCTCTGCCGCTTCTACGACGTCTCGCGAGGACAGGTCCTGGTCGACGGGGTCGACGTGCGCGAGGTGGCCCAGGAGGACCTCCGTCGGCGGGTCGCCATCGTCCTGCAGGACGTGTTCCTCTTCACCGGAACGGTCGCCGAGAACATCGCGATGGGGGACCACGGGATGACGCGGGAGAGGATCGTCGAGGCGGGGAAGGCCGTCCACGCCGACCCCTTCGTCCAGGGGCTTCCGGGCGGGTACGACGCGCGGGTGAGCGAGCGCGGTTCGACGTTCTCGGCGGGCCAGCGGCAGCTCCTGGCGTTCGCGCGGGCCCTCGCGGCGGACCCGCGGATCCTGATCCTGGACGAGGCGACGGCGAACATCGACAGCGAGACGGAGCACCTGATCCAGGACGCGATGGAGCGGCTCCTGGCGGGGCGGACGAGCGTCGTCATCGCCCATCGCCTCTCGACGATCCGCCGCGCGGACCGGATCCTGGTCCTCCACCACGGCGAGGTCGTGGAGAGCGGCACGCACGACGAGCTGCTGGCGAAGAAGGGCGTCTACGCGCGCCTCCACGAGCTGCAGTACGCCGAGCCCGCGGAGGCGTAGGTCCCGTGGCACGATGCCCGTGGCCCGTCACCCGCTACCCCTGGCCCGAGACCCGCAACCCGTACCACGTGCCCGTGCCCGTGCCCGATCGAGTGCGATCGGGCACGGGCACGGGCACGTGCAGCGGGTCTCGGGCTGCGGGTCTCGGGTCGCGGGTCTCGGGTCGCGGGTCTCGGGCCGCGGGTCTCGGGCCGCGGGTCTCAGGCCGCGGGTACCCGGGCTTCGGGCCGGGGGGGGCCCCGCGGAGGCGTAGCACGCCCCGGGCGGCCGCGGTATACTGGCGCGCGATGATTCCCGAGACGGCGATCGGGGGAGAGGCGCGGGAGTTCCCCGCGACCCGCTGGACGGCCATCCTCGCGGCGAGGGACGACGACGCGGCGAGGAGGAGGGCCCTCGAGGACCTCATCGCGGCGTACTGGAAGCCGCTCTACTTCTACGTCAGGCGCAAGGGGCTCCGGGTCGAGGAGGCGAAGGACGCCGTGCAGGAGTTCCTCGTCCACGTCCTCGAGAAGGACTTCCTGGGCCGCGCCGACCCGCAGCGCGGGCGGTTCCGCGGGTACCTGAAGGCCTCGTTCGACCACTTCCTCGTCAACCGCCACGAGCGGCAGTCCGCGCAGAAGCGCGGGGGCGGCGCGAGGCCCGTCCCGCTCGACTTCGACGTCGCCGAGCGGCAGTCCGACTCCGCGCCGCAGGACCCCGCGGCCGCGTTCGATCGCGAGTGGGCCGTCGGCGTGATGGAGCGTTCGCTCGCTCGCCTTCGGGCGGAGTACGAGGGCGGCGGGCGTCGCGGCCCGTTCGAGGTCCTTGCACGGTTTCTCACGCCCGGCGAGGCCCCCTCGCACGAGGAGGCCGCGCGCGAGGCGGGACTCGGCGCCGTCGCCTTCAAGGCGGTGCTGCATCGAGCGCGGGTCCGCTTCCGCGAGCTGGTCCGCGAGGAGGTCGCCCACACCGTCGCCTCGGCGGAGGACGTCGAGGCGGAGATCGCCGAGCTCGTTCGGGCCCTCCGCCCATGAGCAACGCCTGTCCGCGATGCGGGGCGGCCCTGGCCGACGGCAGGCTCGGCGTGTGCGCCGCCTGCCTCCTCGATGCGCCGCTGGAGCCGGTCATCGTCGGCGGGGCCGTCGAGCTGGCGGAGGAGATCGGCCGGGGCGGGATGGGGAGCGTCCACCGGGGCCGCCACCTGCGGCTGGGGCACACCGTGGCCGTGAAGCTCCTGCCGGAGGCCCTCGCCGCGGACCCCTCGTTCCGCGCCAGGTTCGAGCGGGAGGCCCGCGCGCTCGCGGCCCTCCGCCATCCGAATATCGTCGCCGTCTACGACTCGGGCGAGGAAGCGGGCCAGCCGTACATCGTCATGGAGCACGTGCCCGGCGGCCGCGTCTCGGAGCGGCTGCCTCTCGATGTCCCGAGGGCGATCGAGATCGCGATGCAGGTCTGCGACGCCCTCGCCTGCGCGCACCGGGCGGGGATCGTCCATCGCGACGTAAAGCCCGACAACCTCCTCCTCGACGCGGAGGGCCGGGTGAAGGTGGGGGACTTCGGGATCGCCACCATCCTCGGCGCCGACGCGCGGCAGGGGAGGCTGACCGCCTCGGGCGCCGCGGTCGGGACGCCTCACTTCATCGCCCCCGAGGCGCTTGCGGGGGCCGCGCCGGACCCGCGGATGGACCTCTACTCGCTCGGCGTGTCGCTCTACCAGATGGTCACCGGGCGACTCCCCGTCGGGGACTTCGCCCCGCCGCCGCGCGCGCTCGATCGCGCGATTCGCCGGGCGCTGGCGCCGCGTCCGGAGGACCGCTACCAGAGCGCGGAGGAGATGCGCGCGGAGCTCGAGGGGGCGCTCCGTTGCGCGGCGCCGGACGAGATGGCGCCGGAGGAGCGCACGTGGCTCCGCGTCGTCGCGCTGCTCCAGTCGGTCGCGACGTGCGTTGCGGTGTGGGCGCTGCTCGAGTCGATCCGTCCGAAGGTAATCGGCCCGGGGGACGTAGGGCCCCTGGTCATGATGGGGGAAGAGAAGCTTAACGGGGGGAGGATCCTCTCTCGTGCGAGGTTCGAGGTCTGGCCTACGCTCGCCGCCGTCCTGGCCGTGGCGATGGCCTCGGGGGCGTACGGGGTCCTGCGAGGCCACTGGCGGCGGACGGGGCTCGATCGGGCCTGCCCGGACCAGCCGGTCCCCGAGGCGAGGGGCGTGGCCCTGATCGGCGTCGTTTCGTGCGTCGTCTACGCGCTCAGGAAGGCGCTGGAGGGGTTCGGCGTCAAGGCGGGGATGTACCTGATCCCGATCCTCGGTGGGTCGATCCTGTTCGCGGCAGTCTACGCGGCGTGGGTGACGGTGTTGCAGTCGTGGCGCCGAGGGCGGCCCCTCGGGCGCGTTCCGCTCCTCTTCCTCGGGTTCGCGCTGGCGATCGTCCCTCCGACATGGGAGCTGTACCTGTACCTCGCGGCGTGGAGACCCTGACCCGTCCCACATCACGCACATTTGCGAGTTGACTTTGGACGGGGGACAAGGGTACATTCCGTGTGGCTGGTGACTCGCCCACCGCCGTCAGGGCAGGCGGTCGGGGTGACGCGGGAGTCAGGGGACGGCAAACCGTGACTTCCGCGCCGAGAGGGAGCCGCCGGCGCACGCTCGTCGCGCCTCCTCCCTCCGATTTCACTCCACGCCGGCCGGGCCAGGTTCGTCCTTTTCGCCACGAGGGACACCGTGCGTCCGTCCGATCGCCACACGGGCGGGGGCTGGGCCGCCGTCGCAGGCGCCCTGTGCCTTGCCACAGGCGCGAGCGTCATCGCCGGATGGCATGCCCATGTCGATGCGCTCGCCCGAGTCCGCCCCGACTGGGTGCCCGCGATGGTCAACGTCGCGCTCGGCATCCTCATGCTCGGCGCAGCCCTCTTCGCCGCCTCCTACCGCCTCCGCGCCCGCCACGCCGAGGCCCTCGCGCGGCGCCTGGAGCTTGAAGTCGCCGACCGAGAACGCGTCGAGGAGACCCTCCGCGCGAGCGAGGAGCGATGGCGCGTCGTGACCGAGGGCGCCGTCGATGCCATCATCGTCGCTGACCGCACCGGGCACGTCACCGCCTTCAACCGCGCGGCCCAGGCGCTCTTCGGCTACACCGCCGAGGAGGTGGTCGGCCAATCCCTCACCCTCCTCATGCCCAACCGCTTCCAGGACGCCCACGAGCGCGGCCTGGCCCGATACCTGGCCACGGGCGAGGCCCGGGTCATCGGCAAGACCATCGAGCTCGCGGCTCGACACAAGGACGGCACCGAGGTCCCGATCGAGATCTCGATCGCGAAGGGCGACAACGCCTCCGGCGTCTTCTTCGCCGCGATCATCCGCGACATCGCCGACCGCAAGAAGGTCGAGCGCCTCAAGAACGAATTCGTGAGCACCGTCAGCCACGAGATGCGCACGCCGATGACCTCGATCCACGGCTCCCTCGGGCTGCTCGTCTCCGGTCGCCTGGGAGGCCTCCCTGCGCAGGCCCAGACGCTCGTCGAAATCGCCCACAAGAACAGCGAACGGCTGATCCGCCTCATCAACGACATCCTCGACGTGGAGCGCATCGAGTCCGGCCACATGCCCTTCCACGTGAGACCCGCCTCCCTTGCCGCGCTCGTCCAGCAGGCGGCGGAGGCCACCCGACCGTACGCCCAGCAGCTCGGTGTCGAGATCGAGCTGGCCGCCGGCCCCCCGCTCATGGTCCTGGCCGACCCGGACCGCCTGGTCCAGGTTCTGACCAACCTCCTGTCGAACGCCGTCAAGTTCTCCCCGTCGGGTTCGGCCGTGACGGTCCAGGTCTCCCTGGCCATGGGCCTCGGGCGGGTCTCAGTCTCGGACCGGGGACCGGGGATCCCGCAGGAGTTCCGCGCCCACCTCTTCGAGAAATTCGCGCAGGCGGACGCCACGGACGCCCGCCGGAGGGGAGGGACCGGGCTCGGGCTGTCGATTGCCAAGGCGATCGTCGAGCGACTCGGCGGGACGATCACGGTCTCGACGGAGATCGGCGTCGGCACGACGTTCCACGTCGACCTCCCCTCCGCCCCCGAGGTCGATTGCGAGGTCGACGGGCCCGCAGGCGCGCCGCGGATCCTCGTCTGCGAGGACGACCCCGACGTCGCGCACCTGATCCAGCTCATCCTGACTCAGGCCGGGTTCGCCTGCGACGTCGTCCCGGACGCCCGGAGGACCGTGGATTGCCTGTCCCGCCGCCCCTACGCCGCGTTGACCCTGGACCTGATCCTCCCCGACCGCGACGGTGTGTCGCTCATCCGCGAGCTGAGGGAAGGCCCGGCGACGCGGGGCCTCCCGATCGTGGTCGTCTCCGTCAAGGCCGACGCCGCGAGGGACGAGCTGAACGGCGGGGCCCTCGGGGTCGTGGACTGGCTCTCGAAGCCGATTGACGAGGAGCGCCTCCTGGCGGCGCTGCGGAGGGCCGTTTCCGGGGCGACGGAGGCCCGTCCCAGGGTCCTGTACGTGGAGGACGATCAGGACCTCGTGCGGGTGGTCGCGACGCTCCTCGCGGACGTGGCATGCGTCGAACGCGCCGCAGGTCTTGACGAGGCCCGCCAGAGGCTCGCGGCCGGTCCGTTCGACCTCGTGATCCTCGACCTCGCCCTGCCGGACGGGTCCGGACTCGACATCCTGCCGCGGCTCACCGCGCCCGTGATCGTGTTCTCCGCGCGGGAAATCGACGCCGACGTATCCAGGCGCGTCTCGGCGGCCCTCGTGAAGGGAAGGACGACGAACGAGCAGCTCCGGGAGGCGATCGTGTCCGCGCTGGCGCGCCGTCGCACGCCTGCGCTCGCGGGAGGGGCCGTCGCGTGAAGAACGGTCGGAAGCTGGAGCGGGTCCTGTACGTGGAGGACGAGCCGGACATCCAGGCCGTGGCCGACCTCGCCCTGGGGGCGATCGGAGGGCTCGTCGTGAAGGTATGCGGGTCCGGGAAGGAAGCGCTGGCCGAGGCGCCCGACTTCCATCCGGACATGATCCTGCTGGACGTCATGATGCCCGGGATGGACGGCCCTGCGACGCTGGCGGCGATCCGGGCCGACGCGCGGCTGGCGGGGACGCCGGTCGTGTTCATCAGCGCAAGGGTGCAGACCAGGGAAGTGGCGGAATACCGGCGGCTCGGCGCGCTCGACGTGATCGCCAAGCCCTTCGACCCGATGTCGCTCGCGGATCGACTCCGCGAGATCTGGAGGAACGGCCATGAAGCCTGAGAAGCTGGACCCCAAGGAGGAGCTGGCCAACCTGAAAAAGGAGTTCGGCGTGCGTCTCGTCCAGGCCGAGCGGGAGCTGGACGAGGGATGGAAGGAGGTCCTCCGCTCCGAGTGGGCGGAAGACGCGATGCGCGACCTGATCCAGCGGGCCCACCACCTTGCCGGGGCGGGGGGCACGTTCGGGTACCTCTCCGTGTCGCAGCGCGGCCGTGAGCTGGAGACGGTCCTGCGCGCCCTGGAGGGGACGCGGCCCGACCTCTCGCGCTCGTCCGAGATCGGCGCGATGGTGGAGCGCCTGCGCAAGGCGTGCCTCTCGGAGGCCCGCGGGTCGGGGGGAGGGAGCCGCCGGTACCAGACTGAGGTCCTCCGTCCCTCGCTGGCGTCGTCGCGCCCGGGGCCGGTCTTCATCATCGAGACGGACCCGACCGTCTCGCGCCAGCTCGTGCTCCAGATCGCCTCGTTCGGCTACACGGTCCGCACCTTCCCCTCCCTCACGGGCGTCGCGGAGGCGGCGCTGCTGTCCGACCCGTGCGCGATCGTCGTCGACAGCTCCTTCCTGGGAGGTCCTGACGAGGGCGAGACGCTCCTCTCTCAGGTCCAGGCCGGCAGGGCGGAACCGGTCCCGATCCTCTACCTGTCGACCCAGAGCGACCTTCCCTCGCGCCTGCGGGCGGTGCGCGCCTGGGGAAGGGCGTACTTCACCAAGCCCGTCGACTACGACCACCTGGTCGAGGTGCTCCAGGGGCTCACGACGAGGGAGAACGCCGAGCCGTTCCGGATCCTGATCGTGGAGGACGACCGCCAGGTGGCGACCTTCTGCGCGCGTGTGCTCGAGGAGGCGGGGATGATCCCCTCCGCGGTCACGAACCCGATGTCGGCGCTCCAGATGCTCGCGGCGTTCCGGCCGGAGCTGATCCTCATGGACCTGTACATGCCGGATTGCAGCGGGATCGAGCTGGCGACGGTGATCCGCCAGCAGGGGGCGTACGACGGGATCCCGATCGTGTACCTCTCGGGGGAGACCGACGTCGACCGCCAGCTTGCGGCGATGAGGCTGGGCGGGGACGACTTCCTGACGAAGCCGATCCTCCCCGAGCACCTGATCGCGTCGATCGTGGCGCGGGCGCAGCGGTCGCGCACCCTGCGTTCGTACATGGTCAAGGACGGCCTGACCGGGCTGTCGAACCACTCGATCGGGATGCAGCAGCTCGACGTGGCGATCATGCAGTCCAGGGCGCGGCGGACGAGGCTCGGGTACGCCCTGATCGACCTCGACCACTTCCGCTCGGTGAACGACGTGTACGGCCACCCGGCGGGGGACCGCGTCCTCAGGAACCTCGCACTCCTCCTCAGGCGCAGGCTGCGGAAGCACGACATGGTCTGTCGCTTCGGCGGCGAGGAGTTCGCGGTCATCCTGCCCGAGACGGACGGCCTGGACGTGGTGAAGATCCTCGACGAGATCCGCTCCGACTTCAGCGAGGTCCACCACCGGTCGAACGGCGACGAGTTCGCGACGACGTTCAGCGCGGGCGTGGCGACGGCGCCGCCGCACGGGGACGTCGTGGCGATCACGGACGCGGCGCGCTCGGCGCTCTACGAGGCGAAGCAGAACGGAAGGAACCGCCTGGTGATGGTGTAGAAATCACCATTGCGCTCCGCCGCGCGGGGCCGGAGAATCGGTTGGGCGAAGGGGTGCGTACGCGGCACGAGTGAGCGCACGCGGCCATGTCTTCCTCCAGCGGCACCGGTTCCCACGCCGATCCGCTCCGCATCCTCGCGGGCGGGATGCAGGCCGGCCTCGCCGGCCCGCCGGACGTCCAGTTCACCTCGGACGAGGCCGCGGCCTCGGACCTCAAGCGCTGGCTCGCGGCGCGCGGCGTGCGCGAGGGGCTCGACGAGGAGGCGATCGCCAGGCTCGCGGCCGCCCTCCGTTCGGGCGCGCCCGTGACGTGGCCCGTCTACGTCGCCCATGGGATCCCCCCGAGCGCGTCGTCTGGTGGGCTGGGCGTCTCCCTCCCCTCCGGCACCCTCGTGCGGAGCGGCCAGGGGATCGCAGAGGTCCTCGCCCCGGGGCCCCCGAAGCCCGGCAAGCGCGTGACGGGGGAGGAGATCCCCCCGCCCGCGAAGCCTCCTCCGCCCCTCCGCGCCGGCGAGGGGGTCCACGCGCAGGCGCGGGCGTGCGTCGCCGCCGTGGACGGCTACCTCGTGGTCCGCGAGGGCCGCGTCGAGGTCCTTCCGCTCTTCCGCGAGGCGCCCGACCGGATGTCGGTCGACCTGGTGCTCAGGCCCCTCGCCGAGGGCTCTCCGCGCGTCACGCGCACGCTGCTCGAGGAGGCGGCCGCGGCGCGTGGCTACGCGGTCGAGCCCGCCTGGGGCGCGGTGGAGGCGGCCCTGGCGGAGCCGATGAAGTCCGGCTCGGAGCCGCGGGTCGTCCGGTTCGCCGAGGGGATGGCGTGGACCGCGGGGACGCCGGGGCGCGTCGAGATGGCGGTGGCCACGGGGCTCTCGGCGGCGGGGGGCGGCGACGACGACCATGTCGACTTCCGCGAGCGCGACGCGGTCAAGGTCGTCCGCGAGGGGGATCTTCTGGCACGCAGGGTGGCCCCGGTCCCGGGGCGGCCCGGGCGGGACGTCTTCGGCCGCGCCCTTCCGCCCCCGCCCCCCGACGACGCCTCCCTGGAGCCCGGACGGAACGTCGAGGTCCGCGGCGGGACGGAGCTCTACGCGACGGCGGGGGGGTGCGTCGTCGTCTCCGACGGGGTCCTCTCGGTCGATCAGGTCTTCACGCGGGACGGCGACGTCGACATGACGGTGGGAAACCTCTCGTTCCCGCAGGGCGCGGTCCGCGTGAAGGGGACCGTGCGCGACGGCTTCCGCGTCTCGGCCGGGTCGGACCTGTGGGTCGGCGGTGCGGTCGAGGACGGCCGGGTCGACGCGGGGGGATCGGTGACCGTGCAGGGGGGCGTCGTCCAGAAGGGGCACGGCCGCGTCGTCGCGAGGGAGCGCCTCACGATCGGGTACGGCGAGAGGGCCTTCCTCGAGTGCGAGGGGCCCGTGACGATCCGCAAGAGCGCGATCAACTGCCACGTCCTCGCGGGCGGCCTGGTGGAGGTCGTGGAGGGGCGGGGCGTGGTGCGCGGCGGGATGATCCTCTCGGGCGAGCGGATCCGCGTGAAGGAGGTCGGCACGGAAGCGGGGGTGAAGACGGAGCTGTGCCTCTATCCCATCACGCCGGAGATCCGGGGACTCGAGCTGGAGTACGAGGAGCTGCGAGGGAAGCTCGATCAGGTGGAGCACGTGGTCGGGGCGGACCACGAGCATGCGAGGGCCATGCTTGCGACGCTTCCGCCGGAGAGGAGGGCGTACATGGAGAAGCTCCTCCTCGCGCGCGGCCTTCTCGCGAAGCAGGTCGACGACGTGCACGCCTCGCTGCTGGCGGCGATCGAGGCGTGGGAGGCGATCGGCCGGGGGGTGCATCGGATCGACGTCCTGGGGCAGGTCCACCCGGGGACGACGATCGAGGTGTGCGGGGCGCGCCTGGACGTGGCGGCGACGCTCTCGCACGCCTCGTTCTGGCTCGACCCCGAGTCGCGCGAGGTGCGCCAGGGGCCGCTGATCGAGCGCGTGTACGCCTCGGAGGAGGGCGTGCGCGCTGCGACCGCGGGGCCCCAGGGAGGATCGGCCGCCCATCGTCCCCCGCCGCGGATCCTGGCGGATTTGCGCGCTCGCCTCGACGCGAGCCACGCCTCGACGTCGGCGGGGGGGGCGGAGCCGCACACGCGCACCAAGACGACGCGCCACGGTCGCCCAGAGTGACGCGGGGAGCTCCGCCGCGCCGTTTCACCACAGAGGACGCACGGAGGCGTGATCCAGCCACGGATGCTCTCGTGCAACGCTGCGGCCGCTGCGCCGAGGAGAAGGGCCGCGCCGCGGCGCGGCGAGCCGTGGGGCG